>DATBRJ010000026.1:0-7414 GCA_036560395.1 Actinomycetes bacterium | reverse complement strand
TCATCTCGTGAACGACTATCGGCTCTAGCTACGTCCTGAACACGATGGCCTCGATCCCTTCTGGTCTGAGGGATCGAGGCCGTCGTCTCGATTGGCGACGATGGGCTGCCGAGCGGCGACGCACAGACGGTTGAGGTGGTAGTTAGCCGTTGATGAACACGTAGTCGGCCTGGTAGGGGATGTTGACAGTTGGCGTGGCTTGGGGGTCGCAAGTGCCGGTCGGGGCGACGCCACCGACGGTGTTGAGGCGGAGCACCTCGACGACGTGCGCCAGCAGTCCCGTGGAATTGCCGATCTGGGTGGCATCGAGATTCAGCTCGGCGATGTTGTCCGCGCCGTTGGCGTTCTTGGTGACGACCTTGCCGGTGACCGCGCTACCATCGGGTGCTTGGCACTGCGGCGGGCCGGCCACCGGCAGCACGAAGGTGTGGTGGATACCGCCGGTGAGGTGCGCATCGACATCGTGCTGGGTGAAGGCGAACGATCCGTCGGGTTGTGGAGTGCAGGCGTAGATCTGGCTGCCGAGGACCACCGATTCCTGCAGCGCGGCCACTCCGCTGGTGCTGACCACGTGGTTGAGCGCGTGTAGCTGTGCACGTACGGCGCCATCGGGGAACTCGTCGGTGCGAAGGTCGGTGTAGAAGCCACCCGGGTCCGAGCGCAAAGCGGCCAGCAGGGCCAGGTCGGTGACGGTGACGCTGCCGGACGCGAAGCCACCGGCTGGGCGCGGCGTCGTGAACAGCGGCACGACGACGGGACCGTCGACTCTTTGACTTGCGGCGTGGATGCTTGCCACGGTCGGCGTGCCGATGCCGCGCCACGTGACGGCGTAGCTGAGCGTGTTGCCCTGAATGCCGATTAGCTCAAGGGCCTTTCCGTCCGGGGCGCCGGCGGTCACCTCGTTGCGGCCCGCCAGGCTCGCGACCAGGACGGCGGGCGCGCCGGCCGAGTCGGCCGGTACGGTGATCCCGGCCGGCGGTGTCACATGGCCGGCCGCTGACGCCGCGCTGATGCCCAGCGTGGCGGACGCGGTCGCGGCGGCGAGGACGGCGCCGATCCCGCGCACCAGGCGGCGTCTCGTGCTGCTGTTCATGATGGTCCTTCCGGATCTGCGGCCGATGCCTTGTGCACGGCCCGCATCGAGAAGTACGGACATGACCGGGCCGACGCCCAGCCGGCAAATGCGAGAAGACTCACAGCCGCCCGCGTGAGCCGAATCAATGCCGCATACGTTGCGCGACAGCTGTTGCCTGCAGCGTCCGGCTTGTCACCGCGGCTCAGCATTCTTCAGATGGCACACGACGACACGGTGATCACCGCCAACACGAGGGTGAGCTGCGCCGTGCCCATCACGCTGACCGACATCAGGGGGGAGGACCAAGACGTCGGTCCGGGTCGTTCGGACCGATCGGCCGTGAGTCGACGCAGGCGATCGTCGGGACCGTCTAGTGTGGATGCTAGTCCGCAAGGGTTGGTGGTACAGAACCGTCGAGCATGGTTGGCGCTTCGTCGCCACACAGTCAACGCCGAGCGGGGCCACGACGAACGCCGAGCGGCATCTCCCGGCCGCCGACGGCAGCTGTTTCGTGCATCGGTCGCCGTGACTAGCGGCGATGGCGTGAATGCGACGGCTTCGGCCTGGTCGTCGTCGCCCCAACGGGCCGCGAGCCGCAACACCCTGTCACGACCGGCCGGGGCCGTGTTGCGGAGGTGGCTCGGGTCGAGTCGGCCGGCACGACAGGATCATTTCGGCCGTTGATACTGGCGGGCATGGCTGTTCTGCTGCATCACATCGTCATCGATGCGCACGATCTGCCGACATTGGCCCGGTTCTGGACTCAGGTGCTGGGTTGGCGGATCCTCTCCGAGCGGGAGCGAGAGATCGTGATCGGCGCAGCTGAGACCGCGCCGGTCGGGATCTGTTTCATGCCGGTGACGGACCCGAAGATCGTCAAGAATCGCGTTCACCTCGACCTCACTAGCGGCGCCGAGGAGCGCGACGCCGAGATCGAGCGCATTCTCGCGCTCGGCGCACGCAGGGTCGACATCGGGCAGACGGGCGCCGAGTCGTGGACCGTACTCGCTGACCCGGAAGGGAACGAGTTCTGTGTGGTCCGCCCCAAGACAACGCTCATCAGTTAGCTTGATCTTTGAGCCGTGCGTTGCGGACGTCGCGACGCTGCTGTTCACCCGCGGCCGCCGTAGGCCAGCGCGGCCTGCAGAAGACGACGTCCGATCCCTGACCTTGATAGGTCGGTTCGTCTCCCGATCCCTGTTCTTCAGTAGCCAGACCACGCCGGACTGGGCGGTTCACCCGCTTAGGGTCGCACCGCCAGGCGCGAACGACCGAGCCCGGTCCAGCCAGGACAGCGGCCGCCGACGTCTAACCCCGATCAAGTTCGACCAGCCGCCATGACGGGTCGGGACGCAACCGCGGCCGATCAGGCGGGGTGCGCCCCGAATGGCGGACCCTGTCGTTCATGCCGTTCGCCGGCCGGCAGGAACTCCACACCGGCCGTCGCCGGCCGCGCGGTGAGGGCGGCACCAACCGCCGCGGCGACGGCTCGGCGAAGACGGCGGCCACCGCATCGAACTCGAAGTTGGGCGCCGTCCTCGTCGCCGGCCCGCATGCCAAGCGGCCTCAGCAGGACGGGTACCCTCGCCGCCTCGTGCGGTTCGTCAGGTCGTGTGCTACCGCTTCCACGCGCGGCGCAGCTCGACGAGCGCGGCCCGCACGTCGCCTTCCGCGCACGCGGGTGCATCCATGCTCCGGAGCGGACGATTTCGCTTCGCGTGGCCTCACCGGCCGACCCATTGGTGATAGGCGTCCAGGTCGACGTTGCTGCCGCAGACGATGGTGGCCACGTGGCGGCCGGCGAAGCGGTCACGGTCTTCCAAGACGGCGGCGATGCCGAGGGCCGCTGACGGTTCGACGACCAGGCCCGCGCGCTCCAGGAGCATCCGCATGGCCGTGACGATCGACGCCTCGTGGACCAGGACGGCGTCGTCGGCCACCTCGAGGAGGTCGTCCAGGACCGCGGGGATGGGGTACCGGCCGGCGACGCCGTCGGCGATGGTGTGGGTCGAGTCGGTGGTGATGACCCGGCGCTCGTGCCAGGAGCGGGTCATCGCGGGTGCGCCACGGGGCTGCACGCAGATCACCTCCACGCCGGGCGCCAGGGATTTCAGGACGTAGCCCACGCCCGTGGCCATCGCACCGCCACCCAGGGCGATCAGGACAGCGTCGAAGGAGGCCGCGTCGCCCGCCAGTTCCAATCCGATGGTCGCCGCACCCTCGCAGGTCTCGATGTTCAGGCTGTCCTCGACCAGCCGGACGCCGCGCCGCTGCGCGATACTCGCGGCCCGCTCGCGGGCCATGTCGAAGTCGCCGTCCACCAACGCCAACTCCGCACCCAGCGCACGGATCCGATCGAGCTTGGCGGCCGGTGCCCAGCGCGATGCCACGACCGTTACGTTGAGACCACGGCGGCGACCCGACCAACCGAGCGCCTGGCCGAGGTTGCCGGCGCTGGCGCAGACCACGGCCGCCCGGCCCTGATCGGTCAGCAGGCTGGCGACAAGCTCGGCACCCCGGGCCTTGAAGCTACGGACCGGGTTCGCCGTTTCCAGCTTGATACTCACCGTGCAGCCGAGCTGGCGTCCCAACGCGTCGCACTGGTATTGCGGGGTATCCAGAAACATCGGGTCGATCACGCGGCGAGCCGCGCGGATCCGGTCAAGATCGAGGCGCGTCTTCGGCACGGCGAGACAACATACCCCACGGCGGTGTCGCCTTGACTGCCAACGCCATGCAGCGTCCCGTAGTGGTCCCCGGACCCCTTTCCCGCGGACGCCAGCGATCTCGCCAAGGGCCTGGTGTGACCGGCGTCACACGTGTCGTTGATTCGGATGCGCTTCGCGAGTAGTGGGGTGAGGACGCGGCCACGTACATGCACACACACGCCACCAAGTACCGAGCCGCCCGGGCGGCCCGGTACGCGACGCTGCGGCGGCCGCTGCCGGCGCGGCATCCCGCCGCAACGGCGGCACGTATTCGGCATATCCCCGCCTATGAGCAGTGCGGTCGTCAACGCATGACCTGGCCTGCGGGCTGGGCAGGACAGGGTCTCCAGCGACCACTAACCACGGGAGCAACGCTATGACTCTCCACCGCATCGTGCCGAATCTCAACGTGGACAACGCGACCACCGGCCACGACTTCTACGAGGAGTTCCTCGGTCTTCGGAAGCAGTTTGACCTGGGCTGGGTCGCCAGCTTCCGATCACCGGCGAACCCGAGTGTGCAGGTGAGCCTCGTCTCCGGCGACCCCACCGCACCCGAGCAGTCGATGCTCAGCGTCAACGTGAGCGACGTCGACGCCACCTACGCGGAGGCACAACGTCGCGGTTACGAGATCGTCCACCCGCTCACCCATGAGCCCTGGGGGGTCAGACGGTTCTTCGTCCGAGATCCCCACGGCATCGTGGTCAACATCGTCGGACACAAGGACTAGGCCCGGCACTCGAAGCTGATCCGAAGTGCAAAGTATGGCTCGACCTTGGCGTGGAGCCGTGCAGCTCAGCGCGGGTGGTCGTTGATCTTGGTCCGGGACGTCGGTGCCGACCATATCGAACAATCTCGATCGTGTACCAGTGTGGTGTCCGAGGACCAACACTGTGACTCAGCACGCGGTGGTCGCAACGAGGGAACTGACGCTGGCGCCGTGAATAGGGTTCAGTTCGCTGAATACGCTCGAGGTTGCCTGGGAGGTGGCGGTCCGCGCCCGGCGAGCCGAGGAGGACGACTGGACCGCGATGCGGCGCGCACTCGACACTTTTGTCGAGCGCTGCGCCAGGGCCCAGCCGGCTCCGCTGGCCGCCGCCCCAGCCTCAGCGTGCCGGCAGCCGGTGATCTTCGGCAATCTTGCGCTCGACGCCCCACAGGACGACATTCTGATCAACTATGTGGCGGGCCGCGAACCCCGACCTGAGCGAGCGTGCGTTCAACCACCTACTCCCCCCACGTGGTGTCGCGGAATGCGGCCGGCCCTGCACCTACAGGTTGGAAACTCGGGCAGAAGAGCCTTTGTCCGGTCGCGAAAGTCGGTGGCGAAATCCGGCTCGAGCGGCGACGATGTGTCTTATGTCTTCTGGCGGCTCCACAGACGTGAACGTCGATCTGTTCACACGTCGACGTATCCGTCGGAGCGTCAGGAAAGACAGTGGAGACTACACAGACATCAACCGAGCATGCCCTCGAGATCGCGTGCGACGAGTCGGGCTGGGAAGGTAGCAACCTCGCGGCCGGAAACTCCGACGTCATCGCGCACGCCAGCGTCCGGCTGGACATCAACGTGGCGGCGGAGTGTATCCGCGCACTCCGTGGCCGGTCGGGGCAGCACAGCTACGAATACAAGGCCTCGCACCTGCTCCGGTCCAAGGGCGGATCGGACCTCGCCGGGTTTCTCGGCCCGTCCGGTCCCATGCACGGCCGCGCCAGGGTCCATCTGACCCACAAGTCCTGTTTCGTGCTCGGCAGGGTTCTCGACCTGTTCATCGGGGGCTCCGTGGACGCGGCGAGCCTGGGCCTGCGCCCAGACCAGCGACTGGCGAGCCTGGCGGCCAGGCTCTGCCGCGCCGGCCCGGACACCTTCGGTCGGGAACCTTGGCAGGCATTCCTGGCAGCGACCAACCTGGTTCTGCGCGCAGACCGCCGCCGCCAACTGAGTGCCCCTGTCGACGCGTTCTTCGGTCAGGTCGAGGTACTCCGGACCCTAGACGGTGGCAGTCGGGTCGGAAGAATCATCGACGAGCTGCGCAACGGACGGCAGGAGGCCTATTCCGCTCGCGCCCGGCTGCTCGAGGATCGGGTCCTGCAGCCCGTCCTGGAACCGTTGCTTCCCGCCGTCGCTCGCACCGTGCTGCATTGGAGTCGTGGACTGAATCCGCTCGCGGTCGTCCACGACGAGCAGTCCGCGCTGACCGAGCGGCGGATGCGACGACTCGAACAGGTCCTGGCCGCGCCGCCGCTCGAAATGATCCGCCTCCCGGCTCAAGGTCGCTTCGTCCGATTCCGTCAGGTGGACTCGCGAACCGATCCACGGGTCCAGGTCGCCGACCTGCTCGCCGGAGTGGCCCGGAAGGTCGCGGCCGACGAACTCCTCGGCCGAAGCGATCCGGATCTGACTGCGTTGCTCCGACCGTACGTTGATCCGGCCTCGCGCTGGTGTGAGCAGCTCACCGATCCGAGCGTTCCGACCGCCAGCTAACGGCAGGCAAAGCGTAAATTCGTGTACCGATCTTCCTCAACCTCGGACTTCGTGGCCCGCCAGCTCAGCGTGCCGGGCGACGGGTTCGACGTGACCGGCCGGGCCGTCGAGCGGTTCCGAGTGCAGATTCGCTACGTGCTGGGGTTTCGAGTCTTCGCGCCTTAGGGTCAGACGATCCGGTTCGGCTCCGTCCAGATGAGTGCGTCCCGGTGGCTCCGACCAATGGCTCCACGGGTCGAGCCGGTGGACGGCGGGGTCGGTGAGCCGGCAGCTGATGTGCAACGTTGTCAGGTAGTTGGGCCAGGTTTGGGCCTACCGATCTTGTGTTCCAGCTACAGCTCGCTGGCGCCGACCCGCTCCTCGATCACCTGCCAGACCTCCTTGTCCAGCTGGTTCTCCTTCCAGATGCCGTACGCGGTCCCCAGCAGCACCGGCGGGACCGCCACCAGCCCAATCGCCCCGCTCACCGCCGCATCGACCCACTCGTGGCCCCCGAGCCCGATGCTCAGCTGACCCTCGCCAGGGGTGAAGACCACGGTCAGCGCGTAGCTGACCCCCAGCAGGTGGCGCCACAGGCTCTCCTTACGCGCCTGCATCACCGTGCGGTCCCCGCTGGTGCGGAAGACCTGTGCCTCGAACTCCTGCGCGCGGAAGTGGTCCGCGAGCGCCTGGGCGAGCTCCTCCGCCGGGATGGTGGTGCGGTAGATCCGGTCGGTGTTCAGCGCTGGCACCGGCCCGGTTCGCGGGTCTTTGCCCTGCTCTGCGGCCATTGGTTCCCTCCGCTCTCGCTCCGGGCAATCCACCCGCACGTACCCGTGCAGTGTGGTGCCAAACGCCGGCCGGGCGAGGACGACCGCCCGCAGGGCCGGCCTTGAGGTGTAGAGAAAGTCCTCACGACGAACCTCACCAGCACGGACACGACGGAGCGGAACGCCAGCATGCTCCGCATCCCGTACCGTCGCGTCGGGGTCGAGCTAAGGACGTTTGCGGAGTAGGGCGACAGGCTCAGGTGCGATAGTCCTCCCAGCAAGCTGGTTGCGGGGGGAGGGCCGATGGCCGCCGCCAGGGGAGCACGCTCCTCCACCGGCAACCGCCGTGACTTCAACCAGCTGGCGCGGGTGCGACTGCGCGCCGCCCGGATGTTCG
>DATBRJ010000025.1:0-16464 GCA_036560395.1 Actinomycetes bacterium | reverse complement strand
ACTCGAAGTGGGGAGTGTCGCCGCGCACCACAACCCCCAGCGCCACGACTGCGTCGTAGCCCTGCCCGGCAAGTGCGGCTGCGGCAACGGGAAGCTCGAAGGTGCCAGGGACCCGCACGACGGTCGGCTCATCGACGCCGGCCTCCTTGAGCGCACGCAGCGTACCGTCGAGCAGCGCATCAGTGATCCGCTCGTGCCAGCGCGCCGCCACCACCCCGACCCGCAGGTCGGCGCCATCCCCCGCGGCGATCCGAGGCGCTCC
This sequence comes from Actinomycetes bacterium, assembly GCA_036560395.1. Lineage (GTDB taxonomy): Bacteria > Actinomycetota > Actinomycetes > JAKEEW01 > JAKEEW01 > DASYTV01. The sequence continues at coordinate 16,202 of DATBRJ010000025.1, read as the reverse complement.
GGACTTGCTCACGGCCGGCCCTCCGCCGACGCCTCTACGGGCCGCACTGCAGAGGGCGGCGCAGACCCTTCGCCATCCTCGCGGGCATCCACGCCGTCGAGGTCGAGCAGGTGACCCATCCGGTCACGCTTCGTGCGGAGGTAGCGGAGGTTGTCCGGGGTTGGCGGCACCTCAAGTGGAACCCGGTTCGAGATCGACACGCCGTGCCGTTCGAGGGCGACGGTCTTCGCCGGATTGTTGGTCAGGAGTCTGACCGTATGGACCCCGAGGTCGGAAAGGATCCGCGCGGCCACGCGGTAGTCCCTGGCATCTGCAGGGAGACCGAGTTCGAGGTTGGCGTCGACAGTGTCGCGGCCGAGGTCCTGCAGCGAGTAGGCCCGCAGCTTCGGCAGCAGTCCGATGCCGCGACCCTCGTGCCCGCGCATGTACAGGACGACCCCACGTCCCGCGGCGGCTACCTGGCCGAGGGCAGCCGCCAGCTGCGCGCCGCAGTCGCATCGCAGGGAGCCGAAGACATCCCCGGTCAGGCATTCGGAGTGCACCCGGACGAGGACGTCCCGGCCCTCGCCGAGGTCACCCGCAACGAGCGCGATGTGCTCGACGCCGGCGCCGTCCCGGTATCCCACGGCGATGAACTCGCCGTGCATCGTCGGCAGCCTGGTCTGTGCCACCCGCTCCACCTTGACGGCGCCCAGCCGACCCGGGTCCGGTGCTGCACGCTGGCTTACGACGACGTGGGGAGGCTCGTCGGTGCGCCGGCGGAACTCGATGAGATCCGCAATCGAGACGATGGCCAGCCGGTGCTTGCGAGCGAAGGCGATGAGGTGGGGCCGGCGCATCATCGTGCCGTCGTCATTGACCAGCTCGCAGATCGCCCCGGCCGGGGGCAGACCGGCGAGCCGGGCCAGGTCAACCGCTGCTTCGGTATGGCCCGGCCGGTTGAGCACCCCACCGGGAACGGCGCGGAGCGGGAACACATGACCGGGACGGGTCAGATCGCTGGCCTGAGTGTCCGCAGCCGCCAGCAGCGCGATGGTGCGGGCTCGGTCTGCTGCGGAGATCCCGGTGGTGATCCCCTCCCGCGCGTCCACGGTGACCGTGTACGCGGTCTGCTTGCGGTCCTCGTTCACCGTGGTCATCGGCGGGAGGGCGAGCCGGTCGAGCGCCCCGCCCTCCATCGGGACGCAGATCACTCCGCTGGTATGCCTGATAGTGAAGCCGACCAGCTCCGGGGTTGCCTGTGACGCAGCGAAGAACAGGTCGCCCTCGTTCTCCCGGTGCTCGTCGTCGACCACCACGACCGGGCGGCCGGCCCGAATCTCGGCGATCGCCCGCTCGATCGAGTCGAGCGGGTAGCTCCACGGCAGCTGCGCGGTCGGAGAATGAGCCGTCATGACATCGCTCCGGGTTCGGTCGTGCCGAGCTGAGGCATTTGAGTGGCCGGCGCCGGCACGGCGAGCAGCCGCGCCACGTATTTCGCGATCACGTCGACTTCCAGGTTCAGCGCGTCGCCAACGCACTTGCGGCCGAGCGTGGTCAGCTCGAGTGTTGTCGGGATCAAAGCGACGCTGAAGTCCGCCTCGCCGACCTGGACTACCGTCAGGCTCACGCCGTCCACGGCGATCGAGCCCTTCTCCGCCACGTACCGCGCCAGCCGATCGGGCAGGCCTACGCGAACAACCTCCCAGTGTTCGGACGATGTGCGGTCCAGCAGTGTGCCGACACCGTCGACGTGGCCTTGTACGAGGTGGCCGCCGAGCCGACCGCCTGCCCTCACCGAACGCTCGAGATTCACCGGCTCGCCGGCGACCAAGCCGCCGAGATTGGAGCGGTCGAGGCTTTCCCTCATGACGTCCGTGGTGAACTCGTCGTCGACGACGTCGACCACGGTCAGGCAGACTCCGTTGACCGCGATGGAGTCACCGTGGTTGGCGTCAGCCGCAACGGTCTTGCCGCGAACGCGCAACCTCGCGCCGTCGACGAGCCGATCCAACGCGACGACCTCGCCGAGTTCCTCCACGATGCCGGTGAACATGTCTGCTCTCACTCCTCTCGGTCGCTCGATGCCGGCGATTCGAGTCCCTCGTCGTTTCGCAGCCGAGCGGTGACGCGCAGGTCGGGACCGATGGGGATCACCTCGTCGATACGCAGGCGGAGGACGTCGGCGATGGTCGGCGCTCCAGGACCGCTGAGCACTGGCAGGCCGTCGCCGCCGACGACCACCGGCGCGAGGTAGCCCACTACCTTGTCGATCAGGGAAGTCGCGAGGAATGAGCCGGCCAGGGTCGGCCCGCCTTCGAGGAGAACGGCGATGACGTCCCGGCGGTAGAGCACGGCGAGCAACGCGCGCAGATCGAGTCCTCGGCCGGCCGCTCTCGGGAGGCGGACCACGTCGACACCGAGCGGCAGGTGCCCGGTGTCGGCATCGGCCGCGACCGCCACAAGCGTCGGCGCGCTGGCGTCGAGCACACGCGCTCCGGGCCGGATCCGCGCCTCGGTGTCCACCACAACCCGCAGGGGCTGGCGGACTGGCCGGCTCCGCTGGTCTGGCACATCGGTGGCTCGCCGGGCCTCAACCGGAGGTTGCCCGTTGTGCGGGAATGAATTCCGCGCGGCGAGATGCGGGTTGTCAGCGATCAACGTCCCCGAGCCGACGACGACGGCGTCGGCCTCGGCGCGCAACCTGTGTACGTCGGCCCGCGCGGCCGCGCTGGTGATCCAGCGGCTCGACCCGTCGGCGGCCGCCACGCGTCCGTCCAGGCTCGCCGCGTACTTCCAGGTGACGTGCGGCCGGCCGAGCCGCACCGACGTCAGCCAGGCCTCGTTGAGGCGAGCCGCCTCAGCGGCGAGCAGGCCGATCTCGACGTCGATCCCGGTGCGGCGCAGAACGTCGGCGCCCCCGCTCGCGGGTCGGTAATGATCGCTTACTGCGGCGACCACACGGCGTACCCCAGAAGCGATGAGCGCCTCGGTGCAGGGACCGGTCAGACCGGTGTGTGCGCAGGGCTCAAGAGTGACCAGGGCGGTGCCGCCACGGGCAAGCGTGCCGGCTTCGGCGAGTGCGCGTACCTCAGCATGCGGTCCGCCGCGGTACTCATGGAAACCCTCGCCGACGATCTCTCCAGCGGGATCGAGAATGACACAGCCGACGACGGGGTTGGGACTAGTGGTGCCGAGTCCGCGGGCGGCGAGCTGAAGCGCTCGGCGCATGCCCGCGATCTCCGCCGTCGAGGCCACTGACTCGGCGCTCGGTCCGACTGCTGTGCGGTCGGCGCCGTCGTGCCACGCGGCTGCGCGGTCGGATGTCTTGCCCGCCCTGCCCATCTCGCCCTCACCGTCCGGTGAACGGACTCCGGGGCTGGCAGGGCCGCGCCAGCACACTCAGCTACTCGTCGCAGGTCGGGCCTGCCGATCAGACGAGCGTGCTCACACGCCCGCGTGCTGCCTCCCATCCGGACTCTCACCGTCGGTCCCGGACTTCCACCGGGTCCACCGGCCGATGGCTTCGGCCGGGTCGCGGACTGTCACCGCCGGTTCGGAATTTCACCGACCCCGGAGCACGCGCTCTAGTGCATCCCATCTTGCCAGACAGCTCCGTGTTCGCCATAGCGAGCGTCGAGCGTGATGTATGTCACCAACTCGTCGGATGGCGACCGCCGGCTGCATTGGCGCACCACGGCTGCGCGCGCTGCCGACGTCAAGGGCGGAAGGCTCGATCGGCTTGGCTACGCAGGGCTTGGACCACGGCCGCTGGGCTGTCAGAGCTGTACACGGCGGATCCGGCGACGAAGACGTCGGCGCCGGCGTCTGCGCAGCGCTCGATGGTGTCCGCCGCGATACCGCCGTCGACCTGGAGCCAAATGGACAGTTCTGAACTCCTGATGAGATCACGCGCCCGCCGAATCTTCGGAACCACGATGTCGAGAAACGACTGGCCGCCGAACCCCGGCTCCACGGTCATCACCAGGATCAGGTCGAGCTCGGGAAACAGCTCTGCATACGGATCGACCGGCGTGGCGGGCCGCAGTGCCAGGCCGGATCGCGCGCCTGCTGCCCTGATCGCGCGGGCTGTACGCACCGGTGCGTCGGCGGCCTCGGCGTGAAAGGTGACACTTGCGGCGCCCGCCTCGGCATAAGCCGGTGCCCACCGGTCCGGGTCCTCGATCATGAGGTGGCAATCCAGGGGCAGAGAGGTGTGTTTGAGCAGGCTCTCGACGGCTGGCAAGCCGAGCGTCAGGTTGGGCACGAAGTGGTTGTCCATGACGTCGACATGCAGCCAGTCTGCGACACCTTCGACTGCTGCGGCCTCCTCGGCCAGCCGGGCGAAGTCGGCCGACAGGATGCTCGGTGCCATCTGTACGCCCACGACACGCACGATAGTCCGAGCCGGCAGGCACGTTCGGACGACGGGCTGGTCGCGCGTCCGATCGATGCTGAAGGACTAGCCGAGCCGAGGCATAGAGCTTCTCAAGGTCGCCGCTACGTTCCGCCGGCCACGTTCGGATCTTCGCCGGCTCTGTTCCAATGCAAGCCGCAACCTTCGACATGTGCGCGACTCACGCCACGCTATAGCACGGCGTGCTACAGAGTGCTACGCTAGGACCGTGCCAGCACAGCCGGAAATCACCCAGCGCGATCTTCGTAGCCGCTCGAAGGAAATCATGGATGCCGTCCAGGACGGACAATCCTTCACCGTAACCAGCGACGGTCACAAGATCGGAGAGCTAATACCGCTCCGCCGTCGGCGTACATTTGTCTCTCGGCGGGAGTTCGCCGCAATGTCTCGTGGCGCATCGGCGATTGACCTGGACATTTTCCGGGCGGACCAGGACGCTAGCGCGGACAGCGATCTGGGCAATCGGTATGAACGCTGAGCACCGTCAGGGCCTGCTGGACACGAATATTCTCGTGCTGCGTCGGTGGATCGACCCGGGGGAACTACCCGATGAGATGGCCATCAGTGCAATTACCCTCGCCGAACTCTCCGCCGGGCCCCATCAGGTTCGGCGCAACGAAGAGCAGGACTCCTACGATGAGCATGCCGAGCGCGCTCGCCGCCTCGATGTGTTGCAGCGCGTGGAGAACGAGTTCGATCCCATACCGTTCGGCGCGGAGGCGGCTCGGCTCTACGGCCGGCTCACAGCGGCCGTGGTCGGCGCCGGACGGAAGCCCCGCAAGCGGGTACTGGACCTGATGATTGCCGCAGCCGCCGGCGCGGAGGGGTTGTCCTTGTACACAACGAACCCCGCTGACTATGAAGGGCTGGAGCGCCTGATCTCGGTCGTGCCAGTCACCCGCCCCGTGGTTCCCCACGAGCGCTGAGCCAGGAAATGAGCGACCCACGCTGATGGCCGTCCCGGTCACATCTTGCGGAGGAGAGCGAGGAACATCGCGTCGGTGCCGTGCCGATGCGGCCAGAGCTGGATATGCGGGCCGCCACCCAAGTCGGGCACGCCGGCGAGGAGCGGCCTCGCGTCGAGGTACTCGGCGTCACCGCGCTCGCTGAGGACGTCGTTGACGACGACTGTGGTCTCGGCGGGGTGCGGCGAGCATGTCACATAGGCGACGAGGCCGCCTGGCCTGGCCGCCTCCAGGGCCGTGCGAAGCAACGCAGCTTGCACTGGCCGCAGCGCAGAGACATCTGCCGGTGACCGGCGCCAGCGCGCTTCCGGCCGGCGGCGCAGTGCGCCGAGACCGGTGCAGGGCACATCCAGCAGAACGCGGTCGAATCGGGCTGCTCGCCAGGCGGGCACGGTGGCATCGCCGGCCACTACCGCCCAGCGTCCCGCGGTACCCGACAGCGCGCGGGCGACCAGCAGGGCCCGATGTATCTGGCGTTCCACCGCCAGCAGCGTGCTGCCGCGCGGGGCCGCGAGCCCTGCCAGCAGTGCCGCCTTCCCTCCTGGCCCGGCGCACAGGTCCAGCCACCGATCGTCATTCCCGTCGAGTGGCGCGTTGGCGAGGGCGAGGGTGACCAGTTGGCTGCCCTCGTCCTGGACGCCGGCCCGGCCCTCTGCCACGGCCGGCACCTTCGACGGATCTCCCGCCCGCAGCGTTGCGGCATACGGAGACCATCGGCCGGGGACCGCACCCGCCTCGACAAGCTCGTCGACGGTCGCGCGGCCCGGTCGTACGGCGAGCGTGACCGACGGCGCCTCGTTGTCGGCCGCGAGTGCCGCTGCCACTTCGTCGAGCCCGCCACCGAGCGCATCAGCGTAGGAGGCGACGATCCAGCGCGGGTGTGCGTGAACGACGGCCAGCCGCTCTATGTCATCCAGTCCCTCGGTGAGTCCGGCGAGCCAACCGTCGAGATCTCGGGTGGCAACCCTACGCAGGACCGCGTTGGCGAACCGCGCAGCTCCGTCGCTGGCAACGGCGCGAGCCAGGTCCACTGTGGCTGACACCGCCGCGTGAGCGGCGACCCGCATCGCGAGGAGTTGGTGTGTTCCCAACCTGAGCACGTCGCGGAGCGAAGGATCCACCGCCTCCAATGGTCTGTCCACGCAAGCAGCGAGGATGGCATCCCACGTCCCGAGTCGGCGAAGCGTGCCGTAGGTGAGTTCGGTGGCGAAGCCGGCGTCCCTGCCGGCAAGGCCATAGCGGCGGAGAGTCGACGGCAACGCGAGGTTGGCGTACGCCTCCCGTACGTCGACGGCGCGTAGGACGTCATATGCAGCGCGGCGGGCGGGGTCAACCGCCCGCACCTTCCCAGGGCGTGAGGCGGCTCGCCGCCGAGGTGAGGCCCGACCCGACCGGCTGTCCCCGTCTGCACCGAACTTGCTCATTGGAACTGCTCACCGGAGGCTATCCGGGCCCCCCGTGCCCACTCGGTCGCAGCCATCCGCCGCTTGCCCTGCTCCTGAACATCACCCAGCCGGACCGGTTCGGTGGCGGTCCCGACGAAGACGGCATCCTTCTGCACGACGAGCTCACCGGGGCCGGCCGGACGGGGACCGTCGTCCGGCAGCACCGGACCGAGCTTCACCCGTACGCCCCGCCACGTCGTCCACGCCCCAGGGGCTGGCGTGCACGCCCGAGCCACTCGGTCGATGTGGACAGCAGGTGCAGTCCAGTCGACCCTGGCATCGCCAACCGTGACTTTGGGAGCGTGAGACACCCCCTCGGTCGGCTGGGGAACCGCGCTGAGAGTCCCATCCTCGATCCCGTCCAGCGTGGCGACGAGCAGATTCCCGCCTGACATCGCGAGCCGATCGAGGAGATCGCCGCTTGTGTCAGTGGGCCTGATCGCCTCGGTGACCACGCCGTACACCGGCCCGGTGTCCAGACCCTCCTCGATCAGGAAGGTGCTGGCGCCGGTAATCTCGTCACCCGCCATGATCGCGTGCTGCACCGGGGCGGCGCCCCGCCAGGCCGGGAGTAGCGAGAAGTGCAGGTTGACCCAGCCATAACGGGGGATCTCCAGGGCCGCACGCGGCAGGAGTCCCCCGTACGCCACAACGGGGCAGCAGTCAGGTGCGATCTCTGCGAGGCGGGCAAGAAAGTCGGGATCTCTAGCCCTTGCCGGCTTGAGCACCTCGACGCCGGTGTCGGCCGCTCGTTCGGCGACAGGGCTACGCGTGAGCTGGCGCCCGCGCCCGGCCGGGGCGTCCGGCCGGGTCAAGACGGCGACTACTTCGTGCCGGGAGGCCATCAGCGCGTCCAAGGACGGAACTGCCGTTTGCGGCGTCCCGGCGAACACGACCTTCACGACCCACAGCCTCCCATCCACCGAACCTGAAGCGTCTTGATCGGCCCCGTCGCGGCGCCGAGCATGGCTGGCCGCGGTCTTTACACTTGACAGCGCGATCCCCGCGCATTCATCCCCGAGCGACGAAGAGGAGTCACGCGTGGCCGTCCAGCCCATCAGGCTCTTTGGAGACCCCGTGCTCCGCACCCCTGCAGATCCGGTGATCGACTTCGACAAAGAGCTGCGGGGCCTCGTCAAGGATCTCACCGACACGATGATGGACGCGCCGGGTTTGGGCCTCGCGGCGCCCCAGATCGGAGTCGGCCTGCGGGTTTTCACCTATTGCGTCGAGGATGAGCCCAGCCATCTCGTGAATCCGGATCTCGATCTATCAGACGAGGAGCAGGATGGCGAGGAGGGTTGCCTGTCGTTGCCGGGGTTGGCCTATGACACCAGACGTGCGTTGCGTGTCGTGGCCAAGGGGTTCAACGAGTACGGCGACCCGGTCGTCGTGGAAGGCAGCGACTTGCTCGCCCGCTGTATCCAACACGAGACAGATCACTTGGACGGGATGCTGTTCATCGACCGGTTGGACCGCGCGAGTCGCAAGCAGGCCCTCAAGGAGATCCGCGAGGCCGATTGGGCCGGCCAGCAGGCGCCCACCATCAAGGTCTCGCCGCACCCCACCTTTGGCCGCGCACTCTGATGACCCGCCCGGGTTGGGCGGCTTGGTCGTGCCGCTCGCCTGCTAGCCGGATCCGGCTAGAGCTCGGCTGCGGTGTCGATCGGCGCAGACGTAGTGCGACGGCATTGCCGTGCATATCTCGGTTCCGCGGCCGGCTATATGAGCGGATGCGGGTCGACATCAACCCGGACCGGGTCGGTCGCCTTGCGGGCGCTGCGGACCCCCTGACCCTGCTTCAGCGAGGTGGCGAGGGCGCCGCCGCCAGACAGTGGCGTGCGGACAAGCGCGCGCACACGTTGATCGCCCACCGGTATCGGCCCGAGCACCTGCGCATCAGGCGGCAGATGAACGACGCCGAGGAGCTCCGCGACGGCATCCGCGGTGCCTTCGACCGCGGCCATTCGGGACGCGGGCGGGAACCCCAGTGCTGTCCGGTCGGCGAGCTCTCGCTCGGCATGCCAGCTCGGATCCCACCGCACGAGTGCCTGCACCGAGCGGGCGGACGGTTCGGCCACCAACACGACAGCGCCATCGGCCCGCACCAGCGCGGCCGCGTTGAGCCACCGTCTCAAAGCCTCCTCGCCCGCCCGCAGGTCAGCACGGTCAAGCAGCGCCCAGCCGTCAAGCAGCAACGCGGCCGCGTAGCCGCCGGCCGCGACGGGCTCAGCGCCCGGGGTAGCAACCACCAAGGCCGGCCGAGCAGGCACGGCGCTGCGACGCGTCTCGGCGTTCGAGGAGACCACCGGCGCCGATGGGAACGCGCGGCCCAACTCCTCCGCGGTACGTTGCGCGCCCACGACCCGAGCGCGGAAACGGCGGTGTCCGCACTCCGGGCATGCCCATTCACCGGCGAGCGCGCCGCACCACCCGCAGGTCGCGATCGCATGCCCCGAGGTGACGGAGAGCGGCCCCGAGCACTGTGCGCACCGTGCAGGGGTCCGGCAGCGGGCGCACGCGAGCGCGGGCGCGTACCCCCCGCGTGGCACCTGGACGAGCACTGGACCGCGCTCGAGCCCATTTCTCGCGGCCAGCCAGGCGGAGGTCGGAAGCCGTGCCGCCCGAGCGGCATCACCCTCATCAGCACGAGCGCCTGAGTCCTCTCCGCCTACAAAAACGCGAGGAGCGAACGCTCGGGTCGTCCTCCGGCCAGCGCGGATCGGATGTGCCCAGCCTGAGGACACAAGGCGTGCCCCCTCAGCGGTCACCGCGATGCCGCCGACAAGCGCCGCAGCACCAACGTCATGGGCCCGCAGCATCAGGACCTCGCGCGCGTGAGGATAGGGCGCGCGGGGCTCCTCGTGAAGGTCGTCGCCGTCATCCCAGCAGACAACCAGTCCGAGGTCCGCGACGGGCGCGAACGCGGCCGCCCGAGTCCCGATCACTGCCTTGACCTGGCCGCGGCGTACCGTCAGGAAGCGTCGATAACGCTCTGCAGGGCCCAGCTCGGCGGTAAGCGCTACATGCCGACCGGAGCCGAGCCGGCGGGCGAGCGCCGAGTCAAGCCCTGCGACATCCCACTTGTCCGGGACAACGACAAGTGCTCCCCGCCCGGACCTCAGCGCGGCGTCAACCGCGACCGCTATTGCAGCCGCCCAATGCTCTGGGCCCGGTAGCGCCGCCCAGACCGCCCGTGGCGACCTCCCCCTCGTTAGGGCCGCGATGAAGGCAGGGCCGTTCGCATAACGGCCCCACTCCGGGAGCCTGGTGGCCACGCCGACGCCGGACTCGCCCACGGCACCAGCTGCGTCCGCGCCTGAGTCCTCCGCCGCAGCAGTAGCGCCCGCGCCTGCGTCTTCCGCCGCGCCGGTAGCGCCCGCGCCCGAGTCCTCCACCGCACCAGTAGCGCCCGCGCCCGAGTCCCCAACTCCGATGGCCTGGCCCACGCCGGCCGCCCCGTTCCCGCCAGGCGAGCTTGCCCGAGACCGCACCGCCTCCGCGGCCGCGCCTGCGCCAGACTCCCCCAGCCCGATGGTCAGGGCTGCCCGGGAGTCGACCCCCTCCGCGGCCAGGGCCTGCTCGCCTGGCGGCCCAGCAGGCTGCCCTGGCACGCCTGCAGCTTCACGTTCGGCCCGGGCGTGTCGCGGCGGCACGGCAAGTCGCAGCACATCCGCAGTGGTTCCGGCGTAGCGATCGGCCACCAACCCTGCAAGCCGGGCGACCTCGGGAGCGAGGACGGACTCTGCCGAAACGACTCGAGTCAACGGCGTGAGTGTCCCGCTATGCTCGCTTGCCGCCCGCCGATCGACGACGAAGCCGTCGACTTGTCGACCCGCGAATCTGACCCGAACCCGGCAGCCGGGCACTGCTGTCTGCGACATCACTTCGGGGACGAGGTAGTCAAACGGCCGGTCGAGGTGGGCGAGCGGCACGTCGACTGCGACCCGCGCCACGGGATTCTCGATCGCCGCCACGTCCGTACCCTGCACGGGCCTCCGACGGACCCGGGACCGGACAAGCGCAAGCTGCTCCCCTTGGCTGGTCGCGACCGTCCCGTCCTCGTGCACGCCCCCCGGTCTACCAGATAGGACTACCAAATCGCCGAGCCCTCCACAGCGGCGATCAACATCGCCGGAACCGACCGGTGGCCGGCATGGGCCCGGGCACCGGCCACCGCCTTAGGCGCTCCGGGATTCCCGAAGTTAGGTGCACCTTCTCAAGCACGCGCGGGATTCCCGCAGCAAGGTTGCCCTTCCACAGCCGGTGCTCCGGGATCCTGGAGAAGGTGGCCTTGCTCAAGATGGGCCGGCGCACCGGACTTCCACCTGCGCGAGCCCGACGGAGACCTAAATACCGGCGGCCGAGCGGAGCGCGTCCACCCGATCGGTCCGCTCCCAGGTGAAGTCAGGAAGATCACGCCCGAAGTGGCCGTAGGTCGCAGTCTGCGCATAGATCGGACGGAGTAGGTCCAAGTCACGGATGATCGCGGCAGGCCGCAGGTCGAACACGGATGTCACGGCGTCCTGGATCTTGTGGTCGGGCACGGCGCCAGTACCGAAGGTCTCCACGAAAAGTCCCACCGGATGTGCTTTGCCGATGGCGTACGCGACCTGCACCTCGCACCGCCCGGCCAGGCCGGCCGCCACGACATTCTTGGCGACCCAGCGCATGGCATAGGCGGCGGATCGGTCGACCTTCGACGGGTCCTTGCCGGAGAAGGCCCCGCCGCCATGGCGAGCCATGCCACCGTAGGTGTCAATAATGATCTTGCGGCCGGTCAGGCCGGCATCACCCATCGGACCGCCGATCTCGAACCGGCCGGTCGGGTTGACGAGCAACCGGTAGCCGTCGGTCTCGATGCCGAGCCCGGGAAGTTCGGGCTCGACGACGAGCTCAGCGATATCGGGCTGAAGCAGCGTTTTCAAGTCGATGTCGGATGCATGCTGGCTGGAGACCACGACAGTGTCGAGCCGAACCGCTTTGTCTCCTGCGTACTCGATCGTCACCTGCGTCTTCCCATCGGGCCGCAGGTAAGGAATCGTGCCATCCTTGCGCACCGCCGCGAGCCGTCGGGCCAGCCGATGGGCGAGCGTGATCGGCAGCGGCATCAGCTCGGGCGTGTCCTGGCACGCGTAGCCGAACATCAAGCCCTGGTCGCCGGCACCCTGCCGGTCCAGGTCGTCCAAACCCTCGCCCTCGCGCGTCTCGTACGCCGACTCCACACCTAGCGCAATGTCCGGAGACTGCGACCCGATCGAGACCGACACCCCACACGACAGCCCGTCGAACCCCTTCTTCGACGAGTCATAGCCGATCTCCAGGATCTTCTCGCGAACGATCGTCGGAATGTCGGCCCATGCCTCGGTGGTGACCTCACCGGCGACGTGGACGAGGCCGGTGGTGATGAGGGTCTCGACGGCGACTCGGCTGCGCGGGTCCTCCTTGAGCAGCGCGTCCAGGATCGAATCGCTGATCTGGTCGGCGATCTTATCGGGGTGACCCTCGGTCACGGACTCCGAGGTGAACAGGCGACGAGACACGGCACTCCTACGTCGTTCGCGGCTGCGCGGCTGATGAATGTGGGGAGTCTAGCTGCCTGTGGCACGGACAGAAATTCCGTCGATCACCGGCACTCAGGCCAAAGAACCCGAGGCCAGGGTCGAGTTTCCCGAAATCTGGCCGATTATCACGGCTCCGATGGAGATCTCCCCGGCCGACGCGATCGTGACATGAGCGCGGCGCCGACTGCAATCAGTGCTGACGCGATTCCAAGACCGATGAGCGGGCTTCCCGCACCCGTCGGCGGAAGGCGAGGCTCGGGTGGAGCCGGCGACGGCGTCGATGGGGGCACAGCCTGCGGGGTCAAGAACACATCCGCGGCGCTCGGCTCAGCCGGGACTGAGGCGGCTGACAACAAGGTCCCAGATTGTGTCGGCGAGATCCTCCTTGGGGCCCTGCCCGACCGAATGTTCCGATCCGTCTGCAGCAAAGATGACTGCCTCGTTCTGCGTGCTCCCGAACGCCCGCCCGTCGCCTACCTCGTTCACGACCAGGAGGTCGACGCCGTACGAGTCGATCTTCATCCTGCCGATCTCGGTTGCCGAACGGGTGGTGTCCCCGGTCTCGGCAGCGAACCCGACGATGACCTGGCCGGGTCGCCGTGCCCGGGTAAGTGCCCGCAGCACATGCGGGTTTTGTACGAGGCGCAGCGTCGGCGCGAATGTGTCGTCCGTCTTCTTGATCTTGTAAGGCGCGTACTCGGCCGGTCGAAAATCCGCTACCGCCGCCGCCATGACAACAGCGTCTGCGGCGTGTGCCTCGGCCAGAACACTGTCGCGCAGGTCTTGGGTGGTCCGAACCGCGATGACCTTCACCCCAGCCGGATCGGGCAGCTCGGTGTTGGCCGCGACGAGGACGACCTCGCCACCGCGAGCGACGGCTGTCCTGGCCAGGGCGTACCCCTGGCGTCCGGACGCTCGGTTGCCCAGGAACCTGACCGGGTCGATCGGCTCCCGGGTGCCGCCGGCGGTGACCAGAACCCGCCGTCCCGCAAGGTCGAGGCCGAGGCCACCGCTGCCCCTCGCGAGCACCCGGCGGCCGAGCATGAAGATCTCGGTCGGTTCAGGAAGGCGCCCAATGCCGGAGTCGGCGCCCGTGAGACGGCCCACCGCGGGATCGATCACTAGTACACCGCGTTCCCGCAAGATTGCGACGTTCGTCTGGGTGGCCGGGTGCTCCCACATCTCGGTATGCATGGCCGGCGCGAAGACAACCGGGCAGCGCGCCGTGAGCAACGTATTGGTCAGCAGGTCATCGGCCACGCCGTGAGCAGCCTTTGCCAGAAGGTCCGCTGTCGCTGGCGCTACTACGAGCAGGTCGGCGGATTGCCCGATCCGAACATGGGGCACCTCGTGGACGTCGTCCCAGACGTCTGTGGATACGGGCTGTCCGGACAGCGCAGCCCAGGTTGCAGCCCCGACGAAATGCAATGCGGACCGCGTCGGCACAACCCGGACGGCGTGATCGCTCTCAATGAAGAGCCGCAGAAGGTCACAGACCTTGTAGGCGGCGATGCCGCCGCCTACACCTAGCACCACGGCCGGGCGGGAGGACGATCGGGCTGAATCGGCCCACGTCCTTGCGGCGGAGTCGGTGTCTGACGGTGCCTTGCGGGCGGTCGGATCCTCCCCGCCAGGCGACAGTCTCGCGGCATCCCCGGCCTCCTGGCTGGCCACGGGATCAAGGCTACGGTTCGACTGGCTCAGCGGTCAGCAGGCCTGCCTCGATCTCGCGCAGCGCGATCGACAGCGGCTTCTCGTGGACATGTGTCTCGACCAGCGGCCCGACGTATTCGAGCAGGCCCTCGCCGAGCTGGCTGTAATAGGCATTGATCTGCCTGGCGCGCTTCGCCGCGTAGATCACGAGGCTGTATTTCGAGTCGGTCGCCTCGAGCAGATCATCGATGGGCGGGTTGGTAATGCCCTCCGCCACGGGCATGGTTCCGGACACGCGGAACTGCCTCCGGTTGTGTGGATCTCATAGGAAACTCGGGCGGCACAGCGTCACCCGTGCGGCGCGAGTCCCATTAAGGTTAGCAGTTCGCGCGCCACATCCTGGACGGACGTGTTGATCAGGGTCACGTCGAACTCTGGTTCGGCGGCGAGTTCGGCCCGAGCCACCGCAAGCCGCTGGTCGATCACCATAGGTGATTCTGTGGCCCGACCGATCAGGCGCCGGACAAGCTCGGCCCATGATGGCGGAGCGAGGAAGACGAGAAGGGCGTCCGGCATCGCCGCGCGGATCTGGCGAGCGCCTTGAAGATCGATCTCGAGGAGCACCGGCACGCCGCGGGCCAACCGGTCGACGACCGGCCGGCGCGGCGTGCCATATCGGTTGCCGGCGAACTCGGCCCATTCGAGGAGTTCACCATTGGCGATGAGGCGGTCGAACTCGTCGTCTGTTATGAAGAAGTACTCGACACCGTGTGTCTCACCCGGGCGGGGCTTACGCGTCGTTACCGAGACGGAGAGCCAGACTTCTGGATGGGCGGCGCGCAGATGCGCGACGACCGTACTCTTCCCGACTCCAGACGGTCCCGACAGGACGGTCAGCCGTGGGCGGCTCAAACAACGACCCTTACCGACCGCCCCTGAGCCAGGTGGCCCGCGGCACTCCACGTGGCCTTCGTGAAGCGCCGGCGGGAGTGGTCAGCGCCGTCAGCGCCCACCGAACTCACGCTCGAGCGCGGCGACCTGGTTGCTGCCCAGGCCTCGCACTCGCCGGGTCTCTGAGATGCCGAGCCGCTCCATGATCTGGCGGGCGCGGACCTTGCCCACCCCGGGCAGCGACTCGAGGAGTGCGGACACCTTCATCTTGCCGACGACGTCGTTGTCCTGGCCCTCCTTGATGATCTCGGAAAGCGACGCACCTGCGTGCTTCAGACGGTTCTTGACCTCCGCGCGCTCCCGGCGGGCCTGAGCGGCCTTCTCGAGCGCCGCGGCGCGCTGTTCGGGAGTGAGGGGCGGCAGAGCCACTCGTGTCACCTCGGCAAACTTAGCTTGACGGACGGGACAACGCGTCGCAGCGAAGCGGTCAGCTTTGGGTGGCCAGAGCCAGCCGGCCGGTCGAGCCGAGCCCGTCTCCTCGCGACGCGTCGCGATGAGATCTGAGTATCACCCCAGGTCACATCGCTTGAACGGACGCATCTGACCCTTCCGCGCAGGTCGCACGGTTGTCAACTCGGCTAAGCACATTGCCGGGAAAGTCTTCTCTCACACAACTGATCGGGCGCGGACGCCTTCATAGCCCGGGAGGGCCGATCTGACCGACGGGTCAAGCAGGCGGGCTAGCAGCTCGACACCGTCCACGAGGCGCGGCCCGGGACGCGAGAAGGACGCGGCAGCGTCCACCGCGTAGACCTCACGTGCACCAAGGCCTGCCAGGACTTCGGAGTACGTCGCCGCCTCCCGGGCGGCCCGGTTGGCGTCGTAACCGCAGGGCATCACGACGACCACCTCCGCCTCGGCTGTGATGAGCTCGTCCCAGGTGGCGGTGCGAGACTTCTGACCAGCCTTTCCCAGGACGTCCTTGCCCCCGGCTCGCTCGACCATCTCGGGGATCCAATGTCCGCCCACGAACGGAGGATCCAGCCATTCGAGGGCGAGGACCCGCGGCCTTTCCCGGGAGTTCTGCCTCACCGCGGCATCAATGAGAGCAAGCCTCTCGTCGAGATCTCGGCGAAGCGTTTCGCCGGCGCCCGTGGCGCCCGCCGCAGTCGCCAGCCGGTCGATGTCGCCGAGCACCTCGGCGAACGTGGCGGGATCGAGCGAGAGAACGTCCGGCGTCGACGGGAGCCTGGTCGCGACGGCGCGGACATCATCGTAGGAGACGGCG
>DATBRJ010000024.1:0-9936 GCA_036560395.1 Actinomycetes bacterium | reverse complement strand
GTCCAGCCGGGCTTGCTGCGCTATCTCCAGGTGATCGGTGCCGAGTCGGTGGACGACGTGGCGTCGGAGGCGTGGCTCGACGTCGCGCGCCGGCTGCCGACCTTCGGCGGCGATGAGGCCGCGTTCCGCGGGTGGCTTTTCACGATCGCTCGTCGCCGGGTGATCGATTCGTGGCGCCGTACCGCGCGCAGGCCGATCCACGCCGTTCCCGACCCCCACCTGTTTGAGGGACCGGGACCGGACTACACCGCGGAGGGTGCGGCCGAGCGCATCAGCACCGAGCGGGCTCTCGCGCTGATCGCCCGCCTGCCGCCGGAGCAGGCCGAGGTCATCACGCTTCGGGTGGTGGCCGGCCTCAGCGCGAAGGAGGTAGCCGAGTTACTCGGCAAAAGCCCAGGGGCCGTACGGATCGCCGCGCACCGCGGTCTGCGGCGGCTCGCCGCCGTACTCGTCGAGCAAGGTGTGGAAGGGGGTGTAACACAATGAGCGGCCCTGGCGGTTATGGCGGCGAGATGCCCGAGTTCCCCTTCCCGAGACGCGCCGGGGACCAGCCGGTCCCTGGGGTGGCGCTCGACCGCTTGCTCGACGGTGACTTCGCCACCGAGCGGACTACCCCGGACGTCGCAGCGCTCGCCGACCTGCTTTCCGCGGCAGCCGGCCCGCCCTCCGACCGCGAGCTTGCCGGTCAGACGGTGGCGATCGCCGCATTCGCTCGGGAACGGGATCTGGGTGGTCACCGCCGTAATGCTCCCGTCGCTAGGAGACGATCCATGTTGGCAACGATCTTGGGTACGAAGCTCGCCGCGGCTGCCGCAGCCGGAGCCATCGGGTTCGGCGGCCTCGCGGCCGCCGCATACGCCGGTGCCCTGCCCGAGCCCATCCAGGATTTCGCACACCAGACCGTCGGCGCACCGTCGGCAAGCAGCGATCACAGCGACCCCGGCAGCCAGGGCTCGGCGCACAGCAGCAGCGAGGCGAGCGAGCACGCTAATACCGGGCAGTCGGGTGAGCCCGTCGGCCCAGACGCAACCGGATCAGCCAGCTACGGGCTCTGCACAGCGTTTGCGAAGGAGAAAGCCGAGAACGGCCAGGTGGACACCAGCTCCGTCGCCTACCGGGCCCTGGTGGAGGCCGCCGAAGGTGCGGACAACATCGACGAGTTCTGCGCAGGCGTGACCGCGCCCCGCGAGGGATCCAGCCCCGCCAGCGTCCCCTCCAGTGATGCAGCTTCGGAGCACGCCACTGCAGCACCTACCGACGCGCCAAGCCAGGTGCCGACCCCGCAGCACCCGACTGGCAAGCCGACAGAGTTGCCGAGCCATTGACATCACCTCCAGCCTTGACCCCCTCCGCCTTGTCTGGCGAGGAGCTCAGCTCGCCGGCGAGGCCACCCGCGGGGCTCCACTCGCAGTAAGTGGGCTGTGATGGAGGCCCTCAGCAGAGGCCGGAATCCTGCCGAATGCTTGGCGGTGCCGCTCACGGGCTCCTTAAGGGCGGGCGACGTGGGCACATTTAGACGCCATCCCGCGTCAGCCCGAGCGGTGTCATCCCACTGACAGCTGCCGATAAGACAGAAACTGCCGCAAGCCACCGGTGGCGCTGTGCCACGGGGCCTCCACTAAGGCTTTGAAAGGGGTGGCCCTCACCCCACCCGCGGGAGCGTACGACCTAGTCGATCAGCACCGCCAGGGACGCAACGGTCATTTTCGGTAGGACGAAAGAAATGCTGAGTGACCGTGGGTGGGAGGAGCCACCAGGACGGCGGTTTCGAGATCCTTTAGGGCGTGAGCGCCGAGCAGTCACCGGCGCGTAGGTGCCCAGGCTAGGCCATGTCTTTTGGGGGTTGACGGGTTCGGGTCAAGGTGCCCCTCATACATCCGTGGTTCGAGTCAGAATGTCCTTCATCCGTCGGGTACCCCCGCGAACATGGTCTCGAGGACCGCAGCGACTCCGTCATCGTCGACGGCGGGGGCAATGTTGTCGACGGCAGCCAGCACGTCCGGGTGGGCGTTGGCCATCGCGTACGCCGTACCCGCCCACGCAAGCATCGCCAGGTCGTTCGGCATATCGCCAAAGGCGACGACATCGGCCGCGCTGATCCCGCGCTTCCCGCAAATGCGAGCAAGGCCGCTCGCCTTGCTCACGCCGAGCGCGCTGACCTCGACGACGCCCACCCGGCTGGAGTGAGTGAACTCGGCCAGCCCGCCGGCAGCGGACCTCGCCAGCGCAAGCAGCTCGTCCGGGCTCATCGTGGCGTGATGAACCAGGAGCTTCGCCGCAGGCTCCGCGTAGAGCTCCTCAATCGGAGCGGCCCGCACCCAAGGCATGCCGTTGTCCCACGGCATGACGTACTGCGGTTCATGCACGGATTCGGTGAGCCGCTCCACGCTGAAACGGACGTCTGGAAGCTTCCGACGTACCGCCTCACACACGTCGCGAATGGCCTCAGCGGAGATCAGGTGCGACGCCCGCACCGACTCGTTGTGCAGGTCGTAGAGCAGCGCCCCGTTCGCGCAGACTGCAAGCCCGCGGTGGCCCGTCTGCTCCGCTACCTCGTGGAGCCAGCGAGGAGGTCGCCCGGTCACGAAGACCACGATCGAGCCTGCGTCCTCGACCATCGACAGCGCCGCCCGGGTCCGGTCCGAGATGGTACCGTCCCTCCTGATCACGGTGCCGTCGAGGTCCGTCGCGACAAGTTTCGGCCGCTTCACCGTGATCTACACCCTCCGTCGGCCACATGCTGCAGCGGCCGCTTGCCGAGAACCCGTACACCGTTCCCACGCGCTCCATCAGGCCCCGGCCCCCGCCGCCATGCCATTCTCATCACGGTCTCTGACCTGGACTCAGCATGGGAAGCTTCGTGCAGCCTCGCCACCAAGGAGGCTTCCCTCGGTCGGTCAACTGGTGCCGTAAACCCGTTCAAGAACGACCGCCACCCCATCCTCGTCGTTGAACGGAGCCACCTCGTCGGCGACCGCGATCGCCTCAGGATGACCGTTGGCCATCGCCACGCCGTACCCGGCCCAGACGAGCATGGGCACGTCCGACGGCATGTCCCCGAAGGCGATCGTGTCCTCTGCCGCGCAGCCAAGACGGGCCGCGACTTCGGCGAGTCCCGTCGCCTGCGTGACGCCGGCCGGCACGAGCTCGACGAGATCACCTCCGGCGTTGACGGCTTCGAAGAAGCCGTTCCCCGCGCTGCGCACAGCGCCGGCAAGGTCATCAACGGACAGTCGATCATGATTGAGGAACGCCTTCATGACGGGCTCGGCCCACAGGTCGGCCTCGGTCGCCGGATGAAGCGGCACGAGATCCCATGGCCACGGCATGGTCGCCGGGCCATGGAAGCCGCCGGCTATGCCTGCCCGGGCGACCGCGACATGAACGGGTCCGATCGCCTCCGCCAGCCGATAAAGCACCGTACGGACCGCATCGACGTCGATCGTGTGCGCAGCGATCAGCTCATGCGCACCCGCGTCGTAGAGCTGCGCGCCCTGACCGCAGACTGCGAGCCCGTCGTACCTCAGGTCGTCAAAGACCGGCCCCGCCGTCTGCACCGACCGTCCGGTGACGATGACGTGAACCGCACCGGCTGCGACCGCCTTCTCCAACGCCGCCCGTGTTCGTGGCGACAGTGACTCGTCGCTGCGGAGCAGGGTGCCGTCGAGATCCGTTGCGACCAGGCCGGGAGCACGAAAAGGACCGTGGGTCACGCGATTTCCGGAGTCAAGAGCTCGCGTCCGCCCAGGTAGGGCCGCAAGGCGGTCGGTACGACGACGGAACCGTCTGCCTGCTGATGGTTCTCGAGCAATGCAACGATCGTGCGCGTCGTGGCGCACAGCGTGCCATTGAGGGTCGCGACCGGCCTGGTGCCTTCTCCGTCGCGCATCCTGATGTTGAGCCGTCGCGCTTGGAATTCGGTGCAGTTCGACGCCGACGTCAGCTCACGGTAGCGCCCGTGCGACGGGATCCACGCCTCACAGTCGAACTTGCGGGCGGCCGATGCGCCGAGGTCGCCTGCGGCGGTGTCGATGACGCGGTAGGGCAGCTCAAGCTTGCCCAGGAACTCCTTCTCCCATCCGAGCAGGCGCTGATGCTCGTCGCGAGCGTCCTCGGGCCGGCAGAAGACGAACATCTCGACCTTGTCGAACCAGTGCACGCGGAAGATGCCCCTCGTATCGCGGCCATGCGAGCCGGCCTCGCGCCGATAGCACGGCGAGTAACCGGCATAACGCAGCGGGAGCCGATCCGCGTCCAGGATCTCGTCCATGTGGTAAGCGGCGAGGGCCACCTCACTGGTGCCGACAAGGTAGAGGTCGTCGCGCTCCAGATAGAAGACGTTGTCCGCCGCCTGACCGAGGAAGCCGGTGCCCTCCATGGCCCGCGGCCTGACTAGCGACGGCGGGATAACCGGCGTCAGGCCGGCGCCGACCGCTTGCTCGATCGCGAGCTGTACCAGGGCGAACTCCAGCAGCGCACCGATGCCGGTCAAGTAATAGAAGCGGCTACCCGAGACCTTTGCGCCGCGCTCGACGTCGATCGCCCTCAGCAGCCGGCCGAGCTCGACGTGATCCGACGGCTCGAAGCCTTCTGCGGCGAAGTCGCGCGGGCGTCCGACATGTTCGAGCACGACGTAGTCGTCCTCGCCACCGGCCGGAACGCCATCCTCGATCACATTCGAGATCTCCAGCTGGAGTCGGGCCAGCGCTGCCTCGGCGTCGTTCACCTCTGCCTCTGCGGCCTTGACCTCCGCCGCCAGCGCCTGTGCCTTCTCGACGAGGGCGGCCCTTTCGTCCCCGCTGGCGCTCGCGACCTGCTTGCCGAATGCCTTCTGCTCCGCCCGCAACGATTGGAACCGCGTCAGCGAAGTGCGGCGCTGCTCGTCGGCGGCCAGCAGCTCATCGACAAGGCCGGGGTCCTCTCCCCTGGCCCGCTGCGATGCGCGCGCGCGGTCAGGGTCGTCGCGAAGCAAGCGGAGGTCGATCACCCCGCAAGATTACCGGCCGGAATCAGCCAATCGCCTCCGACTTCCGTCCGAGCACGACAGCCAAGAGCATCGAGGTCGATCGATCACCGTGACATCACCCTCCCCAGATGCCCGCGCGACTCGGTACGGCTCGCGAGCGCGAACCGCTGACGTAGCCCACCGCGAATCGCGTCACCGAGACCAGAAACGTCGAGAACAGGGTGGTTTCGCTTCATCATGCCGATCGGACGCGCGGATCGCCGCGGTCGGGACAACCGCGATTCGCACGTCAATTCTTCGAGTCACGGAGCCCAGCTCGGGGCGGGGCAAACCCCAGCTCACATGCCGGGTCGGCCGGAACATGCCCGTATCGTTGCGGTCGTGCCGGTGTTTGTGTGGTCGACGATCGCTGTCGCGCTGATCACGGCCGCAGTCTCGACGCTGGTGTGGCGCCGTCCCAGGGACGCGACCTACCTCCTGCTTGTCACTGCCGCGACTCTGCTGATCGTGGGCTTCTTCCAGTTGCCGGCCGGACCGGCCCTCAGCCTTGCCGTCTATGGCGGGATCGCCGCGATGGTGATGCGGCGCAGCCGACGCGAGATCCCGCGAGCGGCGGCGGCCTTGCTCGGCATCGCACTGCCTGCCGCAGTCACCTGGTGGGAGATCGAATACGGCGACGCGACGGCCACCGAGCTCATCGGCTCTCTTGTCGGTGCGTTCCTTGTGCTTGTGGTGTTCACCTATCTGTGGGCGAGGCTGCGCCCGACCCGTACACCAGCCTCCCAGGGACCGCCCCAGTCCCAGAAGATCGTCGCGGTCCTCAACCCGAGCAAGTTCGCTGACGGCGGCGAGGCACTGCGTCGGGAACTCTATGCGCAGGCTTCGGCGGGCGGGCTCCCATCGCCGGAGCTGATCCAGACGACCAAGGAGGATTCAGGCGTCTCGGCCGCGACCGCGGCCGCCGCGCTGGGGGCAGACCTGGTGATCGCGTGCGGCGGCGACGGGACCGTACGGGCCTGCGCTGACGGCCTGGCGACGACAGGAGTGCCGCTCGGCATCGTCCCCGCGGGCACCGGCAACCTGCTCTGTAGAAACCTGGGCATCCCGCTAGACCTCGGCGACGCCGTCGCGGTAGCGCTGACAGGCGTCAACCGGGTGATCGACCTCGGCCGGGTCAACGGGCAGCGGTTCGCTGTCATGGCGGGGATCGGCTTCGACGCCGCGATGGTCGCCGGTGCCTCCGAGCGGCTCAAACAGCGTATGGGCTGGCCGGCGTACTTCGTCGCCGGCTTCAGGCATCTGCTCGGGGACATCATGAAGGTGACGATGAGCCTCGACGACGAGGTGCCGTTCCACCGCCGGGCCCGACTGGTCGTCATCGGCAACGTTGGGCGAATCCAAGGCGGAATTCCGCTGCTCCCCGATGCCTCGCCTGACGATGGTCAGCTTGACGTGGTAGTCCTGGCTCCGCGGGGCCTGGTCGACTGGACCCGCGTCGCGGTGAACATTCTGACAAGACGACGCCGTGCCAACGTGCGGATCGAGCGCTTCCGTGCCAAGAAGGTCTCCATCAAGACCGAGCGGCCACATCCACGGGAATTGGATGGCGAAACGATCAGTGCGGGCACGACGTTCGATGCCGAGATCGAACCAGCGGCTCTCGTCGTTCGCGTCCCCGGCTAGCCTCCTCGGCGTCGGCGGAGGTATCGGCCACATCCGACCTATCGCAGTCCAGACTGGAACCGTGAGCGACGCCTTGAACCTGCCGGCGCCGTGCCTTGTCATCCTCACCGGTCCCGGCGCTTCGGGAAAGTCGACCTGGGCGGCGGCTCACTTCCCGGCCGACGTCATCGTCTCCAGCGACCGGCTGCGGGCGATCGTCGGCAGTGGCGAGGACGACTTGGCGGCCAGTACGGATGCGTTCGCGCTGCTCGACCGGATCGTGCAGCTGCGCGTTGCTCGCCGGCTGACGACCGTGATCGACACCCTAGGCCTGGACGCGGACCGCCGGGCGGCGTGGCTGGCGCTGGCCCGGAGGTACGACCTGGCGTGCGTGGTCGTTGCCTTCGACCTCCCGGCCGAGGAGTGCCGGGCGAGGAACCGGTCCCGGAATCCACGCATCCCGGCCGACGTGCTAAGCGCACAACTGCGGACCTGGGCACGGGTAAGGGAGACGCTGCCTGTCGAGGGGTTCGACGCCGTCCTTACTCCGGCACCGGTGCGCGTCGTTGCCGCACCCTTCACGGAAGCCGCGGCGGCGGCTCGACGGCAGTACGAGCAACCGGCGGGGCTCAGGTTCGGCCTGCACCTGGGCAGCTTCACGTTGCCCGGCGGCGCGGCCACAACGGCCGATCGGCTGCGGGAGATCGCCGAGGCAGCCGAGGCAGCCGGCTTCAGTGCCATCTACGTTATGGATCATTTTCGCCAGATCCCCCAGATCGGCCGGGCATGGGAGGACTTCCTCGAGAGCTACACCGTGCTGGCCTATCTCGCCGCGTGCACCGATCGGGTACGGCTCGGTGCACTCGTCACGGGCATCACGTACCGGAACGTTCCACATCTCGGCAAGATCATCGCGACTCTCGACGTCCTCTCTGGTGGACGGGCGGTGTGCGGCCTTGGGCTTGCCTGGTTCAAGGAGGAGCACGTCGCCTATGGCTGGGACTTCCCGTCGGTCGGACAGCGGTATGTCCTCCTCGAGGATGCGCTGCGACTGCTGCCGCAGATGTGGGGACCGGGCGGTAAGCCGTTTCACGGCCAGATCCTCGAGGTCCCGGACACCTCGTGCTACCCGCGGCCGCTGCAGAAGCATCTGCCCGTCATCGTCGGCGGCGGCGGCGAGCGGCGAACACTGCGACTCGCCGCGCAGTACGCGGACGCGGCGAACGTCCTCGGAAGCGTGGAGACAGTTCGCAGGAAGGCGGCCGTACTCCGCACGCATTGCGAGGCGACCGGCCGCGATCCGCAAGAGGTCGAGCTCACCCACCTGTCGACGGCGCTGGTCGGTGCCGACGACCAGCAGGTGAATGAGCTCATCGGCCGGCTGCGACCACGCAACACCGACCCGGCCCGCTACGCCGCCTCCGTCCACGCAGGCACGACGACAGACCACATCGGCCGGTTCAGACAGCTTGCCGAGGCAGGCGTCGCCGAGGTCATGGTCCGCCTCGCCGACCTGACCGATCCTGCACCGCTCGACCGCATGGCCAAGGTCATCGCAGCGTTCAGGTAGACGTTCGCCAACCCGACGTACGGTGGGCCGAAGGGCGCGACCGACGCCACGAGGAGACTTCTGTGAAGCTCTCGCTGCACATCCCTGACTTCACCTGGGCCCACGGCCCGGCGCAGCTCGGCCAGGACTTGGCGGCAATCGCACGGACGGCGGACGACGCCGGGTTCTCCTCGATCAGCGTGATGGACCACTTCTTTCAGATCGGCGCGATCGGCCCGAGCGAGCAGGAGATGCTCGAGGCCTATACGACCCTCGCCTATCTCGCCGCGCACACTTCTCGCGTCAGTCTCTTCGCAATGGTGACAGGGGTCGTGTACCGGCACCCGGGTGTGCTCGCCAAGGAGGTCACAACTCTCGACGTCTTGTCCGTGGGCCGAGCGTGGCTCGGTATCGGAGCCGCCTGGAACGAGGAAGAGTCGCGCGGGCTCGGCATCCCGTTCCCGCCGGTCGCGGAACGATTCGAACGGTTGGAGGAGACGCTTCAGATCTGCCTGCAGATGTGGGCCGGCGACGAGAAGCCCTTCGAGGGCAAGTACTACCAGCTTGAGCGGCCGCTCAACTCCCCGCAACCGCTCAGCAAGCCCCATCCGCCGATCCTGATCGGCGGTGGCGGCGAGCGGAAGACGCTGCGGCTGGTCGCGCGCTATGCGCAGGCCTGCAACCTTTTCGAGTCGCCGCGACTCCCACACAAGCTCGACGTATTGCGCGCGCACTGCGAGCGCGAGGGTCGGAACTACGACGAGATCGAAAAGACGGCGACGATTGGAGCGATCGATCTGGGCGCAAGAGGCGAGAAGATCGGCGAAATCGCCGACCGGCTCGGCGCCCTCGGCGAGCACGGCATCACGACAGTCGCTGGGTGGGTGCCTGATGTGGCGACGCTGACCCCGCTCGAAAAGATCGGGACCGACCTCATCCCAGCAATCGCGGACCTCTAGCCCCACTGGTCAAGCCCGGCCGTCGCGGATGCGGGCGAGCCATGCGGTGGCATCGCGGAACTCCACGTCGGACACACCGGGGCGGATTCTCGGCTTGCTCCCGTCGGCCCGGGCGTACGACCCCAGAAAGCGCACGTCAGCGCACACCCTGCGCAGTCCCATCAGGGCCTCGCCGACCCGGGCGTCGTCGACATGACCCTCGCAATCGATCGAGAAGCAGTAGTGCCCGAAGCGCTCGCCGGTCGGCCTGGACTCGATCCGAGTGAGGTTGATCCCGCGTACGGCGAACTCGGTGAGGACCTCGAGCAGGGCACCAGGATGATCGTCGGCGATGAAGGCGACCAGCGACGTCTTGTCCGCACCGGTGGCGACCGGAGGGGCCGTGGGACGCCCGACGAGGACGAACCGAGTGATCGCATCCGGATTGTCCTCAATATCGGCGGCGAGAACGGCCAACCGATAGCGGTCACCGGCGGTGGGCGCGGCGACCGCCGCGTCTACCTCTCCGCCCGGCTCGGCCGCCAGCGCCGCGGCCGCGCCGGTCGATGGCGCCGGGATGAACTCGGCGTCGGGTAGGTGGGTCCTGAGCCAGCGCCGACACTGCGCCTCCGCGTGCGGATGGGTCGCCACCCGCCGCACCTTCTCCAGTTCTGTCCCTTGCCGCGCCAGCAGCGCAAAACTCACCGGCAGCAGGACTTCGCGCAGGACGATGAGCGGCTCACCGGTGGCCAGCTCGTCAAGGGTCGCATTGACCGAGCCCTCGACCGAGTTCTCCAGCGGCACCATCGCTGCGTCCGCTT
>DATBRJ010000023.1:0-3586 GCA_036560395.1 Actinomycetes bacterium | reverse complement strand
TCGCAGCTTCGGCCTCGCTCATGTCGATCTCCGCCGGGTGATCCACGCATTCCCCGACCTGGAGGCAGGGATCGCCGAGTGCCCGCGAGGGTGTTCGCACGACGAGCCAGAGTGCGCGCTCGACGCCTGGGTGGCCGCCGGTCACGCCGATCCCGCCCGGCTCGCCTCGCTTCGCCGGCTGTTGCGCACCCGGGACCGTAAGGAAGGCGACTAGGGACTGCTCATGTGTTCTTCACGAAGTCTCGCCAGACCGCTCGCGTCCCGCTGTCACCGACGCGGATCACCTCGTAGATGACGACGGCTGCGGCGACCGCGGTGAGGATCGCGACGATCGTCGGCGCCGGTCCCCTATCCCGGCTGCGGACGACAAGCCAGGTGGCGAGGCTGAACCCGAAGAGGACGAGGACGTACCAGATTAAGGCAAGTCCGAGCTGCCGGTGATGCGCGGCGACCCCGGCGCCACCGATGCTGTCGAGTCGCGTGAAGAGCTTCTTGCCACTCTCCCGGGCGACGAAGGCGAGGACGACAGCGAGACCGTTGACGAGGACCATCCAGCCGGCGTAGCGCTCCCGCCATCGCGGCCGGAGGGCCACCGCGATTGTCGCGATGGCGGCCAGGGGTACTAAGACCACCACGGCATGGTTGACGAGCGTGTGCGTCGGCAGGCCGAAGATCGTATCGAACACGGCGTCCTTCCCTTCTCCCGCGGTGCACAGAAACACGTCTGTTCGGCCAGCAGCGGTTCAGGTCGCGCTCGATCCAACACCTGTATATATGCGAGTCAGACCGGAACGGTTCCGCCGGCGCGCCAATACTCTCCACCTGCCCGGGCCAGGAAGCCCTCGTCAACGAGATATCGGCGAAGTGTGGCGTAATCGTCATCGAAGGCCCGCAGCAGCGTATTGACATCCCGCTCCGCATAACGGACACCGGGTTCGAAGACCCGGGCAATGTGATCGAGCACGATTCGCCGCTTGGTACGCTGCGCCGGCATCAGCGCGAGCCTGCCGTGCGGCAGGAAGACGCGCAGCACGGCCGCGGTCTCGGCGGCGACGTCGCCGTAGTCCACAGGATGGACGGTGGATCGCGCCGATGCCGCCCGGCGCAGCCGGTCAAGCCGGGGCTCCCAGCCATCCTCGGCCCGCTCCACCAGGCCACCAGAGTCCAGCCTGGTCAGCGCACGCAGCGTTTCGCGAATCGAAAGCCCCGTTGCCACCGACACGTCCTCGGTCGCCCGGGCGCCGAGAACGACCGCGGCGAACGTACGCAGCCGCGGCTCGTCGGCGAGGAGCCCGACGAGGCCTGGTGCGTCGTCGGCCGCGCCGTCGACGTACTCCTCACGCACGAGTGCCCTCCTCTCCGGTCATCTTCCCCCCATCCGCCTGCGCCACCGGCGGCTTACCAAGCTAGTTGCGGCATGACACCAGGTCAGGCCGGACAACGGACATGGGGGACCCAGACTCGGGCACCAGGGCAGCCCGGGCGAAAACCCGCTACCGTGCTGCGTCATGGCCGGTTACGACGACGACCTGCGATTTGCGCATGTCCTCGCGGACAGCGCGGACGCGACCGCTATGGAGCGCTTCCGCGCCCGCGACCTCATCATCGAGGCGAAGCCGGACCTGACCCCCGTGAGCGACGCCGACCGGTCGGTCGAGGAGCGGATGCGGGCCACGCTCGCCAGGGCGCGGCCTCGCGATGCGATCACCGGCGAAGAGTTCGGTACGACCGGGAGCGCCATGCGCCGGTGGGTGATCGATCCTATCGACGGCACCAAGAACTTCGTCCGCGGAGTCCCCGTATGGGCCACGCTGATCGCGCTCATGGAAGGCGATGACACCGTGGTGGGTGTGGTGTCCGCTCCCGCGCTCAACCGGCGGTGGTGGGCGTCACTCGGCGCGGGCGCATTTACTGGTCGAAGCCTCTCCTCCGCGGTCCGTTGCCGAGTGTCCGGCGTGGCCGATATCGACGACGCATCCCTCTCGTACTCGAGTCTGCGAGGTTGGCGCGACGTCGACCGGTGGGACGCCTTCCTCGGGCTCATGGACGCCTGCTGGCGGACCAGAGCCTACGGAGACTTCTGGTCTTACATGCTCGTGGCAGAGGGCGCGGTGGACATCGCCGCCGAGCCGGAGGTTGACCTGCACGATCTTGCGGCGGTCGACGTCATCGTCACCGAGGCGGGCGGCCGCTTCACGGATCTCAGCGGCAAGCCCGGTCCGGCCGGCGGGAGCGCCCTCGCGACGAACGGCAAGCTCCACGACGACGCCCTCGTCGCCCTGACGCCTGCCCGCCTCGCTTGATCGACCTGCGTGTGCTCCCGCGCGGCCGTGGCAGGCCCGCGGTCGACCAGATCACGTGCTTGTCGGGACGTTTTCACAAAGGCACGATTGGGGAGCACGGACGTAGGCCATCCACGCCGGGAGGTGCTCCAGATGCAGGTCCGCGACGGGATGAGCAAGGTCATTTTGTCCATCGGCCCGGCTCACACCCTGCGGGAGGCCGCCTCTCTCATGACCAAGCGCAAGGTTGGCTCGGCGGTCGTCCTCGACCCCGACAGGTCCGGCATCGGCATCCTCACTGAGAGAGACATTCTCGACGCGATCGGCATGGGACAGAATCCCGACACCGAGCTCGCGGCGGCGCACCTCACCGGTGATCTCGTCTTCGCCACGCCGACCTGGACACTCGAGCAAGCCGCCGAGGCAATGACCCGCGGCGGGTTCCGGCACCTGATCGTCATCGATCAGAACGACGTCGTCGGGATGATCTCCGTACGCGACATCGTCCGTTGCTGGGTGGAGCAGGCCAGCCCGAGCGGGCAACTCGTCGGCTAACCGCCGAGGCGGGTGTCACCACGGCAGCCAGGTGGTGAGAAGTCCGCTCGTTGGGGTATGCGGGCTTAGCGTAATTGGCGTTCCACCGTCACCGGCTGGCCCACCCCTGGGAGCGACGACATGGACCCGGGCATTCATCCCGCGGCGCTACCAGATGGCGACTTGTTCCGGGAGCTCCGTCACATGTGCCAGACCCGGCTGGAAACGCTGCGTCATGGTTCGGCGCATGCGTTGGCCACCCACTCGAGCCGGATGCAGGCACTCGAGCACGAATACCTGCGCCGGTTCCCCCACCGCGAGATCAACCCTGATCGCCTGCGCGCGGGTGCACGAACGCGTGATCACTTGAGCATGGGGCGATTATCGGCGGTGAGCTGGTGGCTGTAACCCGTCCCGCCAGCGCCGGAGGAGCGCGAGACCGGTACTCGCGTAGATGTCCAGCATGCGACGAGGACGACCGAGGGCTTCAGCCATGACCGATTTGGCTACTTCCCGTCGTGAGCAGGAAGGCCTACGGCGACCACACTCCTCGAGCTCGTTGCCTCCTGAGCGACGCTGGAAAGCAGGCGGAGAGCGGATGGAAACGGCACTCGGGACACCTGGCGTAGGCCGTGCGGGTCATGGGCGTATCCGTCCCTATGGGATGAGGAGCACTATGAGAGAGCGACACCAGAGGGCCCGGACGAAGCCGCTAGGCGGAGGCGGCATTCAGAGGTGATCCCGATGGAATATGTGGTTCTCGCATGGCC
>DATBRJ010000022.1:0-2876 GCA_036560395.1 Actinomycetes bacterium | reverse complement strand
ATAGGCGCTCGGGCTCTCAGTGCGCCGCTCGACCCGTCATTGAACGATCTTGGCTGTCGTCCGGAATAGCCCTAGTCCCTATAAGCTGGCGGCCTGCCTGCTCGTCGCGGACGGCGGCCGCGAGGTGGCGCCCGGCTGGCCCGCCTATGCGCTCACGTACTCGGCGAGATGGCGGCTGGTGAGGGTCGAGCCGGCGGCGACGAGGTCCGCCGGTGTGCCTTCGAAGACGATGGTGCCGCCGTCGTGTCCGGCGCCGGGCCCGAGATCGATGATCCAGTCGGCGCGCGCCATCACCGCCAGGTGGTGTTCGATGACGATCACCGACTTGCCCCCGTCGACCAGCCGGTCGAGCAGCTTGAGCAACTGCTCTACGTCGGCGAGGTGCAGCCCACTGGTCGGCTCGTCGAGCACGTAGATGCCGCCGCTGTCCGCCATGTGGATGGCCAGCTTGAGCCGTTGTCTCTCGCCGCCCGAGAGGGTGGTGAGCGGCTGGCCGAGGCTCAGGTAGCCGAGCCCGACGTCGGCCATCCGGGCAAGAATGGCGCGCGCGGCCGGCGTCTTCGCCTCCCCGGCGGCGAAGAACTCCAATGCGTCGGTGACCGGCATCGCGAGGACCTCACTGATGTCCTTGCCGCCGAGCTTGTAGTCGAGCACCGCCGACTGGAACCGCTTGCCCCCGCACTCCTCGCACACGGTCGCGACGCCGGCCATCATCGCCAGGTCGGTATAGATGACTCCGCTGCCGTTGCAGTTCGGGCACGCGCCCGCGGAGTTCGCGCTGAACAGCGCCGCCTTGACCCCGTTCGCCTTGGCGAAGGCCGCCCGGATCGGGTCGAGCAGACCGGTGTAGGTGGCGGGGTTGCTGCGCCGCGAGCCCCGGATCGCGGACTGGTCGACCGAGACCACACCGGCGCCCCTCGGGATCGAGCCGTGGACGAGCGAGCTCTTGCCCGAACCGGCGACTCCGGTCACGACGCACAGCACGCCGAGCGGGAGGTCGACACTCACGTCGCGGAGGTTGTGCCGGGTGGCGTTCCGGATCGCGAGCGTGCCGGTGGGCGGGCGGGTCTCCGCCTTGAGCGCGGCCCGGTAGCCGAGGTGGCGACCGGTCAACGTACCGCTTGTCCGCAGCCCGTCGACGGTGCCCTCGAAACACACCGTCCCGCCCTCGCTTCCTGCACCCGGCCCCAGGTCGACCACGTGGTCGGCGATCGCGATGGTCTCCGGCTTGTGCTCGACCACCAGCACCGTGTTGCCCTTGTCGCGCAACCGCAGCAGCAGACCGTTCATCCGCTGGATGTCATGCGGATGCAGCCCCACCGTGGGCTCGTCGAAGACATAGGACACGTCGGTGAGGCTCGACCCGAGGTGCCGGATCATCTTGGTGCGCTGCGCCTCGCCGCCCGACAACGTGCCGGACGCGCGGTCGAGGCTGAGGTAGCCGAGTCCTATCTCGACGAACGAGTCGAGCGTCTGCCGCAGCGTCGCCAGCAGCGGCGCGACCGAAGGCTCGTTGATACCCCGGACCCACTCGGCGAGGTCGCTGATCTGCATCGCGCAGGCGTCCGCGATGTTGACGCCGTCGATCCGCGAGGCGAGGGCGGCCTTGTTGAGCCGGGCACCGCCGCACTCCGGGCACGCGGTGAACGTGACGGCGCGCTCGACGAAGGCGCGGATGTGCGGCTGCAGTGCCTCCTTGTCCTTCTGCAGGAACGACTTCTGCACGCGCGGGACGAGTCCCTCGTAGGTCAGGTTGATGCTTTCGATCTTGACCTTGACCGGCTCCCGGTAGAGGAAGTCATGGAGCTCCTGCTCGGTGTAGTCGCGGATCGGCTTGTCTGGATCGAGGAACCCGGATGCGGTGAAGATGCGCACCTGCCAGCCATCGACGGTGTAGCCGGGGATGGTAATGGCGCCCTCCGCGAGCGACCTGTCCCTGTCGAACAGCTCGTCCAGGTCGATGTCGGTGGCGGTACCCCGGCCCTCGCACGCGGGGCAGGCACCGGCGGGCAGGTTGAAGCTGTAGTGGAACGACGGCCCGGCGCTGGGCACACCCAGTCGGCTGAACACGATCCGCAGCATCGCATGCGCGTC
Source organism: Actinomycetes bacterium (assembly GCA_036560395.1). Taxonomy (GTDB): domain Bacteria; phylum Actinomycetota; class Actinomycetes; order JAKEEW01; family JAKEEW01; genus DASYTV01. Next base: position 782 of record DATBRJ010000022.1, on the reverse strand, counting down.
GGTGGCCGTGCCGACCGTGGATCGGGAGTTGGCGCCCATCCGCTCCTGGTCCACGATGATCGCGGTGGTCAGGCCGTCGAGCAGGTCGACATCGGGACGGGCCAGGCTCGGCATGAACCCCTGCACGAAGGCGCTGTAGGTCTCGTTGATCAGCCGCCGCGACTCGGCCGCGATGGTGCCGAACACCAGCGAGGACTTCCCGGACCCGGAGACGCCGGTGAACACCGTGAGCCGCCGTTTGGGGATGTCCAGGGAGACGTTGGCCAGGTTGTTCTCCCTGGCGCCGCGGACCTCGATCTGGTCATGGCTGTCAGCATCCATGCCGTGACCGTACCAGGTGGTAGGGACTACCCTCTGTCGGTCGGCGCCAGCTGGAGGAGATCGCCAGGGTGAGCGAGATCGGGACCGGAGCCGACCACGACGTGGTCGCCGGGCTGCGCGAGCGGGTCCGCGAAGCGGCGCGGGCCGCAGCCGACCACGAGCTCGCGCCCAAGCCGCCCAGCGCTTCGGCGGTCACCCTGTCGCTGCTCATGGAGCTGTCGCACGCCAACACCATGGGCAACGTCCACGGCGGCGAGATCATGAAGCTGATCGACACCGCCGCGGGGATCGCGGCCAGCCGGCACGCCGGTGGCCCGACCGTGACCGCCTCGCTGGACCAGATGAGCTTCCTGCACCCGGTGCACGTCGGCAACGTGGTGTTCGTGCACGCCGCGGTCAACGACGTCGGCCGCACCTCGCTGGAGGTCGGCGTCCGGGTCGAGGCCGAGGACCTGCTGAGC
>DATBRJ010000021.1:0-4709 GCA_036560395.1 Actinomycetes bacterium | reverse complement strand
TGCTTGGCCGGCCATCGGAGGGAGCCAAGACCGGTGCCGGGGCAGGCCGGCGTTCCGGCACTCGTGGCTGCTCCCCGGTCGAGCGCCGATCTCTGGCGTGGCGATGGTGGCCGCCGCCATCGGTCGTCGCGCGCGGCACGTGGCTTGTTGAGCCTGTATCCCAGTCCGGCGTCCAGGTGCGTGTGTCGACGGTCCAGGAATCCACTGGCGGTTCCAGCCGGGGATCCACATCCGGGTCGCCACGGAACCATGCTTCGACTTCAGTGTCGAGCTCCCGTTGCCGTTTGCGGGAGGCAGCGGCAGCTGAGCGGGGCTCGGGCGGGGATGGCGCGTCACCGCGCAACTCCCGGAACCATGCGTCGATGGAGGGATCCTGGATTCGTGAGCCCCTGCTGGGCGTGTCGTCGTAGTGGTAGCTCATAGAGCAACTCCGCGCGAAAGTAGCCATCGCCCGAGACGGGCGGAACGACCAAACACCTCGAACTCCGCGTCCACTAGTCCTGTTGGTGCGTTGACGTCCCCCGCGGCACAAACTCCAAGAGAGCGTTTACTACGCGCGCGCATCTGTCAACACGTGAGATTCTCCGTGTTCGGTATATGAGCGCCACTTGTCGGACAATCCCTACTGATGTCGACGTTGCGTGAAACGGACAGTACTCTGTGTCTGCATTTGACGTGGGCGAAACGGAAAAGAATCGCCGGGCGTGTTCAGTCCGCTGACCAGGGCTAGGAGAACCGGCACACCGCATCGGTGGATTGGAGTCTGCCACCGCGAACAGTCGTTTTGGCCCGGCCAGGCCTTCGCGACGCGTGTGCTGATGTCGATATGGCCTCGTCGACCGTTCGCCTAATCGTCCCCCAATCCGGGTACGCCCCATTGATCAGCGGCGGGCCGAGGGTGATGCCCATGATCTCGGCCTTGCCGACCCGAAGTGCGAGGGTCGCCATCGCCGGCAGCAGTCTCCGGGGGATGTCGGTCTGCAGGGAGTCCACTCCAGCGTGCATGAGTTTCGGCAGCGCCTTCATGAGAGTTCGCGGCGATGTCTGCCGTACGAGCGCTGTAAGCACGCACCGCTGGCGCGCCATCCTGGAGTAGTCGGTCGTGTTCTTACGCGACCTGGCATACCAGAGGGTGTTGTATGAGCTCATGCTGCGATAGAGCCGGGGTGTCAGGTAGCGGCCGCCGCGGCCGACGAGCAGCGGCTCGGTGACCCTGATATTCAGCCCGCCGAGCGCCTTGATGATGTCGCGGAAGCCGCGCATGTTCACGAGGGCGTAGTAGTCGATTTTCACGCCGAGGTTGTAGCCGATCGCCTGTTTGAGCAGGTCAGCGGCTGGGGCGTCCGATCCTGGCAGGACCTCTGGGTGTGCTGCAGCATATGTGTAGATCCCGAACATGAAGTCGGGGAAGCCATTCGGATACCGGCGTGCCATTCGGGTTCCCGGCCTGAAACGCATGTGTTGCAAGTTGCGTGGCACCCCGATCAAGGCAGTGTTGCCGGTTTTCGTGTTGATGCTGGCGACGATCACGACGTCGGTGCGCTCGCCATGCCTGTCGGGCCCGCCGTCGCTGCCGAGGATCAGGACGTTGAGGCGCCTCTTGTCGACCCAGGGATCGGCAGAAGGCGTTGCGGTCGGGCTCTGAGTAGGTGCGGCAAGGGTGGGCGTGGTGGACTCGGTGGCGGTTGGAGCTGGCGATGCGCCGTTGTCGGGTGAGCAGGCCGCTAGCCCGGTGGCGACCACGGTCAGGGCCACCGAAGCCGCCGTCCGCTTCATGACACTAGGTCGCACGTCGGAATCCTTTTCGAGCCATCTGTTTGGTTATCGGCGGCCTAAGCGCGGCCGAAAGCGTCTCGGACTAGGAGTAGGAACACTGCCCGCTGGCAAACAGGTCTGTCGCGGTGCTCGCCGTAGCGTGGGAGGAGCTGCTGCCGGCCTTTGGCGAACTACTCGATTGAGTCGACGGTCTGCTGGACGAAGCGGACGGATTGCTCGACGGCTTCGCTGCTGCCGCGGTCTCTGCTCGTAGAATGCGCCGGGCCTCCTGCCGGATGCCGCCATAGTCCGGATCGTCATTATTTCCACCGAATACGGACCTATCAATAGAGACGCCCGTGATTTTGGCGGATTTGGCAGAAGACGCGAGCTCCAGCAGGGCTGGCATGAGCGATCGTGGCAGGTCCGTGGCTACCAGTTTCCTTGCAGCCTTGGCGAGCCTGTTGAAGCTGAAAAGCACGCGTACCGGGTCGGCCTGACGGGCGATCGCACCGAGCAAGCACCGCTGCCGGATCATGCGTTGGTAGTCGTCAGAGCCGAATCGCGCCCTTCCGTACCACAGCGCGTCCTCGCCGTGGAGGTGCCGGAGTCCGGGCTCGATGTATCGAACCGGATACTCGGTGATCCGCCCGTAGGTGTCCGTACGCCCTCCAACCGGTATGCGCTCTTTCACTCGCAGCGTCACGCCCCCCAAAGCATCGACGATGTTCTTGAAGCCGAAGATCTCGGCGAGGATGTAGTAGTCGATCTTCATCCCGAGCATCTGGCCCACCGTCTGCGCGACCAGATCCGCTCCCGGATGTTTTGTTCGCTGGCCGACCATCTCCGGATGCTCTTCGCCGTATTCATAGACGGCGTTGAGATAGCAGTTGATCGTGGGCTGGCAGTGGAAGCCGTTCGGATAGGCGGAGCGCATCGGCGTACCAGCCGGGAATGGCGCTCTGTTGAGATTCCTCGGAAGGCTGATGAGCACCGTGCGCCCGGTATGTGTGTCCACACTGGCCACCATGATGCTGTCGGTCCGGACACCGACGCGGTCTCCGGCGGCGTCCCCGCCGAGTATCAGCAGGTTCAGCCGCGGCTTGTCCTTGAACGGGTCCTTCGCGGAGATGTTTGTATCTCCCTTGATCTCGTTACCCTCGAAGATTCCGAGCACGTCGTGCCGAGCGACGTACGCCATCTGGGACGCCCGGGCGAACGGCACGGCAACGGCCAGGCACAGGACCAGGACAACGACCCCTGAGACGACACGCTGGACCCGCGACATGCGGTCGGGTTTGCTGACCAGGAACGTGCTCAAGACGATCAACGGCCAGGCCACGGCGAGGAACGCCGCGCCATAGGCCACCAGGTCGAGCGCTTGCTTGTCGAAGCCGAGCTCGAGCCAGCGTCGTGTGCTGACCGTCAGCACCGCCACCACTGCTGTGATCAAGGCCGCGGCATAGCAGGCGAGCAGCGCCATACCTATGCGCTTCTTCCCGCTGAGAAGGTGCCCGAGCCCCGGCACGAAGGCGGAGGCGAAGGTGAGCCAGAGCGAGCGGCGCAGGGCACGGTCGTCCGGCGCAGCCTCTGGGCGGCTCTGCTCGGTTGTCTCGCCGTCCTCCCCGGCTGCGTTGCCGGGTTCTACGCCCTCTGATAGCCGCATGCGCCAGCGCTCACTCCCCCATGGGGTTGTCTACCTCTTCTGACGAAAAAGACACCCTGCTGGGTTCGCATAGCGCGTCGGGAGTCGATCTCAAATCGGCCACGACTACCCGCGCCTACCAGTATTCGCACACATCGTCGACCGAGACGGCTTCACCCGGCGCAGCGCTGCTGGTGGTGTGCGGACTACTTGGTGTGGCGGTGGCCTTCGCCGTCGAGGTTGCAGACGGCGTTGAGCTGGGCTTGGGCCGGGCGTCATTGGCTGCAGCCTCGAGCGCGGCTTGGACCTTTTGATGGATGACGTCGAAGTCGGGATCACCGGTCTTGATGACCTTGTTGTTGAAGGAGACGGTGGTGATCTTCGCGGTCTTACCCTTCGCCGCGAGCGTGACCATCGACTCGAGGGCGTCGCCCGGGATATCCGTGACAATCGAGTCCTTGGCGGTTTTGGCCAAGCGCTGGTAGCCCTTCAAGACGTTAATCGGCGTAGCCTGCCGCGCGATCGCGCCAAGCACACACTGCTGGCGCGCCATTCTGAAGTAGTCGTCGGCGTAGAAGCGGGACCTCGCGTACCACAGCGCTTGATATCCGTTCAGCTTCTGCTTTCCCAGAGGCAGCGCGCCGTGCGGGTATGCCTTGACCGACCCGTCCGCGTTGTGTTCCCCACCGATGGGGATGGGCCGTCCGCGCTCCTTCTTCACGACGACCTTGATCCCGCCGAGTGCGTTCACGATGCCGGAGAAGCCCCTCAAATCGATCATCATGTAGTAGTTGACCTTGAGGTCGAGGGTCGCCTCCACCGCCTGCTGGAGCAACGCGGCGCCTGGGTCGAAGGAGCGCGGCACGAGGTCGGGATGGTCGTGGCCGTATTTGTACACCGCGTTGAGCATGTAGCTGGCGGTCGGAGTTCCGCGAAAGCCGTCCGGGAATTCCTGTGCCGCGGCCGTGCCATCGGGGAACGGCATGTTCAACAGGTTCCGCGGCAGGCTGAACATGACCGTACGACCGCTCTTGGTGTCGATCGACGCCACGATCACCGTGTCCGTGCGTACCCCGGTCCGATCTTCGCCTGCGTCGCTGCCGAGCAGCATGATATTGACCCGCGGTTTGCCGGCGAAGAAGTTCGGTTTGTGTGGCACCCCTTTCCTGCTGTTGGGGAAGACCGACGAGACAAGGTCGAGCTGGGTGTTCGCGTAGTAGGCGGCGCCGGCGCCAGTCGCGAACACCGTCAGCGAAAGCAGGCCGACGAGCACGGTCGCGCCGACGCGTTGGCCCGCGGTCATGACCGT
>DATBRJ010000020.1:0-32646 GCA_036560395.1 Actinomycetes bacterium | reverse complement strand
ACCGAGATGCGGTTAGCGTCTCGGTATGGCACCCGCCCGGGTCCGTGGTTGCGTCGGGTCGACCGGCCCGAGAGGCGCGGTGCGACCCGGCAAGCCGATGCCAGCCGCAGGCGAAGCGGCCCACGTAAGGCGACTTCTCGTCGACCGATCACGGTGCGGCTTAGAGGTAAGTCCTGCCCCGCCGGAGGTCCGGATGTCCTCCGTCCCGGGAGAAGGGGGGTAGTGGCGGAAGCGCTGCGAGACCCTCAGCAGGCGGATGTGGGGTCGAAGACCAGGTCGGCCGGGCGGGTGTCGTAACACGGGAGACCGAGGAGGTTTGCGTGGACATCGTCGTGAAGGGGCGGCACACGGAGGTCCCCGAGAGGTTCCGCGAGCACGCGGCCGAGAAGCTGGCCAAGCTCGGGAAACTCGACGGGAAGGTCATCACCTTCGACGTGGAGGTCTCCAAGGAGCGCAACCGTCGTCAATCGCAGACGAGGGATCGGATCGAGATCACCTGCCGCTCCCGTGGCCCGGTCATTCGGGCCGAGGCCTCCGCCGATGATCCTTATGCTGCGCTCGACCTTGCCTTCGCGAAGATGGAGATGCGACTGCGCCGCGCCGCAGATCGCCGCCGCAGCCATCGCGGTCGGCACGCCCCGGCGTCGGTATCCACGTCGATAGCGTCGCTTTCCGGGAAGAACGGGACCGCCGAGCGCGTGGACGTCGAGCAGGTCCCGGAGCCCGCGCGGACGCAGCGCAAGCAGGCTGGGCCGATCGAGGTCGAGGGGGAGGGACCGCTGGTCGTACGGGAGAAGCTGCACCAGGCGAATCCGATGGGTCTCGACCAAGCCCTGTACGAGATGGAACTCGTCGGGCACGACTTCTATCTTTTTGTCGACTCCGACACCAAGCTTCCGAGCGTTGTCTACCGGCGCAGAGGCTATGACTACGGCGTGATCCGGCTAGACGTCGGCATGCTCGGCGCTTGACGCTGCGTCGCGGATTCGTCACGCCACTAGCTTGTCGTGCGATGATGCCCAGAGCGTTGAGGACGCCGGCGCCCGCCGCAGCGTGCTCGACCAGCCGAAGACCACTCACACTCAGGGGCCGTACTCGGTGAAGGAACCATCGGTGTTAGGACTGGTCGGCAATGCGCCGACTGCCCTGAGCATGGAGTCCGATCTACGGTCCGGTGCGGCGGCGAGCCCTGGCGCGACGGGCGGCGCAGAGCCCATCAGGGTGCTCGTCGTCGATGACCATGTCCTCTTCCGGCGCGGCCTCGACATGGTTCTCGGGCAGGAACCGGACATCGCATTGGTGGGCGAGGCTGGCGATGGCGCCGAAGCCGTGGCGAAGGCCGCCGACCTACTGCCCGACATCGTTCTGCTCGATGTCCGAATGCCCCGCCGCAGTGGCATCGAGGCATGTGCCGCCATCAAGGAGGTCGTCCCCACCACCCGCATCATCATGCTGACGATCAGCGACGACGAGGCGGATCTGTACGACGCGGTCAAGGCCGGAGCCAGTGGCTACCTGCTCAAGGAGATCTCCATCGACGAGGTGTCCGCCGCGATCCGCGCGGTGGCCGGCGGCCAGTCGCTGATCAGTCCAGCGATGGCCTCGAAGCTGCTCAGCGAGTTCGCCTCAATGATCAAGAAGTCGGATGACAGCCGGCAGATCCCGGCCCCTCGTTTGACCGACCGTGAACTCGACGTGCTCAAACTGGTCGCTCGCGGCATGAACAACCGCGAGATCGGCGCCAAGCTGTTCATCAGCGAAAACACCGTGAAGAACCACATCCGCAACATCCTGGAGAAGCTGCAGCTGCACTCCCGGATGGAGGCGGTCATGTATGCGGTTCGGGAGAAGATCCTCGACATCCCCGCAGCGGGCTAGTCCGCGTCAGCGGCATACCACCACGCTTACCTCGTGATCACTGGCGGTACGGGTCGAGCTCGCTGCTGATGCACCAAGCTGTTGGTGCCAGGTGACGGACGACTGCTCAACTTGTCGAAGTGGGACGTACCCGTGAGCCGAGGGTGCCCGGTCACTCCTCGGCCGCGACCTGCGGTCTCAGGTCACACCCGCGAGCGCTGTGTGGAGGCGTGGGGCGAGATCGGATGGTGTAACCCGCTCGACGGCGACGGCGTCACAGCCGACCCATTCGGCGGCCTCGCGCAGCGCTCGAGCCATCGCCTCGACCGCGTGCGGTGTCTCGACCGAGAGCTGCTTGGCGACCAGGGTGCGGCCCTCCCGCTTAGGATCGACCCGCCCCAGCAGCTTGCCCCCGGCTAGCAGCGGCATCACGAAATAGCCGTGTTCGCGCTGGGTGGCGGGTTTGTACGCCTCGATCCCCTGTGCCCAGCCGAAGATGCGCGCGGTCCTGCGGCGTTCCCAGATGAGCGAGTCGAACGGCGAGAGCAGGGTCGTGCGGTGGTGCCCGCGTGCTGAAGCGGCGAGCGACTCGGGGTGCGCCCATGCTGGCGCGATTGTTGTCCCGCGCACCGTGCCACCCCGGCGCGAGCCGTTCGGGCTGCTTTCCCAGCCGCTGACCTCGACGGGGACGAGACCCGACGCATCAAGCACGTCCATCACCTGGTCCTGCCGCAGGCGGTAGTAATCGGCCAGATCAGCGACGGTAGCGACGCCCATCGACCGGCCGGCGAGTCCGACCAGGCGGGCCAGGCACTCCTCATCGGCCGGGTCGAGGTCAAGCTGCTCGGCGGGCACCGCCCGCTCTGCCAGGTCGTACACCCGGCGCCAGCCGCGGCGCTCCACGCAGACGACGTCGCCGATATCGAGCAGCCACTCGACCGCGACCTTCACCTCCGACCAGTCCCACCAGGGTCCGCCACGTTTCGCGCCGCCCAGATCGGTGGCGGTCAGCGGGCCCTCGTCGCGAAGTTGGGTCTGGATCTTTTCCACCGTGGCCGTGGGAACCTCTGCTACGCCGCCCCACCCGCGCCAGCCGCGTTGGCGGTGATGGCGCCTGCGGAAGGCGAACCAGGGCCACTCCTCCATGGGCAGCACGCAGGCGGCGTGCGCCCAGAATTCGAAGGCCGTGCTTGGCCTCTCGGCGCTCCAATAGGACGCCTCGACCGCTGGTCGGCCGACCGGCCCAAGCCGCGAGTAGGCAACAAGCTCATGCGAGCGGGCCAGCACCGAGATCGTGTCGAGCTGGACCGCTCCGAGCTGACGAAGCACTCCGGTCACGCCGGCGCGGCGGTTTGGCGCACCGAGCAAACCCTGTGCATGCAGCGCAAGTCGGCGTGCCTCGTCAGCGGAGAGCACCGCGGCGGACCGTCTCGACAAGCCGCGGGACCCCCCGGAGCTGCCGACACCGCCGAGTGCTCTTGCCGGGCTGATCTTGGACCGCCGCACGAGTGCGAGCCTATGTCGAACCACCGACAATCTCGCCCGCACGACGCTCGCGCGAACGAGGCCACGCGATCTAAACGCGCGACTAAGGTGGGGTGTCTGTATCCCCTTAAGACCGGGCACGACCGACCGAGGGGAAGGTCATGGGCAGCGCTGCTGGGGTCTACTCTGTCGAGCTTCTCTATGCCGAAGAGCCCGCTGTCGACGCGGCCCGGCTGCTGGGAGCATTGCGCGCACGCCTGGGTGCTGTCGAGCGGATCGACGGCACCGCGGCCAGCCTGGCCTTCGTTGCTCACGACGTGCTCGTTCGCTACGGGGAGGTGGAGACGAGCGCCCAGATCGTCCTGTCACCCACCGATGGCTCCTATGATCCGGCCCTCGCCGCATCCTCCCTGGAGCACACGTGGGACTGGCCCAATGCACAGATCATGGTCTCCCGGGCTCGTCGAAGCCTCGTAGTCGGTGACTTCTTTGCGCGCACGCTCGCGCCCGCGGACAGGCTGCGTCTCGTCGCGGAGGCCGTTCGCGCAGTTGCCGGGGTGGCGCCACCGTTGGCCATCGATTGGCGTCCGGCGCAGAAGATCATCGATCCGGTCGACGGCCTCGCCGCTCAGACGCTTCCCTTCAACGTTCGCTATTTCACCTTCTCCGGCGACCGGGACGGGCGCGCACTGATGGATACCCGCGGACTTGATGTGCTCGGACTGCCGGACATCGAATGCATCTTCGTCGGGCTGGCGCCCGCCGAGATCGCTTCGCACCTCTATGGGATGGCGGCCCGGCTGGTGAGCAAGGGTCCGGTTCGCGATGGCCACGTTCTCACGGCCAGTGACGGTCGACGATGGGTATGCAGGAAGGCACAGGCCACCGTCGGCCCCGACCGCCAGGTCCTGGCGCTTGAACGGGAGCCGGTCGGTGGAGGGGCCCAGGAGACGTCGAGTCAGGATGACCGGCATGCGACGCCCGTACCCGATCAACAAGGTCAGGGCAAGCTCCCGGTCTAGCCGTCTGACCGGCCGGCGGCCCTGCCCCTCGCAGCTCTTCTGCCCGAGGTGCGACCCGCCCAGCTCAATCGGCCGGGTTGATCGCAGCGTGTAGCTCGACATCCCACCAACCGCCGCTGGGCTTGGGCAGGTAGGAGCGCATGATGCCCTCGGCGGGAAAGCCAGCCTTGACCGCGACCCGGCAGGATGGCGCGTTCTCGACGGCATGACTGAGCTCGATCCGGTGGAAGCCGGCGGCTTCGAACGCCCATCGGCAGATGGCGCCGAGGGCCGCTGGTGCGACCCCTCGCCCGCGCGCGTGCGGCATGGTGGAATACCCCGCGAGGGCGCTGCCCATCATGTCGTTGATGAGGTTGAGCTGGATTTCCCCAAGCAGGTCACCGCTGGCGGCGTCCTGCACCGCGAGGCTGAACTGCTTGCGGGTTCGCCATCGCTCCGCAGCACTGCCGATCTTCTTCTCCGCGTGAGATAGCGGATCGCCTTCAAGCGGGACCGGGCTCCACTGTCGCTCGACGGGATCCGCAACCAACTCGGCGAGGCGCGGAGCCAGCCCGATCTCCCAGGGGCGGAGCTGCAGCCAGCCGGCCGCGATCTCGATCGGTTCGGCTGGGAGGTCAAGGCTGCGGTGTGCAGCCGCTGGCGCGGCTTGATCCGGCCGGGTCATCGCAGATCCTCCCGAAGGAGGCCGCCGGCCCAGGCATCCTGCCGCTCACCCCGCTGGACGATCCGCAGCCGCTGGATGCCCTCGATGGCGAACCCGATCTTCTCCGCAACTCGGCGCGACGGGTGGTTGCCTACTGCTGCGTACCAGTCGATCCTGGCAAGCCCGAGCTCGTCGAACGCCCATCGACAGACCAGCCGGCCCGCGTCCGTGACGACGCCCTTGTCCCGTGCCCACGGCGCGCACCAGTAGCCGAGCTCGGCTCGGCCACCCTGGGCGGCTTCGCGCTCCTCGATGTCATGCAGCCCGATCATGGCCAGCAGGCGGTCACCGCCACGATCGAATACCCCGAGGATGGCGCTATGTCCGGTGGACCAGCCGGTCGGTACGAGGTCAGTGGCGAACATCTCCGCGTCAGCGCGGCTGTACGGCGACGGGACGGCCGTCCAACGCTGGATCTCGGCATCCTGGCAGGCGGCGTAGATCTGTCCGGCGTCGCCCAGCCGCGGAGGGCGCAGGTAGAGCCGATCGTCGCAGAGCTCCACTTCCTCCATGACGGCTATCCAACCCTCCTTGCCCATGCCGAGCGAGCCCGGCGCTGATCGACGACCATCGCGCCGGTGCGAGCCTGCGCTCTCTTGATCGGACAGGAACGAGGGCAGCACGATCCGTTACAAACGGTGGCTACCACGTACCATGGCCTACGAGCGACCTACGGGTAGATCAGCGCTGGCCCGCCGTGCACGAGCGGAGCGAGCGGAAATGGAAACGGTGCGTGTGACCCGGGCCACAGCCCAGCACGACCGGACAACTCGGCAAGGAGCCCGACCAGAGTGCCTGTTCTCCTCGACAAGATCATGCGTGCCGGCGAGGGCCGGATCCTGCGCAAGCTGCACAACATCGCCGAACAGGTCAACGCGATCGAGGACGACTTCGTCGCCATGTCCGACGGCGAGCTGCGCGCGCTCACCGAGCAGTACCGGAAAGAGCTCGCCGACGGTGTGCGTACCCTCGATGAGATCCTCCCGGAGGCGTTCGCGACGGTCAGGGAGGCGGCCAAGCGAACGCTAGGTCAGCGTCATTACGACGTCCAGATCATGGGCGGTGCGGCGCTCCACCTGGGCAACATCGCGGAGATGAAGACCGGTGAGGGAAAGACGCTGGTCGCGACGCTCCCCGCTTATCTCAACGCGCTGGCCGGCAACGGCGTGCACCAGGTCACGGTCAACGACTACCTCGCCGAGCGCGACTCCGAGTGGATGGGCCGGATCTACCGCTTCCTCGGACTTTCCGTTGGCGTGATCCTGGCGCAGATGCCGCCCGTGGAGCGGCGAAAGCAATACGCATGCGACATCACCTACGGCACGAACAACGAGTTCGGCTTCGACTACCTTCGCGACAACATGGCGTGGAGCGCGGACGAGCTCGTCCAGCGCGGGCATAGCTACGCCATTGTCGACGAGGTCGACTCAATCCTGATCGACGAGGCCAGGACACCCCTGATCATTTCCGGGCCTGCCGACCAGGCGACCAAGTGGTACACCGATTTCGCCACCCTTGCCCGGCGGCTTAACCGGGAGTCGGACTATGAGGTCGACGAAAAGAAGCGCACTGTCGGCGTGCTCGAGCCGGGCATCGAGAAGGTCGAGGACTGGCTTGGCATCGACAACCTGTACGAGTCGGTGAACACGCCGCTCGTCGGCTACCTCAATAACGCGATCAAGGCCAAGGAGCTGTACAAGCGGGACAAAGACTATGTGATCCTCGATGGCGAGGTCTTGATCGTCGACGAGCACACCGGTCGAATCCTGCACGGGCGCCGTTACAACGAGGGCATGCACCAGGCCATCGAGGCCAAGGAAGGCGTGCAGATCAAGGACGAGAATCAGACGCTCGCCACGATCACCTTGCAGAACTACTTCCGGATGTACGACAAGCTGGCCGGTATGACGGGTACCGCCATGACGGAGGCCGCAGAGTTCGACAAGATCTACAAGCTCGGCGTCGTACCCATCCCGACCAACATGCCGATGATCCGGATCGACCAGTCGGACCTGGTCTACAAGAGCGAGCCGGCGAAGTTCGACGCGGTGGTCGAGGACATCGTCGCCAGGAACGACAAGGGCCAGCCCATCCTCGTCGGGACAACGAGTGTGGAGAAGTCGGAATACCTTTCCGGCCTGCTGAAGAAGCGGGGCGTACGCCATGAGGTGCTCAACGCAAAGCAGCACGAGCGCGAGGCGGCGATCGTCGCCGAGGCAGGCCGCCTTGGCGCGGTGACGGTCGCCACCAACATGGCCGGCCGCGGCACCGACATCATGCTCGGCGGTAACCCAGAGTTCATGGCTATGCAGGAGCTCAAGCGGCGTGACCTCGACCCGGCCGAGACCCCGGAGGAGTACGAGAAGGCCTGGCCGGAGACGCTCGCCCAGCTGCAGGAGCAGGTCCAGACCGAGCACGAAGAGGTGGTCGGGCTCGGCGGTCTCTACGTGCTCGGCACCGAACGCCACGAGTCGCGCCGCATCGACAACCAGCTGCGTGGCCGATCGGGCCGACAGGGCGACCCTGGCGAGTCCAGGTTCTATCTCTCTCTTGGTGACGACCTGATGCGCCTGTTCAAAGCGGCGCTGGTCGAGCGCGTCCTCACGATGGCGAACGTGCCGGAGGATCTGCCGATCGAGTCCAGGATGGTCAGCAATGCGATCAGGTCTGCGCAAACCCAGCTCGAGCAGCAGCATTTCGAGATCCGCAAGAACATCCTGAAGTACGACGAGGTGCTGAACCGCCAGCGCCAGGTGATTTACGCTGAGCGGCGACGGGTGCTGCACGGCGAGGACATGCACGAGCAGATCGGCCCGTTCATCGACGACACCATCGCGGCCTATGTCCAAGCCGCGACCTCGGCGGGGTTCCCCGAGGAGTGGGATCTTGACCAGCTGTGGAACGCACTGCGGCAGCTCTACCCGATCTCGCTGACCGTTAGTGAGATCATCGAGGCTTCCGGCGGAACCCGGGAGGGCTTGAGCCCCGACTTCCTGAGCTCCGAGATCACCGCCGACGCGCATGACCAGTACGCGCGGCGCGAGGCAGAGCTCGGGTCCGAGGTCATGCGCGAGCTCGAACGGCGTGTCATCCTCTCGGTGCTCGACCGTAAGTGGCGCGAGCATCTGTACGAGATGGATTATCTGCAGGAGGGCATCGCCCTGCGTGCGTACGCCCAGCGCGATCCGCTCGTCGAGTACCAGCGGGAGGGCTTCGACCTCTTCGGCGCCATGATGGATGCGATCAAGGAGGAGTCGGTCGCCTATCTGTTCAACGTCGAGGTTCAGGTCGAGCACGAAGCTCCGGCCGCCGCCGATGGCGCGCCCGCCGATGAGGTATCAGCGGCCCAGGCCGCGGCTGCGGCACCGAGCGCTGAGGTAGCCGCCGCGGCCCGTGCCGACGGCGCCGGGGCGACTGCTCAGCCCGCCCGGACAGCTGGAGGTACACCGGCTGGAGCAGCGCCAGCCGGAGCGCGCCCAGCCGAGCGGGCGCTGGCCGGCGCCGGTACGGCGGCCCGGTCGCCTGGCATCGTCGCCAAGGGCCTGACCCAGCCGAAGCGCCCAGCCCGGCTCGAGTACTCGGCGCCGACCGTCGACGGCGCCAGTGGCAACGCGACGGAGACCCGCGCAGCCCAGCGGTCCGGCACGGTGGTCGAGGCGACCACCGCCGCCGACCATCCCGAGTGGGGGCAGGTGCCGAAGAACGCGTCCTGCCCGTGCGGCTCCGGTCGCAAGTTCAAGCGCTGCCACGGCGCCCCCGCCAAGTAGGTTCTGCGGCTACACCGCCGACCTCCGCCCAATCCCGGCGCGGGGGTCGACCTCCGGTAGCACCAGTCGACCGGCGGCAGCACAGGTCGACCTCCGGTAGCACCGGTCGAGCTGCGGCGTACGTATTCGGCCAGTTGTCAGTCAGCCGATGTCGATCGCCGTGCAGATCCAGCGGCCGTCGCGACCTTCTGCCCGCAGTGCGACCGCCGTACCCCGGCCGTCAATCCAGAGATGGGCGCTAATCTCGGCGACCCCGTCACTCGGTTCGCTGAGGTGGACGGACCGGACCACGATGCGGCTGCTTCGGCGCGGTGTGCCAGCCCGAGGGGTGTCCGTGCGACTGTTCTCGACGCGAGCTCGCACCCGGCGCCGCCACGCACTGCGGCGAAGTGTGGCGTGCGAGTCCTCGGTCAGCCAAGCAGAGAGCTGTCGTGCAGGTCGGGTACCAACGAGAACCTCAGCGATGCCACGGGCGAGTTGGCGCGACCAGGGGACGGGATCGCAGAGGTCAGCCCGCGGGGTCGAGCGCCATGCCGGCGTAAGCCCAACGTCGGCCAGCCCATCCACGTCATCCGACTGGGCCGCCGGCTGCCCTGCGGGCGCGGGAATTGACCGTAACGCCGGCCGGGGACGTCGTGGCGGGAAGATCAGTGGCAGCGCCGGCTGGTCAGCGGTCACCGCTGATAAGTCCCGCCAGGCCCGGGAGGCTTCGTCGCTTCGCTCGTCGTCGTAGGGCGGTTCGATCGGGCGCATCGGTAACCGGCGGGGCCGGATGATCGGCGATGGCGGCGGCATGGCAGTCCTCTCGTAAGAGAAATGATCCCTGGGGGTGAGGGTCGAAGCGAGCGGATGCTAGGGCGATGCGAGCCGCTCGCCGGGATAGATCAGATCCGGGTCATCGCCGATGACTTGGCGATTCGCGACAAACCAGCGGGGCCACTCAGCGGCTATGTCGGCCACGGTGGCGTCTGGCCCTAGCCGGACGCCTGCGATTTCCCACAGCGTGTCTCCGGCGGCCACCGTGACGACACTGGGCCTCGGATGATCCTCTGCAGTTGCCGGATGTGTCCCCGGCAACCGTGGCTGGCGTGCCACGGGTTCTGATGTCTGCTCGGTCATTGTCGACGTTCCGACTGCACCTGGAGCTGACTCGCTGGCCGATGGATCAGTTCGCCCTGAACAGTCTTGCCTCGGCAGAGTCGTCGCTCCCCCTCCGGTGGTCGGCCGGCTTGCCATTCCCGTGCGTGTCACCGTTGGGCTTGTTTCTTCGTCTGGCCCTGGCTTGCTTGGCTGCGTTCCTAATTCACCGGCAGCCGGCCCGGCGTCAGTTGATCCGACGCTGGTCGGAGCTGGCGTGCCCGATAAGAACGGCCGATCGAGGTCGGGTAGCTCCGACGCCGCCGGAGTCGGCGGCGATAGGGAGCCGGCGACAGCGGGCACCGCGGTGGCCGCCACAGCGCCGGACATCAGGACAGTCCCAGCGGCGACATGCGCGGCGCGCCGAACACTTGCAGGCGCTACGCGCATAGCGAGGTGATCCCAGAAGTCTCCCGCTGACCTGCGCACGGCGGCGATGACGGCGATAGCGAAGCCGACGATGAGCCACAGAACGGCGAGCCAGGCCCCACAGGCGGCCACGCGGCCCACCCAGACGTCGAAGCCGTCCTCGCCGGCTGAGTCCATCAAGACCCACCGTGTTGCCCACGTGAGGACAGTCATTGCCGCCACCGCTGCGGCCGGCAACCCGGCGACGGATATGGCCGCCCTAGGACCGCCCACTCGCCCTCGCACCATCGGATAGCCCTTCGTTGTCACTGATAGCGTGCATTTGCTTGCGTTTCCTTTTACTCACCTTCACTCCTCTGGTCAAGACCGCAGAACCTTGTCCACAGGGTCTGAACACGGAGCCTGCCGCGGTACGGTCTGCTGGCTTGGCACGAAGGAGGATCGGTGCACTGGGACGAGCTCTTCGCCGACTTGGAGGCTCAGTTCAACGAGCTTGGCTCGGCCGCGTTCGAGGCCGACGTTGCGGAGCGAACCTGGGTCGAGCAGTCACGGATACGGCTGGTCGACCGGCTGCGCGCGTCCCTCGGCGAGACGGTGGCAGTCTCTGTGAGCGGCTCCGACGAGCCGGTGGTTGGGCAGATTGATCGCGTCGGCGTCGATTGGCTGCTCCTCCGCGCCGGTGCGGGGGCGGAGACGGTGGTGTGTCTCCCGGCGGTGACGTCGGTGACGGGCGAAGTCTCCGCTCGCGCTGAGGATCCCGCAGCCGCCCATGCGCAGATCCGGCTTGGTCTGGGCCATGTCCTGCGCGGGCTCTCCCTGGACCGTACGGCCGTCACCCTCATGCTTCGTAGCGGAGGCCTAGTTGCCGGAACCGTCGACAGGGTCGGGATCGATCATCTTGATCTCGCAGAGCACGAGCGTGGAGCGCCACGGCGCAGGCCCGAGCTCCGCAGAGTCCGGGTGATCCCCTTCCACGCGGTCGCCGTGGTACGTCCGCACCCTGATCGGTGACGAAACTCAAGCCAACGCGCGATGATCAACCGCTCAAGGACTGCGCCGCGACCGGTCAGTCGTCGAAGCCGTCCCTGCCGAAGGGATGGCTGGAAATGTGCTCTTGAGTCTGGGCGTACATCCGCGTGATGAACTCCTCGAGCACGGTCCGCTCCACCCGCCACTGCCCGCGCCCGCCCAGCTTGATCGCAGGCAGCTCCCCGGACCTGACCAGCGCGTAGACCTGGGACGATGAGGTGTTGAGCACCTCTGCCACATCGGCCAGCGTCAGAAACCGCGGCTCGGGCATGGATTGAGTTTGGCATCGGATGACTCCTTTTGCCGGCGTTATCCCCAGGTTGATGCCAGCTGTTGATTTCGGCTGCGGCGGGTTCTTTCTAGCGGCATGATCGCGCCATGTCCGGCCCGCCGTCGCCTGCCGCCCGCCGGCTGACCGCACCACGTTGGGTCGACGTTCGATTATTCGGCGGTGTGGCACTGGTGCTGGGCTCGGTCGCGATCGGGACGCGAGTGATGGCTGCGGCTGACGACACCCAGTCGGTATGGGCGGTCACCACAGACTTATCCGCCGGCGTCCGCTTGACCGCCGAGCAGCTGCACGCGGTAAAGGTGCACCTAGCCGGCGATCTTCCGGCCAGATACCTCGATGCCCGGACGGCACATCCAGCGGGCTACATCCTGACCCGGTCGGTCCGTGCGGGGGAGCTCTTGCCGGCCGGCGCGGTTGCCAGGCCCGGTACGACCGTTGACAACCGGCGGTTCGTCACGCTTTCCGTGCAGCGATATCACCTCCCTGAGGATCTGCAGGCGGGTGAGGTTGTGGACGTCTACGTCACTCCCAAGCCAGACGTTACTGGTGCCGAACCGGAGTCGAGGTTGGTCGCGTCAGCGGTGACGGTGTCGGCGGTGACCAAGGCCGGCCGCAACGGTTTCGATGTCGGGAGCGGTGACGTTGGCGTCGAGATCTCAGTGGCAGAGGGCGGTGCGCACAGCCTCGTCACGGCGGCCCAATCGGGGCCGATCGACCTTGTCCGGGTGGCGGGCGGTGCACATCCATGACGCCGGTGCCGGTACTCGTGGCAGTGACCGGCGCGCCCTGGGAGTCGCAGTTCATCGCGGCGCTGAACGGTACGCCGAGTGGCCTGACCGTGCTGCGGCGTTGTGTCGATCTCGCCGATCTCTTGGCTGCTGGCGCGACCGCCACGGCCGCTGCCGCACTGATCTGGCCCGACCAACGGCGCCTCGACAAAGAGGCCCTCCGGCGGCTTGCCGACGGCGGAGTCGCCGTCGTCGCCGTGGCGACACCCGGCTCGAGCATCGATGAGGAGATCGCAAGGTCGCTGGGAATCGCACACATCGTGAGCGCGGATGCCCCGCCTGGGGACACCGTGGCGACCGTGGCGCAGGCGATCGGCCGACTCGGGGCCGATCGACGCGGCGAGCCGGCGCCGCCGCCCGCGTCGGATGAGGGGCCCGAAGCCAGCGGGCCATCAAGACCAGATGCGGACGGTGAGGTCGGTGCAGAGCGACCCAGAGGTCGCCTCATCGCGGTGTGGGGTCCCACCGGCGCCCCCGGCCGCACCACCGTCGCCATTGGCGTGGCAAGCGAGCTGGCGCGTGCCGGCGTGGAGACGATGCTGGCTGACGCAGACACCTATGGCGGTGCGGTGGGCCCGATGCTGGGCATGCTCGTCGAGGTTCCTGGTCTCGTCACAGTCTCGAGACTGGCCGCCAATGGGTTGCTCGATCTCGGTCAGCTCGCCGACACCGCCCGCACGATCGGACCCCACCTGCGCGTCCTGACCGGCCTCCTCCGTGCGGATCGATGGGCCCAGCTGCGGCCCTCGCCACTCGAGGACGTTTGGAAACTCTGCTGCGAGCTCTGCGCGGTGACGGTCGTCGACACTGGCTTCTGCACTGAGCAAGACGAAGACCTTGTGTTCGACACCCCGGCGACCCGCCGCAACGGCGCCACCCTGACGACACTCGAGTATGCCGATGTTGTCGTCGTCGTTGGCTCGGCTGATCCGGTCGGGATGATCAGACTTCTTCAGGCGTTGGACGATCTACGCGACCTGGCGCCGACGTCGACGGTACGTGTGGTGGTGAACAGGGTGCGGAGATCCACGGTCGGCATCAATGCACGCCGGCAGGTCGCCGACCTCCTGTCAAAGCATGCCGGCACCCGCCCCTACGCCTTCATTCCGTACGACCGTGATGCCCTAGACGCCGCATCCGCGGCCGCTCAGCCGTTGGGTGAGGTCTCGCCCTCATCCCCTGCACGTGCTGCGCTAAGGGATCTCGCCGCGCGCCTGGTGGATACGGACACTGGAGTACGGCAGCGACGCCGGATTCGGTCCATGCGCTACGGCCAAGGCATTGGCCGCCGCCGCGAACGTCAGTAACTTCCGATCGTTCGGGAGACCACCACTTACGATCGACTCTCGTGAACTTCGCGGCAGATCGGCGACCGAAGGCCCTGATCGTGGACTGGGGTGGTGTCCTCACCACGCCGGTGGAGTCCACCATGTCGGCCTGGGCGGACGCCGACGATGTGGACCTGGATGACTTCGGCCAGGTGATGCGGGAGTGGTTCGGTGAGCCCGGTGAGGAGCTCGCCCGACGGAATCCCGTGATCGCGATCGAGCGCGGGGAGATCGAGGTGCCGCACTTCGAGGCGGAACTTGCGGCGCGGCTGCGGACCCGGGACGGCCATCGGATCCCGGCCAAGGGATTGCTCAAGCGGATGTTCGACGGCTTCCAGCACGCTCCCGACATGCAGAAGGTGGTTCGTGGGGCGCGTAAGGCCGGCATCAAGACGGCGCTGCTGTCCAACTCATGGGGGACCAGCGACTACCCCCGTGACGGCTGGGATGACCTCTTCGATGCGGTGGTCATCTCGGGCGAGGTCGGCATGCGCAAGCCCGAGCCGGAGATCTTCCACTACACCCTCGACCTGCTCGGCGTGGAGCCGGCCGAGGCGGTCTTCGTCGACGATCTGCCCTTCAACATCCAAGGCGCGGTCGACGTGGGGATCGCTGGCGTGCTGCACACCTCGTATGAGGAAACGGTCGCCGAACTCGAAGCCCGCTTCGGCATCCCGCTGCGCTGAGCGTGTCCGGGGTCACCTCCACTCGGATGTCCGAGTGAGGGTGCCCCGCCTGCGGAGGAGAGCACGTGGACGCGGCGCCCGACCTCCGGTGCGATTCCCCGCCGGTCGGGCTACGGGGTCGCTGGTGCGGTCGGCGGCTCTTCGCCTGGTGGTGCCGGTCCGGTGCTCACCACCACCCGTTCGTCGTAGGCCTGCTGGTCGGCCGGGACCTCCTCCTCCGGCTCGCGGCCCATCGTCGGGATGTTGAACCTGATGATGGCCCACCGGAAGATCACGTAGTAGACGACGGCGTACACCGCGCCCACCACCCACACCAACCAGGGGTTGTGGGTATTGCTCTTCCCGACGTTGAGCAGGAAGTCGATGAAGCTTGCGGAGAAGCCGAAGCCGATATGGATGTTGAGCAGATCGGCCAGCCACATCGAAATGCCCGTCAGCACCGCGTGGATGCCGAAGAGCAGCGGCGCGACGAAGATGAAGGCGAACTCGATCGGCTCTGTCACGCCGGTTAGGAATGAGCAGAACGCCGCAGACAGCATGATGCCGCCGACGATTTTGCGCCGCTCCGGACGCGCACAGTGCGTGATGGCGAGGGCAGCGGCGGGGAGCCCGAACATCATGACTGGGAAGAAGCCGGCCATGTAGAGGCCGGAGCTGGGGTCGCCGGCGAAGTAACGGTGGAGGTCTCCGAACACAGGCTCGCCTCCAGGCGGCGTGTACTCACCGACGATGAACCACATGATCGGATTGATGATGTTGTGCAGTCCGAAGGGGATCAGCAGACGGTTAACCGTCCCGTAAATCCCCGCTCCCACTCCGCCTTGGTCAACGAGCCAATCGCCGAAGGTGTTGATCCCCTCACCGATCGGCGGCCAGATAGCGCCGAAGAAAATGCCGAGGATGACGGCGGATCCAGCGGTGACGATCGGTACGAACCGGCGACCGCCGAAGAACGCCAGCCACGGAACCAGCTTGACACGGTAGAACTTCTGGTAGAGCAGGGCCGTGACGATACCCATGAGGATGCCGGAGAGCACTCCCATGGTGGGGAGCACGGGGGTGCCGTCCGGCCGGATCTGCACGACGTTGTCCGCGACCATCTCGTTGAAGACGGTGTTGAAGACAAGCCAGCCCACGACCGCGGCGAGGGCAGTCGAACCGTCCGACCTTCTCGCGAAGCCAATGGCGATGCCCACCGCGAAGAGCAGCGGCAAGTTGTCAAAGAGAACGCCGCCAGCCTTCGCGAGGATTGCGGCGATGTTGACCCCGGCGACATCGGTCCAGTCCAGGCCGTCCTTGCCGAGCATGTCGTCCTGCCCAAATCGCACCAGCAGGGCTGCCGCGGGCAATACGGCGATCGGCAGCATCAGGCTGCGGCCGATGCGCGACAGAGTGCCTAACACACCACCGCCTCCTCCGGCGTAGGTCGCCGAGGCTGCTGACGTGGAGCTCATGTGTCTCCTCCGATTCCGGATGGATGAGGGGGACGGTGCCTTTTCCGGGAGCCCGATAGAGGTGTCCCTCGGCCACCAGGCGATCGATCGCCTGCCCGGACCGGCATCCGGGAGAGCCTGACTCGCTGCTTGAGCTCTCGCTCCGACGGATCTGGTCGTCGGCGGTGAGGTCAGAGGTCATCAGCTCCAGCAGGATGTCGCGAAGCTGGAAGGACTTGGGCACTGGACT
Organism: Actinomycetes bacterium; assembly: GCA_036560395.1. Classification (GTDB taxonomy): domain Bacteria; phylum Actinomycetota; class Actinomycetes; order JAKEEW01; family JAKEEW01; genus DASYTV01. Next base: position 16,500 of record DATBRJ010000020.1, on the reverse strand, counting down.
GCGCAGACCGATCCGCCACCCACCCGGCCTGGAGCCCACTTCGCCACCTCTTGGTATGAGATGTGCTAGTTGAACTGCTGGTCTAGACCGGACTAGACCAGAGCCGGTCGGTGGTATCAAGAGGACACGGGGCAGCCAGCGGCTCTTTCACTGTGAGTTGCTCACTGCGGACGAGCCGACCACGCGTGCTGAGCGAGCCAGGCCTGACTTAGCTCCCTGGCGCATCAGATCCCCCGGTCCCGAATGTCGCTCTTCTCGGTGCGGCAAGGGCGTGGTGCGGCGCGGAGCGACGTCGTGCGATGTCATGCCGTGCCACAGACCCATGAACATCCAACAGATCTGCGCCGGGGTCTCGACGAGGCCCGTCCCCTGCGGTCAAGATTCCGGCGGGCAGTCGTTCTCAACTGGCGCTCGGGCGAGTGCGGGGGAACCCAGAGATGGAGGTAGCACGATGACGACCAAGGCGGAGCAGATCATCGCTGGGCTCGGCGGGGCGGACAACATCATCGAGGTTGAGCCCTGCATCACGCGGCTGCGGGCCGAGGTCGAGGACGCGTCACTGGTGGACGAAGCCAAGCTGAAGGCCGCCGGCGCGATGGGTGTGGTACGGATGGGCGGCGGCCTGCAGGTCATCGTCGGTCCTGAAGCGGACACGATCGCGAGTGACATCGAGGATCTGCTCTGATGTCTGCTTCCGCACCCGGCGACGAAACGGCAGCCGAAAACAGCGGCGGTCACGTCCCCCCATCCACCGAGCCAGGTGCGGCGTCGACTGGCGAGCTGGCGGGCAGACTCGCGGCGCTGAGCGTCTGTACGCCGGTCGCCGGACGAGTCCTTGCCATGGTGGAGGTGCCTGATCCGGTTTTCTCGGCGGCTATGGTGGGTCCCGGTCTGGCGGTCGATCCGATGCGTGCTCCTGGAACGGCGGTCTCGCCGATCGCGGGGAGCATCGTCAAACTCCATCCGCACGCCTTCGTGGTGGTGGCAGGCGATGGCCGCGGAGTTCTGGTGCATCTCGGCATCGATACCGTCCAGCTCGACGGCGCGGGCTTCGAATTGCTCGCGCAAGAGGGCGATGCCGTCGAGCCGGGCACGGCTGTCCTGCGGTGGAATCCGGCCGACGTTGAGGCGGGCGGCCGGTCTCCCGTCTGCCCGGTGGTCGCGCTCGACGCCGGCTCGGACGCTGTCTCGGATCCCGAGCCGGTCGGCCGCTGGCTCACCGCGGGCGAGCGGCTGTTCACCTGGGCCTGACGTTTCCTGGGAGACTGTGTCCCTGAGCCCGCGGGACGGCCGAGAAGGGAGCTGGGAGATGGCCGAGGTGACGGTGATGGTTCCCGACGGGGTGGGCCTGCATGCCCGACCGGCCGCGGTATTTGTCCAGGCCGCTGCAAGGGCACCGGCCGAAGTCACCGTCGGGCGTCCCGGCGGGGAGCACGTGAACGCCAAGAGCATCCTCTCCGTCCTCGCGCTGGATGTGGGGGGCGGCGAGCAGATCGTCCTGCGCGCGGATGGAGACGGAGCCGACGAGGCGCTGGCTGCCGTGGAGAAGGCCATCCTCGACCCCGACGCCGCACGTGGCTGAGGTGACGGCCAGTCTGGGGGATGAGTCGGTACAGCCCGCGCCGGCGGGCGAGGGTGTTGTGACACTGACCGGCGTCGGGGCAAGCCTCGGCATGGGAATCGGTCCCGCCGTCCTGGTCGGCGGCGAAGTCCCTGAACCGCCGGATACGCCGTTCACCGGTGATCGCCAGGCTGAGCTGGTGCGCGGCGAGGATGCCCTTGCGGCGGTCGCTGCAGACCTGGAGGACCGCGGGCGTCGTGCTGGCGGCGACGCCCAGGCTGTCCTGGAGGCGCAGGCCCTGATGGCGCGCGATCCGGGCCTGGCCCAGGAGGTCATCCGCCACGTTAACGAGAGGAAGACCGCCGCTCGGGCGGTCTACGAAGCGTTCGGCACCTACCGCGCTCTGCTGGCCGTGTCTGGCGACTACATGGCTGCGCGGGTGGCCGATCTCGACGACATCAGGGACCGGGTGGTCGCACGCTTGCTCGGGGTCGCGGTGCCCGGCATACCGTCGTTGACTACCCGGTCCGTGCTCGTGGCGCGCGACCTCGCCCCCGCCGACACCGCCTTGTTGGATCCGTTGCTTGTGGCCGGCTTCGTCACCGAGGAGGGCGGTCCCACCAGCCACACGGCCATCATTGCCCGGGCGATGAACGTACCGGCGGTGGTGGCTTGCGTCGGGGCGACCTCCGCGATCCGTGACGGTGTAAGGCTCCTGGTCGATGGAACAGCCGGCCTGATCCAGCTGGAGCCCGACGAGGCGACGGTCGCCGCGGCCCAGGCGACAATGACCCGCCGGGCCGCCGCCATGTCCCGTGGCTCGGGACCCGGTGGCACCGCCGACGGTCACCGCGTGCCGCTCCTGGCCAATGTCGGCAGCGCGGCGGACACGGCCGCCGCACTCGAAGCCGGCGCGGAGGGTGTCGGCCTCTTCCGGACCGAGTTCGTCTTCCTCGACCGCACGACCGCGCCGAGCGAGGACGAGCAGGTCGGGCTTTATCGGGCCGTACTGATCGGATTCTCCGGCCGCAAGGTCGTGGCGCGGGTGCTCGACGCGGGCGCGGACAAGCCGCTTGCATTCCTCGGCATCGCCGCCGAGCCGAACCCGGCTCTGGGAGTCCGGGGATTGCGGGCCTTGCTCACTGCGCCGGATGTGCTCGCCGCCCAGCTTCGGGCGCTGTCCGCCGCGGCGGCGCAAGCCGGTGCGCTGCTCGAGGTGATGGCACCGATGGTCGCCGATGCAACGGATGCGCAGGCCTTCGTCGAGGCGGGCCGCGCGCAGGGCCTCGAGGGGCCACTCGGCGTGATGGTTGAGGTGCCTTCCGCGGCGCTGCGGGCTCGATCGATCCTCGAGCACGCCGACTTCCTGTCCCTCGGGACGAACGACCTTACCCAGTACACGTTCGCCGCCGACAGGCAGGTGGGCTCGCTTGCCGCTTACCAGAGCCCATGGCATCCGGCGCTGCTTGATCTCGTCGCAGCCGCGGCGTCGGCTGGGCAGGCGGCGGGCAAGCCCTGTGGGGTGTGCGGTGAGGCGGCCTCCGCTCCAGCGCTTGCCTGTGTCCTGGTCGGCCTCGGAGTAACGAGTCTCTCGATGAGCGCGGGTGCGCTGCCGATGGTCCGTGCCGCCCTGGCCGCGCACACCCTCGACCAGTGCCAGCAGGCTGCCGCTGCCGCCCTGGCCGCGACCTCTGCCGCTGAGGCGAGCGCTGCTGCCCGTGCCACCCTGCCCGCCCTCTCCGACCTCGGCGCATGAAGGGCACCTTCACCCCATAGTCGGGCTCAAAGCGCCCTTGTCCCATCGCGGGACGGGGTGGAGGAGCCCTTCATCGGCAGCGCGACCACCCAACGTCGTTCGGCCCGCGTGTCCTTGAGCGCTCGGACGCGCTAACTCGTGAAGAGCAGCAGCAGCCCGCCAACCGTGTAGCAGATCATGAGCGCTAGAAGCGGGAGCTGCCCTGCCACCGCCTGCCGGGGCGGGAAGAGCCTGACTGCCCGGTCGTGCGCCGAGATGACGCCCATCACGTGGCCGAGCACGATCGCGACGACCTGGACAACGGCGATTGGTGCTGGCAGAGATGACGGTGTAGTCGATGGTGCGGTGCGCGGTACCGAACAGGTTCCAGCCCTTGACGAGCGGGTCCGACGCCAGGATCAGCGCGTGCTGACCCTCGAAGACGAAAAGGGAGAAGTAGTGCGCGATCACGTAGCCGGCCGCGATCGGGACGATCGAGTGTACGAACGCGCCTGGCAACGCTCGTCTCGAGCCGGTTCCGAGGGTGCCGGCCAGCCAGGTGGCGATGGAGTACGTGACGAAGGCGGTGGCGACAAAGCCGGCGAGGCCAACCGTGCCGAGCGCCTGTGGAGACAAGCTGCTCGAGGTTGTCGTCCTCACCCACGTCGCCGAGCTGGAGAACCCGTCGTAGGCGGTCGAGCCGAGCAGAACGCAGACCGTCACGACCAGGCCGGGGGCCGGCACCAGCGCGTCGAGCCCGTTGAATGGGCTGCGGAGCACGAGGTGGCCGTCGTTGCGCCGGCCGAGTGGCGACATGTGGCCGACGAGTGAGGAGTACGCCTCGAAGCCGTCACCGCGGTCGAACCAGTGGGAGCCGTAGACCACGGCCGCCAGCAGGTGCACGAAGAAATACACCAGGAAGTAGAGCCTGATGACCGGCGTGGTCGCGCGGTCGGGCGCGACAAGTTCCAGCCAGGTGAACGAGAAGAGCGACACCGCGGCGGGCCAGTAACTCAGGCTCCTAGGGAGCGGCAGCAGTCCCCGATCCGGTGGCGTCTGGAGCAACCGCGACACGCCGAGGTGGATTGTCCTGATCGGATTCAGCTGCCGCCATACAGGCCCGAACAGCAGCGAAGCCGGCACGATACCGACCCAGAACAAGACGTAGATCCACGTCGCAGTGGGGTTGGTGGCCAGATCTGGTCCGAGGAACGCCGCGACCGCAACGAATCCCGCGAGCAGCAGCCCGAGCACCCGCAGCACCCAACGGAACGCCGGGGAGTCGAGAACCCGCTGGATCCCCGCCGGCAGTGCGCGGCCTGCTGCGGCCCCCCGCAGCCGCGACGTGCGCCACAGCCAGCCGAGCGCGCCGAACGAAACGACCAGTGCGGCGACGGCGCCGGCCAGTACGAGGGAGAACGAGATCGGCAGGTCCTGCCTGCCACCGATACCGTGCGCGAAGAATGTGCTGCCCTGGTGGGCAGACCCAGCCAGCTGTGCCGCCACGACTACGCCGTACTCCTGAGCATATTGATCACTTCACGACCAGCGTGAACAGCAGCGACGGGGAGAGCTCATGTGCTCCGCCCACTGCCACCATCGGCGAAGTCGAGCGAAAAGCGCGCACGCATCCCCTCCAACGACCGACGGAACACTACGCGAGCGCACCCGTGCGATCCTCGGGGGCCACCGTGGAATGCGAGTGCTGGACGGCTGCGCCGGGGGCCGCTGCCCGTCAATGAACGTCGTTCATGGGACCATGAAAGTCCCCCAGAGTCGAGCACGCGCGAGACGTAGCGCTGACCAGGGAGTGGACCTCGCCGTGGCCGACCGCCTCACTGCGCAGGACGTGTCATTCCTGTACGTCGAGCGACCTGTCGCACCCCTCCACATCGGAACCGTCACGATCTGCTCATTGCCACCCTCCGGGCTCGACTGGGATCGGTTCTCCGCACTCGTCGCGGATCGGCTGGCCCTGGTTCCCCGGTTTCGGCAGCGAGTGCTCGGTGTGCCGGGCCACCTGGCAAATCCGGTCTGGGTGGACGACTCCCACTTCGATATCGCATACCACCTGCGCAGGTCCGCGCTGCCGCGACCTGGCACCCGCGAGCAGCTGCTGGAACTGGTTGCCCGGGTCCAGAGCCGACCGCTGGACCGGGCCCGCCCGCTGTGGGAGATGTACGTTGTCGAAGGGTTGGCTCCAGGCGACGGGGGAGCGGGAGGGTCCCTTCCGGAAGCCGGATCTGTACAGCCGGAGATCGCTCTGATTACCAAGACGCATCAGGCGCTCGTCGACGGGGTCACGGCCGTCGATCTCACGCAGGTGATTCTTGATCGGTCGCCGGCGCCTGTTGAGACCAACGGTGCTCCGGCCTGGCGGCCGATCCCCGAGCCAACCTGGGCCGAACTGGTGGCAGGCGCCGTCGCCGATTCCGTGCGCAGTCCCCGCCGTCTGGTCGACACCGGCGTCGCCGACATCAAGAACACGCTCCGCCGGCTTGGCGATGCCGCGAGCGGAGCCGCCGCGGTGGCGCGCGCTGCTGCGCGCTTCGCCGCGCAACCGGCTCCGGCGAGCCCGCTCAACACCCCGATCGGCGCTCAACGCCGCTTCGCCACGGTTCGCACCAATCTCGAGGACTATCGCCTGATTCGCGCCCGTCAGGTTCCCCCTGCGGCTCGCCAAGCATCAGGCGCCAGCCAGGTGACGAGCACCATCAACGATGTGGTCCTCACCGTGGTGGCGGGTGGTCTGCGAGCCTGGCTGCTCTCTCGCGGGGAGAGCGTCGGACGGGGAAGTTTCCTGCGCGCCCTCGTCCCGGTCAGCGTCCGCGGCGGCGGTGCGACGAACTCCCAAGGCGGGCTCACTCCGCTGTTGACGGCTGCCTCCTACTTCGTGGACCTTCCCATCGGCGAGCCCGATCCGCTGGTGCGGTTGTACCAGGTGGGCTTCCGGATGCGGGCCCACAACGTGAGCGGTCAGCGGGTGGGCGCGGACGCACTCGCCGGACTGTCCGGCTTCGCCCCACCGACGCTGCATGCGCTCGGTGCGCGCGCCGCAGGTGGGCTCTCCCGCCGGGCCTACAACCTCGTCGTGACAAATGTGCCAGGACCGCAAGAACCTCGCTATGTCGCCGGCGCGCAGGTGCTCGAGTCATACCCTGTCGTCCCGCTCCTTCCAGGCCAGGCCCTCAGCATCGGCGTGACTTCGTATCTCGGGAACCTCTGCATCGGCCTGAACGCCGACCGGGACGCGCTGCCCGACCTCGACGTCGTCGCTCAGTGCATGACAGATGCACTCGACGAGCTGACCGTGGCGGTGCGCCGGTGAGGATCTACATTCCGGCCACGCTCCCGCGGCTGCGCGAGATCGTCGAGGCGGGCGGGCTGCCACCTGGTTTCCTGGCCTACGCGGTCACGCCAGCCCTCCGAGAGTGGTACACGGACGGTGATGTGGAGGAGCTCGAGTACGTCGCGATGACCGACGCCGCACGGGATTCCTTACGCCAGCTGGCCGTCGGACCCTGGGGCCCGCCGCTCCGGGTGGTCATCGCCGCGGATATTCCTGACACCGCGTTGGTCGCGCTGTCCAGCCCGATCGACGAGGGGTCGCGGGCGGTCGTCAGAGTGTCCGTCGCTACGCCGATCCACCGCTTCGCCTCGGTCCATGTCGACAGCGACGACGCCGTCGACGACGTTCGCGCCGCGCTCGGCGCCGTACCGGATGCCGACGCCGGGGACGGGGACGCCCAGTTCCTGCTCGACACCGTCGAGGATCACGAACTGCTCTGGTATGCCACCCAGGAGATCTCTGATCTCCTGGGTCGCGCGTGACCTCAGCCAGCCGGCGGCGGACCCCGCTGGTCCGCGCCTGCCCCATCGACACCGCTTTGCCTCGACCGACCTCCAAGCGGTTCGCCGCGCGTTCGCCGTGCCGCCGCGTCCGTGCGACGATGCATGACATAACCCCATCAGCGTGGACGATCGTGGAGCAGACGCCAGCATGGATGCCGTGACCGTAGTGCCTGACCCGGTCAACGAACCGGTCAAGTCGTACGCCCCGGGAAGCCAGGAGCGGCTCGCCCTGGAGGAGCGGATCAAGGAGCTCACCGCGGAACGGGTGGAGCTCACGATGACGATCGGCGGCGCCCAGCGGCTGGGCGGCGGGGAGCAGATCGACGTTGTCCAACCGCACAACCGGCATGCCGTTCTTGGCACTCTCGGCAACGCGACGGAGGACGACGTCCGCGCGGCCATTGACGCTGCGCGCCAGGCGGCGCCCACCTGGAGGTCGCTGTCGTTCGATGACCGCGCCGCTATCTTCCTGAAGGCCGCCGATCTCCTTTCTGGGCCGTGGCGGGCGACACTGAACGGCTCCACCGTCCTCGGGCAGTCCAAGTCGCCATTCCAGGCCGAGATCGACGCTGCCTGCGAGTTGATCGACTTCTGGCGGTTCAATACCCATTTCGCCCGGCAGATCCTCGCCGAGCAGCCGATCTCCGCGCCCGGCGTGTGGAACCGCCTCGACCATCGCCCGCTGGAAGGCTTCATCCTGGCGATCACGCCGTTCAACTTCACCTCGATCGCCGGCAACCTGCCGACGGCTCCCGCGCTGATGGGCAACACCGTCGTGTGGAAGCCGGCGACGACCCAGCAGTTCTCCGCGCACTTCATCATGCGATTGCTCGAGGCCGCGGGCCTGCCGCCTGGAGTGATCAACCTGGTGACCGGGCACGGCCACGCGATGTCGAGGGTTGCGCTGTCGCATCCCGACTTGGCCGGGATTCACTTCACCGGGTCCACCGGGACCTTCCAGCATCTCTGGCGGACCGTTGGAGATCACATCACGACGTACAAGACCTATCCGCGGCTGGTCGGGGAGACCGGGGGGAAGGATTTCATCGTCGCCCACCCGTCCGCCGACCCCGACGTCCTCCGCGTGGCGCTCATTCGTGGGGCGTTCGAGTACCAAGGCCAGAAGTGCTCTGCGGCCTCCCGCGCTTACGTCCCTCGTTCGCTGTGGGATCGCATCCGCGATGACGTCGTCGCGCAGACCGACTCGCTCTCGATGGGAGACCTCGCCGAGGATTTGTCCCTCTTCATGGGCGCAGTCATCGACGACCGGTCCTACGAGAAGCACAAGATCGCCATCGAGCGGGCCCGTGGCCAGGACCACATCTCGGTGGTCGCCGGCGGCCAGCTCGACGACGCCGAGGGGTGGTTCGTTCGGCCGACGATCCTCGAGTCGAGCGACCCGACCGACGAGATCTTCACCACGGAGTACTTCGGGCCGATACTCGGCTTGCACGTGTACGACGACGGCAACTACGAGCCCATGCTCGCGCAGATGGAGTCGGCCGCACCGTATGGGCTGACCGGGTCGATCATCGCCTCGGACCGGCACGCCATCGCGCAGGCGAGCGAAGCGCTGCGGTTCGCGGCCGGGAACTTTTACATCAACGACAAGCCGACCGGCGCGGTCGTCGGGCAGCAGCCATTCGGCGGGGCGCGCGCTTCGGGCACGAATGACAAGGCAGGCTCCGTGTTGAATCTGCTGCGCTGGGTGAGCCCTCGCTCGATCAAGGAAACCTTCGTACCGCCAACGGATTATCGCTATCCACACATGGGCTGATGGCCGCGCGACCAGCGTTAGTCTGATGCTCGTGACAGCGTCGTCGCCTGGCTCCAGCGATACCTCTGGCACCGCCGGGGACCGAGCGCAAGGCGGGCACAGCCGCAGCTTCGGCGAGGAGGGGGCGCGCCTCACCTACGGCTCCTACCTGCGGCTGGAGGAGCTGCTCGACCAGCAGCGGCTGCTTTCCGACCCGCCGGCCCACGACGAGTTGCTGTTCATCACCATCCACCAGGTCTACGAGTTGTGGTTCAAGCAGCTCCTCCACGAGGTCGAGTCCGCGCGTGACGCGATGTTCGCCGGCAAGCTGTGGTGGGCGCGCCATCTGCTCCATCGCGTCGGGGCGATCGAACGCGTGCTGATCGAGCAGATTTCCGTCCTCGAGACCATGACGCCTCAGGACTTCCTGGTCTTCCGGTCCGCGCTCGCACCGGCCAGCGGCTTCCAGTCCGTCCAGTTCCGCGAGCTGGAATTCGTCTCCGGTTCGAAGGATCCCGCGTTTCTCGACCGCTTCCGCGGTCTCACGCCGGCCGAACGCGAGCGGCTGGCCCGCCGGCTGGCAGAGCCGACGCTGTGGGACGCGTTCTGCAAGGTCCTCGCCGATCGCGGGCTCCCCGCAGGAACGGACGCGGAGATCCTCGACTCACTGCTGGTGATCGCCAGGGACCGCGACGGCCATTCCGACGTGTGGGATCTCGCCGAGGCCCTGGTCGACCACGACGAGGCGGCGGCCCTGTGGCGGTCACGGCACGTGATGATGGTGGAGCGGCAGATCGGCACGAAGTCCGGCACCGGCGGGTCGAGCGGCGCGCCTTACCTGCGCAAGCGACTCGCGCTGAGTTATTACCCGTTGCTTTGGGAACTTCGAGACCGCTTGTAACCAGGACATATTGTGGAATGTTGGACCAGGAGACAATTCCTGGAACCCTGAATAGGGAGTCCCGTAATGGTGCGGGCAGGGGAGCTGGCGAAGATGCAAGGGACGGACGCCGAGGCCAAAGCCGATCTCCTCGATCGAGCGGTCAAGGTCGCTGCATCCGAAAGCGAGGGGCCTGAGGAGCTGACTGCCGCCGGCCTCGGTGTCGATGCGCTCGCGGTCTTCATTCGGCGCTATTACCGGCATGCTGATCCCGATGAGCTGCTTGGCCGAACGCCGGCTGACGTCGCGGGTGCGGCGCTGTCGCATTATCGGTTGGCGGCAGGGCGCCCACAGGGAACAGCGCAGGTGCGCGTCCACAATCCGGCGGCAGGCGACGGTTGGACCAGTCCCTACACCGTCGTCGAGGTCGTCACCGACGACATGCCCTATCTCGTTGATTCGGTGACGATGGAACTCTCCAGGCTCGGCCGTGGCATTCACGGGGTGATCCATCCTCAGCTTGTCGTTCGCCGAGATGTGACCGGTTCGCTCGCGGCGGTCGTCGACACCTCCGATCCCGCCATGGCGCCGGCGGACGCATACGTCGAGTCGTGGATCCACGTCGAGATCGACCGGGAGACCGGTTCCAGCGAGCTCGCCGACATCGAGGGGAATCTGCAGCGGGTCTTGCGCGACGTACGCGAGGCGGTCGAGGACTACGTGAAGATGCGGGGAACGGCGGTCCGGCTTGCGGACGAGGTGGCGAAGCTGCCGCCGGTGGTGCCCCCCGAGGAGGCCACCGAGGTGGCCGACCTACTGCGGTGGCTCGCCGCCGACCACTTCACCTTCCTGGGCTACCGCGAATATGTCCTCGGGGTCGAGGACGGCGAGGACGTATTGAGATCGCTCCCGGGCACGGGGCTTGGCATCCTGCGATCCGACCGCCGGCTCTCGACTTCGTTCCGGGAGCTGTCGCCCGAGGCTCGCGCGAGGGCGAAGGATCCGCGACTGCTCACCCTGACCAAAGCCAATTCCCGGGCGACTGTTCATCGTCCGTCCTACCTCGACTACGTCGGCATCCGCAGCTTCGGGCCGGACGGGAAGGTGATCGGCGAGCGGCGTTTTCTCGGGCTGTTCAGCACCACGGCCTACGTCGAGAGCGTGATGACGATCCCGGTCGTACGCCGCAAGGCGGAGGAGGTTCTGTCCCGGGCCGGATTCCCGCGGGCCAGCTATAGCGGCAAGGCCCTGCGGCAGGTGCTCGAGGAGTATCCGCGCGACGAGCTGTTCCAGATCTCCGTCGACGAGCTGCTGCCAACCGCGACGAGCGTGCTGCACTTGCAGGAAAGGCGGCGGTTGCGGCTCTTCCTGCGCCGGGACGACTATGGGCGGTTCATCTCCGCTCTGGTCTACCTGCCGCGCGACCGCTACACCACCGAGGTCCGCGAAACGATGGAGGAGATCCTTCGCGAGGAGCTCGGCGGGTTGGGCGTCGACCACACCGCCCAGCTCACGGAGTCGGTGCTCGCGCGGGTGCACTTCGTCGTCCGGGTCGATCCAGCCGCGCTCACCGACTACAACGTTGCCCGCATCGAGGAGCGGTTGGCAGCGGCCGCCCGCTCCTGGGCGGACGACTTCGGCGCAGCGGTGATCGAGCTATGCGGCGAAGTGGCCGCAGGGGATCTGTGTCGCCGATATGAGCACGCCTTCCCCGAGGCGTACAAGGAGGACTTCCCGGCCCAGACTGCGGTCGCTGACTTGCGCCGCTTGGAGGACTTGGCGAGCGAGACCGAGCTCGGGATGAACCTGTACGAGCCAGAGGAAGCTCGGCCGGGCGAGCGGAGATTCAAGATCTACAAGCTCGGCGGGCCGCTCTCGCTCACCGGCGTCCTGCCGGTTCTGCAGCGGATGGGCGTCGAGGTGATCGACGAACGACCGTACGGCGTCGAACGCAAGGACAGCACACCTGCGTGGATCTACGATTTCGGGCTGCGCTATGACGCCAGCAGGCTGGCCGCCCCGCCAGGAACTCTGAGGGAGCCGTTCCAGGATGCGTTCGCCGCTGTGTGGCGGGGCGAGGCGGAAAACGACGGTTTCAACGCGCTGGTCCTGCTCGCGGGCCTTTCCTGGCAGGAAGCGATGGTGCTGCGCGCGTACGCCAAGTACCTGCGCCAGTGCACCTCGACCTACAGCCAGGACTACATGGAACAGGCGCTCACATCGAATCCACGCATTGCCAAGCTGCTGGCGAGCCTCTTCACCGCTCGTCTCGATCCCGCACTCGCAGTGGCCGCTGATGGCGGATCTGTTGCCGCCTCGGGAGCGGCGACGACCGGCGGCCGCGAGATCGTCGCCGGGATCGTCGAAGAGATCGAGGGCGCACTCGACTCGGTCGCCAGCTTGGACCAGGACCGGATCCTGCGTGCGTTTCTCGCGGTCATCGAGGCAACCCTGCGGACCAACTATTTTCAGCGAGACGCGTCAGGGCGGCCGAAACCGTACCTCTCGATCAAGCTCGACCCGCGAGCCGTACCCCACCTGCCCGCACCCCGACCGCGCTATGAGATCTGGGTGTATTCGCCGCGCGTGGAAGGCGTACACCTCCGGTTCGGCGCGGTCGCGCGGGGTGGTCTGAGATGGTCCGACCGGCGCGAGGACTTCCGTACCGAGATACTCGGCCTGGTCAAGGCCCAGATGGTGAAGAACGCGGTCATCGTGCCTGTCGGCGCCAAGGGCGGTTTCGTGGTGAAACGTCCAGCCGATCCCGCCGACCGCGAGGCCTGGCTCGCGGAGGGAATCGCGTGCTATCGGACCTTCATTAGTGGGCTCCTTGATCTCACCGACAACCTGGTCGGTGGCAAGGTTGTCCCGCCGCCGCAGGTGGTCCGGCACGACAGCGACGACACCTATCTCGTCGTCGCGGCCGACAAGGGGACCGCGACCTTCTCCGACATCGCCAACGAGCTGTCCAAGGACCACGGCTTCTGGCTGGGCGACGCCTTCGCGTCGGGCGGGTCGGCAGGGTACGACCACAAGGCCATGGGCATCACCGCGCGCGGAGCCTGGGAGTCGGTCAAGCGGCACTTCAGGGAAATGGGGGTCGACTGCCAGCGCCAGGACTTCACTGCGGTTGGCATAGGCGACATGTCAGGCGATGTGTTCGGTAACGGCATGCTGCTATCGGAGCACACCCGGCTGGTCGCCGCCTTCGATCACCGCCACATCTTCCTCGACCCGAATCCGGATGCGGCCGCCTCCTATGCCGAGCGGCGCCGACTCTTCGACCTGCCGCGATCCTCGTGGGCCGACTACAACACGGAAGCGAGCTCCGCCGGCGGAGGCGTTTACCCGCGCAGCGCCAAGTCCATCCCGCTCAGTCCACAGGTTCGGCAGCGACTTGGCATCGGCAGTGATGCGGATGGCGGGCATGCACCCACCGCCATGCCCCCGCATGAGCTCATCCGAGCGATCCTGGTTGCACCTGTCGACCTGCTGTGGAACGGCGGGATCGGTACGTATGTCAAGGCTTCCACGGAGTCCAACGCCGACGTCGGGGACAAGGCCAACGACGCCGTACGCGTCGACGGCGCCGCCCTGCGGTGCAAGTGTGTCGGGGAGGGCGGCAACCTCGGGCTGACCCAGCGTGGCCGGGTTGAGTATGCGCTCACCGGGGGGCGCCTCAACAGCGATGCCATTGACAACTCCGCCGGTGTCGATACCTCCGACCACGAGGTGAACATCAAGATCCTGCTCGACGAGATGGTTCGGGCGGGGGAGCTGACCGAGAGCGGGCGCAACGAACTGCTTGTCGCGATGACCGACGACGTAGCCGAGCTGGTGCTGAGGGACAACTACGACCAGAACGTCGCTCTCGCCACCGCGCTCGCGCAGGGGCCGGCAATGCTGCATGTCCATGCCCGGCTCATGCGCCGTCTCGAGCGCGATGGCGAGCTCGACCGTGCCCTTGAATGCCTGCCGACCGACCGGCAGATCAAGGAACGCCAGCAGAACAGTCAGGGACTGACCGCCCCCGAGTTCGCGGTCTTGCTGGCTTACGCAAAGATCAGCCTCGCCGAGGAGCTGCTCGACAGCGACCTGCCCGACGACCTGGCCCTGCTGTCGCTGCTTTATGCATATTTCCCTAAGGCCCTGCGCGAGGATCCGAGCTTCCATGAACGGATCGAGGGCCATCCGCTGCGGCGCCAGATCATCACGACATCCCTGGTCAACATCCTGGTGAATTCGGCCGGCACATCCTTCGTATACCGCATGCGCGAGGAGACCGGAGCGCCGACAGCGGACATCGTCCGAGCCCACATCGTCGCCCGCTCGGTCTTCGACATCGACGGTCACTGGGCCGCGATCGAAGCGCTGGACACGATGGTGCCCGCCGACGTCCAGACGACGATGCGGCTCGCCGGGCGGCGGCTGGTCGAGCGCGGGGTGCGCTGGTTCCTCCACAACCGGCGGTCTCCGCTCGACATCGCCGGGGAGATCGCGCATTTCAGGGATGGCGTCCGTGAGGTTGTCGAGTTGCTGCCCAAACTCGTGCGCGGCCTCGACCTCGCGGCCTTCGAGCGGGAGCGGGATGAGCTCGTGGCGAGCGGCGTCCCGTCCGACCTTGCGGCCGCGACGGCGGGCATGAACCCGGCGTTTTCGGCCCTGGACATCGTCGAGGTAGCCAAGGACTCCGGGCGAGCCGTTCCGCTGGTGGCGGAGGTGCATTTTGATCTAGCCGACCGGCTGTCGCTGTCCCGCCTGCTCGGCAGGATCAATGCGCTCTCTCGCGACGACCGATGGAAGACGATGGCCAGGGCAGCGTTGCGGGACGACCTGTTCGCCGCGCACGCCGGCCTCACCTTCGATGTCCTGGCGTTCGGCGGCCCGGATGCGACGCCTGAACAACGGTTCGCCGCCTGGGCTGCGCGCAACGCCGGGGCCGTCGCCCGAGCCAAGCAGACGCTCGACGAGATCGTCGCGGGCGACGCTTACGATCTCGCCACCATGTCGGTTGCGATGCGGGTCATCCGCACACTTCTTCGCCGCGGTGACGCCTTCTAGCCCTCGCAAGTTCCCGTCGGCTGTGCGTGCGTGACTTGCCGCCACGCGCCCATTGCCGCGGTCCGAGCAGGGCAAGACGGTGGCTCTTGAATCCCCACAGTGACGTTTGCCCTAGGCGCACAGGTGGACGCTGCCCGCGAGGACGCTTCACCTGCTGGCGTCGGGCACTGCAGCGCGGCGCCACGGTCAGCGCGCCTGGCAGGCGGTGGCTGGCTGGATGTCGACTTCTCGGCGGCCGCGGTCGAGGACGTCAGCACGTCTCACCTCCTGCGCGGCGTCGTGTAATGCGGCCGGGGCGCTGCGGTTAGGGTGTCTGGCTGGCGGCGAGCTGGATGTGGGCTGCGCGTGACGAGGACGCCTCGCCTGCTGCGTGGCATTGGACACTGCAGGGGGCTGCTGTCAGGGCGTCTCACAGACGGCGAGCTGGATGTCGACTTCTCGGCTGCCCATGACGAGGACGCCTCGCCTGCTGCATGGCATTGGGCACTACAGGGGGCTGCTGTCAGGGCGTCTCACAGACGGCGAGCTGGATGTCGACCTCTCGGCTGCCCATGACGAGGACGCCCCTCCCGGGTGGCGGATCGTCGTCGCGGTCGATGCGCCGGCCCACAAGCTCGAGGTCGGCCCGGCTCGGCGGCCCAAGGAGCAGCACTGCACTGCGGCGACGTACCGCGGCGGCGAGCGGCGAGAAGCTTGCCCCGAAGGCGTCAGCTGAACCGGCGATAGCGGCACCGCGGAACCACGGCGGCGGCTGGGCCAGCAGCCGGCATAGAGCCTCCTCGGCGGGCCGGCCCAACAGCCGCTCTGCGTCATCGGCGACGACGATGAGCGGTCCGCGGTTGGTCCCGGTCCCGGTGATCAGATCCGCCTCGCCGTCGTCGTCGATATCCAGGACTGTGAGGCCGTGACAGTCCGCCCAGGCGCCTATCGAGCGGATCGAGGTCGTTCTACCACTGCCCGAGGGGCCACCGATGAGCAGCAGGCGTCCGTAGTGGCACAAATCGATGCCGATGGGCTCCGCCAGGTCGCCTCCCGCACCGAGCGACAGCCATGTCCCACGGGGGCTGCCCCCGGGAGCTGTTGGTGCGGCGTTGATGGACGTCGGGGTCTTGTCCCTCGGAGGGCTGGCGGATTTGGCGTCGAGGGGCGGTGCAGCTTTCCAGTCATGGAGTACCCGGCCTGGCAGCGGCACAACGCGCACGAGGCCCGCCGGAGGCGACATCCGCGATTGCCCCGCCGCTGCCGCCTCGGCGATCTGGTCGAGTGCAGCGGTCTGTGCGCTTCCGCCCGGATCGGATCCCAGCAAGGCGATCTGAACCGCGTGCCCGGTCGGTGCGAGAGTGCCACGACCAGCAGGCACGCGGTGGCGGGATATCCCGGGATCCCCAGCCGACGGACCGATAGCTCCCGCCCGCAGCCCCGCCAAAGCGGCGTCCGCCGGATCGGTCAGCCGAAGCACGATGCGGTTCTGAATCAGCGACGCCATGCGCGTGGTTAGCAGAGCATGATCGCCGGTCACGACCACCGTAAGTCCTGCGGACGGCCCATCCCGAAGCAGCCTGCGGAGAGTCGAGAGGGGGCGCCCGCTGACACGGTCGCAGGCTTCAGAGAAGCTCGACCAGTCGTCGAGCAGCAGAAGCATCCACGGCACCGGC
>DATBRJ010000019.1:0-18950 GCA_036560395.1 Actinomycetes bacterium | reverse complement strand
GGCAGCGTGCGGACATCTGCCTCGTCGTCGCCGATGCCGGCTGGAAGTATCTGTCGACCGGTGCCTACACCGGGACGCTCGACGAGGCTGTACACCGGCTCGAGGGCCAACTGTGGGCATGACGGCGAGAGAACATCGACGGCCGCTCGCGGTCGTCCGGGTGTAAGCCTGCTTGGCGTCGAGGGAGGTCGACCGGTGGTGGAGCCGTTCCAGGTGCGGATCAGAGCGCGGGGCTACGAACTCGACACGCAGGGGCACCTGAACCAAGCCGTCTACCTGCAGTACGCCGAGCATGTGCGCTGGGAGCTCCTGCGAGCGGCGGGTATTTCGCAGGACGGGCTCATCGCCTCAGGTGTCGGACCGGTGGCGTTGGAGACCACGGTGCGTTACCGCAGGGAGCTCCGAGGTGGCGACGATGTCGACGTGTCATGCGACTTCCTCTGGGGTGACAGACGGACGTTCACGCTCGAGCAGGAGTATCGCCGTCCGGATGGTGTGCTCGTCGCAGAGCTGACCGGAGTCTGCGGACTGCTCGACCTCGCGACCCGGCGACTCGTTCCGGATCCCGCCGGTCGTTTCCGCTCGATGGCGACGGCGCCGCATCTCCTCGGTATCTGACCGGCGACGCTAGCGTCCCGTTAACGAAGTCTCTTTGCGTCTGCCTGGTCCCGCTGGCGCCTGGCCGCGTTCTCGCCGCCCACGTAGCGCCGCTACGAGGGCTCGCTGCGGCCTTGCCATGCGTCCAGCGGTCCTCAGGTATCCGTCAAAGGACCTCGTTAACGGGACGCTAGACGTCTATGGTGAGGCCAGGCTGAGCAAGGTCGATCGGACCGTGATAGGCCGATGCGGCCTCGGCCAGGCTCCGCTGCGGATCGTTCCATGGCGGTATGTGCGTGAGGATCAGCCGTCCGGCCCCGGCCTGCTCGGCGCACTCGCCCGCTTCGCGACCTGTCAGGTGCATCTCCGGCGGATGCGGTATGCCCTCGAGGAAGGCTGCCTCGCTGAGCAGGATGTCCGCGTCCCGCGCGAGCCGAGTCAGCGCGTCACACGGGCCGGTATCTCCGGAGTAAGCGAGGACGCGACCCGCGTTCTCCACCCGCATCCCGTACGTCTCCACCGGATGGGCGACCCGGGCGACGGTAACGGTGAACGGCCCGACGGACAGCGTCCCCGGCTTCCACTCGGCAAAGTCGAACTGTCTGCACAGATCTTGCAGGTGCCCCCGGCCGTACATCGCCGCAACCTGGTCGGCGACTCCCCGAGGGCCGTATACGGGGCCGGGCGGCCGCGGCCCGTCGGGGTGGTAACGCCGGTAGACGTAAAACCCACAGAGATCGGCGTAGTGATCCGGATGGAGATGGGAGAGCAGGACCGCGGTGATGTCGTCGAGGTCGGTGTATCGCTGCAGCGGGCCGAGTGCCCCGTTGCCGAGATCGAGGAGGATACGGGTGCCGTCCGCTTCGAGGAGATAGCACGAGGCCGCTGAGCGTGGCCCGGGATAGGACCCCGAGCACCCGACGACGGTCAGCCTCATGCGATCGCCGTTTCCACGCCACTCACTTCGGGTCCGAGGAAGCGGTGCGCCAGCAGCTTGAACTCGAGCGGGTCGCCAGTAGTGAGGAACCGATGCTGCGGCTCGGGCAGACCGTCGCGGCGCTGCAGCCCGTACTCGACAAGCACTCGGTAGACATCCTGCGCGGTCTCCTCGGCGCTGGAGACCAGCGCGACATCCTCGCCCATCACATAGGAGATGACGCCCGTCAGCAACGGATAGTGAGTACAGCCCAGGATCAGGGTGTCCACCCCCGCGGCGGCGACCGGGTCGAGGTAATCGTGGGCGATCGTGAGCAGCTCGTCGCCGGTGGTGATGCCACGCTCGACGAACTCGACGAACAGTGGGCAGGCCTGCGTGGTGAGCGTGACGTGCGGGGCCGCGGCGAAGGCGTCCTCGTAGGCGAGGCTGGTCTTAGTTGCCGGGGTGGAGATCACGCCGACCCGGTCGTTCCTGGTCGTCTTCACTGCGCGCCGGACCGCCGGCTTGATCACTTCGACGACCGGCACGGGATAGCGCTCCCGAGCGTCTCGCAGGACTGCCGCGCTCGCGCTGTTGCACGCGATGACCAGCAGCTTGACGCCGGAGTCGACGAGATCGTCCAGGCAGTCGAGAGCGTACTTGCGGACGTCGGCGATGGGTTTGAGCCCGTACGGCTGGTGGGCGGTGTCGCCGAGGTAGAGCACCGGTTCGTGCGGCAGTTGGTCGATGATCGCTCGCGCGACGGTCAGCCCACCGAAGCCGCTGTCGAAGATTCCGATCGGAGCGTCAGCCACAGCGGCACCCTACCGATCCGGGTGGGGGTCGACCGGCGACGCGGCCGCTGATCCGCCAGGTAGGGTCGCGGGCGTGGGTGAAACGCGTATCGACGGACGGACCCCGGACCAGCTCAGGACCGTGCGCTTCCAACGCGGGTGGACCGAACACGCCGAAGGCTCGGTGCTCTGCGAGTTCGGGCGCACCCGAGTGCTGTGCACGGCGAGCGTGCTCGACACGGTGCCTCGCTGGCGCCGCGGGAGCGGCAAGGGCTGGGTCACCGCCGAATACGCGATGCTGCCACGGGCGACGTCGACCCGCTCGGATCGTGAGGCTGTCCGCGGCAAGCTCGGCGGCCGCACCCAGGAGATCTCCCGGCTGCTCGGACGAAGCCTGCGGGCATCCGTCGACCTGTCATTGTTCGGCGAGAGCTCGATCGTGCTCGACTGCGACGTCCTTCAGGCTGACGGAGGCACGAGGACCGCCGCTATCACCGGGGCCTGGGTCGCTTTGGCCGACGCAGTGGCTTGGATGCGGCAGCAGAAGCTGCTCAAGCCCAATGCGCAGCCTCTGGTCGGCTCGGTCGCCGCCGTCTCGGTGGGGGTGATCGACGGCGAGCCGATGCTCGACTTGCGCTACGAGGAGGACGTCCGCGCGGACAGCGACGTCAACGTCGTCTGTACCGGCACCGGCGAGTTCGTCGAGGTCCAGGGCACCGCCGAGGGTGCGACCTTCGACCGGGCCACCCTGGACGCGTTGCTCGATCTCGCCGCAGCCGGCTGCGCCGAGCTCACCCGCCTCCAGCGACAGGCGCTGGAGCAGTGACCAGGCTGGTTCTCGGCAGCCGCAACCAGGGGAAGATCGTCGAGCTGCGGCGGATCCTCGCCGAAGCAGGCCTCGACATCGCCTTGGTCGGCCTCGGCGAGTTTCCTGACATGCCCGATGTGCCGGAGATCGGCCTGACCTTCGCCGAGAACGCGCTGCTGAAGGCTCGTGCTGTATGCGCGTACTCGGGTCTCGCGGCCGTTGCGGACGACTCGGGACTTTGCGTCGACGTCCTCGGCGGAATGCCTGGCATATTTTCCGCCCGCTGGTCGGGCAAGCACGGGGACGACGAGGCGAATCTCCGCCTGCTCCTCGCTCAGATCTCCGACATCGACGACTGGCATCGGACGGCCCACTTCGTGTGTGCCGCAGCCCTGGCAACACCCGACGGCAGCGAGGACGTGGCCGAAGGCCGCTTGGACGGCACACTGATCCGCGAGCCGCGGGGGACTGGCGGGTTCGGTTACGACCCGATCTTCGTTCCTCTCGGCGAGACTCGCACGACGGCCGAGCAGACTCCGGCGGAGAAGGACGCCATCAGCCACCGCGGCCGCGCGCTACGCGCCCTCGTCCCGGTCATCGCAAAGCGCCTGCACATGCTGCGGTGAAGGGGTGCGCAGAATCGGGCGGCGTGCGTCGGCAGGAGTAGGAGCCGTGGACCGGGTTTGAGTATGCGGCTCACCGACCAGGGCGACTCGTGATCCTGCCACCATGACTTCATGACCGCTCAGCGTTCGGACGGGCCGCTGCCGGTGTTCCTCGTCGCGCTGACGGTAGTCACCGGACTGGTGGACGCGTTCAGCTATCTAAGACTCGGTCACGTGTTCGTGGCGAACATGACCGGCAATGTGGTGTTCCTCGGCTTCGGGATTGCCGGTGCCGGTGATATCTCGATCACCCGGAGCCTAACGGCGATCTTGGCTTTCGCGGGCGGAGCGTTCCTCGGTGGGAGGTGGTCTCGCGGGTCGACGGTCCATCGCGGCCTGCTTCTCGCCGCCGTGACGGCGGTTCAGGCCGGGATCGTCCTCGTCGCTGTTGTCGTTGCTGTCACGGCTGGAGTGGACGGGTCGGCGGCGCGGCTCGCGCTGATCAGTCTGCTGGCGATAGCGCTCGGCGGCCAGAATGCGATCGTGCGCCGGCTCGCTGTGCCGGATCTCACCACGACGGTCCTGACGCTGACCGTGACCGGGCCGGTAGCCGACGCCACGCCGTGGCCGGTCCGTGCCCGGCGTCTGATATCGGTCGGAGCAATGCTCGTGGGCGCGCTCGTCGGGGGTGTGCTGCTGCGCTGGGTCGATCCGGCTGCACCGCTCTGGCTCGCCGCAGCGCTGCTGGTCGGCTGCGCGGCCGGGGCGCTACTCTCACCGCCCGCCAGCCACAGTCACAAGCCTGGAGATAGCGCCACGAGGGCGATCCCGCAGCGCCTCACCTGCCACACGACCGGAATGCTGGCGGCAGCTCGGTTCCAACTGCTTCAGGTCGACAGGCTCGACACCGCACCGACGTAAATCGAACTGGTCAGTGTCGATTGGGCAGCGCCCGACCTCTCCGCGCCCGTCGAGTGGGTTGTCAGTCGTGTAGACATATCCGCCCCCGGCGCGACATACCAATGCTTCCGTTCGTCCAATGCAGGGCGCGCCCGACGCCGACGCTGATCGGTCGGCCAGCGAGTCCGACCGCGGGAGGGGTGCGCGAGGGGGGACTCGAACCCCCACGCCCAAGGGCAAAGGCACCTAAAACCTTCGCGTCTACCGATTCCGCCACTCGCGCGCCAGATCATCGTACTGCCCGGCACAGCTACGGTCGCCGACCAAGATCGATACGGCGGCGGCCCAATCGTTGGACCCTGAGCCCGACGTGGCGCTGGTCAGGGGCCGATCAATGGACATCCGGCCAGAGGCCGTGGGCGATTTGTTCTGGCTGACGGTCCAATGATCACGGGCTCGGCCCAGGTTGCTCTGGGTGATGGGACATTGATCGCTCGAGGCTCTGGGTGGGAGTCCACTGATCGGAAGGGAGCCTGGCAGCGACCCCTGTTCCCGCCCATGCGCCTCGCCGGGAGGGGCCGGGAGCGGCCCCGCCGCCGTGGCCAGGTGCTGATGCGAACCGCGGTGCGGGCGGAGCGCTAGATGCCGAGATCCTTGCGGAGTTTGGCGACGTGGCCGGTGGCCTTGACGTTGTACTGCGCCTGCTCGATCCGGCCCTGGTCGTCGATCACGAAGGTCGACCGGATGACGCCGGTCACCGGCTTGCCATAGAGCCGTTTCTCGCCCCACGCGCCGTACGCCTTGAGCACAGAGCGGTCGGGGTCGGAGAGCAGCGGGAAGGTCAGACCCTCTGCCTCACGGAACTGGACGAGTTTCGCCGGCTTGTCCGGTGAGATCCCGATGACGGCGTAGCCCGACCCCCCGAGCGAGGAGAGGTTGTCCCTGAAGTCACAGGCTTCCTTGGTGCATCCCGGCGTCATGGCCGCCGGATAGAAGTAGACGATCACTTTCTGGCCGCGATAGTCCTTCAGGGAGACCGGCTTGCCGTCGGCGTCGGAGAGCGTGAAGTCTGGCGCGCTGTCGCCGGGCGCCAGTCGTCCGTCGTCGGTCACGTCGAAGATCCTCCTGTCGTCGCCTTCGACACCAGTGTTCGCATGCCGTCCGGCGCCGTCTCGACCGCTAAGCGCGAAGCTCCGCGGTACGCCGCAGGCCGCGGCCGCCGGTGACGGCCAAGGCTGTCACAAACAGCGCGGCGCCGGTCAGCACGATCATCGTGCCCGACGGTACCTCCGCGTAATAGCTGGCGTACATCCCGATAAGGCCACACGCGGCGCCGAGGACGGTGGACAGCCACAACATCCGGGCGAACGAATGGGTGAGCATGCGGGCGACGACCGCGGGGATGACCAGCATGGCCGCCACCAAGGTGACGCCGATGACGGTCAGCGTGGCGAGGATGCCGAGCGAAAGGATGACCATCAGCGCCGCATCAGTACGGGCAACGCGGACACCGCTCACGTCCGCGACATCGGGATCGAAGGTCGCGAACAACAATGCCCGGTGGCGCAGGAACACGAAGACCGCGGTCAGCGCGCAGACGGCGACTAGACCGGCGATCTGACCGAACGAGATGCCGAGGATGCTTCCGAAGAGCGCGCTGTCGAAGCTCGGCCCGCGCGAGCCGAAATGCGACAGCAGCGCGACGCCGAGCGCGAAGGAGGCCGTGGTGATCACTCCGATCGCGGCGTCCGCGCCGATCCTTCGGCGCCTGGTCACTGAGGTGATCGCGAGCGCGGACCCGATCCCCCAGATCCCTGCGCCCCAGACGTAGTGTGCAGCGCTGATGAGCTGGCTCGCCGCGAAGCCGCCGAAGATCGCGTGAGACAGGCCGTGCCCTATATAGCTCATCCCGCGCAAGGTGATGTAGACGCCGATGAGGCCGAGCAGCGCTCCGGACAGTCCCGCGACCAGCAAGCCCTTCTGGAAAAACGCGAAGCCCAGCGGATGGAGCAGTGAGCCGATCATGAGGCTGCCCTCGCCGTCTCCGCTGCCGCGGTTCGCCCGTCCAGCGGAAGGGACTGGAGGTCATGTCGACCCTCAGTGAACCGAGCACTTCTGGGGATGAGGACGTGGTCGTCGACGACGACCGGCATGCCCAGGTGCTGGAGGACCTCGAGCCGGGCACCAAAGGTCTTCTCGAGGACGAGCGGCGTGATCACCTCCGCCGGAGTTCCGGCTGCCACTATTCGCTGGTTGACACAGATGAGGTGCGGGAGGTGGGCCGCCATGCCGTTGAGATCGTGTGTCGTGAGGACGATTCCGATGCCGTCTGCATGCAGGTCGGCTAGGAGGTGGAGGACCTCGTGCCGGGTGCTGACGTCGACACCCGAGGTGGGTTCGTCGAGGAGGACGACTCGCGGTCGGCGGACCAGTGCCCGAGCGAGGAACATCCGCTGCTGCTGGCCCCCGGACAGTTCCCTGATGTGCCGGTGGGCTAGCTCTGCGATGCCCAGTCGCTCGAGAACCGCCTGGACCTCTGCCTTCTCGGTGCGACTCGCCCACGGCAGGGTGCGCCCAGTGGTACGGCTCATGAGGACGCACTCGGCCACGGTCACCGGGAAGTTCCAGTTGACCGTCTCCAGCTGTGGCACATAGCTGACGGCCAGATCCACTGTCCTGGTGACTTTGCCGGATACCGGCTTGACGGTGCCCAGCATTGCCCGGAGCAAGGTCGTCTTCCCGGCCCCTGATGGCCCGACCACCCCGGTGAACGACCGCTCGGTGATGTCGAGGGTCACGTCTGACAGCACCGGGCCCCGGTCATAGCTGATCGTCACACCGGACAGCCGGATCAGCGGGACGGATGCGTGCGCTCTCACTGTGGGTAGACCGCCTTGTCGGGCACGCCGAGGTCGAGGCTGACCTGCTGGAGATGGGCGGTTGTGCCGCCAAGACCCTTGAGCATTGTCATGTAGTCGTAGCGCATGAGCCCGAGCCAGGAGTGGTCCGGCTGACCGGGCTTGCCCGGGAGGTCGTCGTCGCGCAGGGTGTCCTCGTACTTCGCGGCGGTGGCGCGGCCGATCTCGGCGAGGACCCGCGACGGGAAGACCTCAGAGCCGAAGATCGTCCGAACCTTCTGCGCCCTGATCTGGTCGATCAGCCTTGCGACCTCGGCCGGGGCCGGGTCTTCGAAGGTCCTCGGCTGGACCGCGCCGATCACCGTCCACCCGAACGTCTTGGCGAAATAGGCGTAGGCGTCGTGGTAGGTGAGGAGCTTGCGCTGCCCGGCGGGGATCGACCGTTGGTCCGAGCGCAACGCATCGGCCAAGGCGCTCGCTGCCGTCTCGAACTTGGCATAGTTCGCCGCATAGGCCGATGCGTTCGCCGGATCGCGCTTACTCAGGGTGTCCCGAATGACCTGGGCGTACTTGATCGCGTAGGCCGGATCGGTCCAAAGATGAGGGTTGGGCTTGCCGTCCTTCTTGGGGAACGAGAAGTCGTAGATGTAGCCGGCCCTCGGCAGGACCGTCGTGCCGAGCTCAACGATCTCCGCGCCGCTCTTCTTGTTCTGCTCGGCGAGGTTCTCCGTCGGCTCCTCGAGCTTGAGGCCGTTGACGAAGATGACATCCGCGGTGCTGACGAGCTCCGCGACCCGCGGGGCCGGCTCGAACGTGTGGCTGTTCGTGCCCTCGGGGACGATGCCCTCCACCTCGGCGCGATCGCCGGCCACCGCTGCGGCGATGCTGGTAATCGGTGCGACTGTGCTGGCGACCTTGAGCCGCCCGCTCGCGGTGCCGTCGTCTGTTCCGCATCCAGCCATAAGCGCGGCGGCGATGCTGATGATCGCGAGTCCGGCGGCTGAGCGAGCTGCGCGGACAGTCGTCATAGGGGGCAAGGTACTGCTGCCAACATGTTATTGCAAAGACCTTGCAATAAGGTGCCGGGAACTTGCCGGGGATCGGCAGAAGGGCCCTTCTGGCGTACCGTGACGATCTGTGACAACCAGGAGAGCTGGCGGCCAGAACCAGGAGCCCGAGACGCGCTCGATGCGTTTGGGGGAGAAGCTTCCTATCCGGATGCTCCATGATCGGGTCCTGGTCCACCTCGACGCCGAATCCGGCGAACGCCGTTCCTCGGCCGGCATCGTGATCCCCGCGACGGCGCAGGTAGGGCGGCGGCTGGCCTGGGCAGAGGTGGTGACGGTGGGGCAGAACGTACGTACTGTCGAACCAGGTGACCGGGTTCTCTTCGACCCTGATGACCGGGCCGAGGTCGAGGTGCGCGGCGAGACCTACATTCTGCTGCGCGAACGCGATCTGCACGCGGTCGCCTCGGAGCGGATCGAGGACGGTGGCACCGGGCTCTATCTATAGCTCCGCGCAGGACACCAGCAAGGCGGGGGAGCGGTGAGAACGACACGGCTGGGGTGCCGCCGGCGCCGAGGCAGGTGGATACGTCACACCGGCGGCGACTCGGTGGCGTCGTGACAACGAGATCGGTGGCCGGTCGCCGGCTCGTCGGGTTGTTGCGGACAACCGACTGCGGGCACTGGTACCTGGCGGTCGACGCCTCAGGTGCGCTGAGCGGCGTCCTGCGTTTCGATACGGCGTTGGTGAGGAATCCGGCCGTCACGGATCGGCTCACCGCGAACGTCGCCTCCGTTCAGGCGCTCGGGCTGCCTGGCGTGCTGCCGGTGGCGGATCTCGTCGCCGCAGACGACACGGTCTGGCTCATAACCGTCGTGGCCCCCGGGCCCACCGTCGCCGAGTTCATCGACGATGGTTCCGCCCGGCGGCTCGATGCGGGAAGCGCCGCAACGCTCCTGAACGAAACCGCCCAAACGCTTGCCGCACTGCACGCCGCAGGCGTCGTCCACGGTGCCTTGGGCGGGTCAACGGTGCTGATTGGGCCGAATGGGAAGGCTGCTCTTGCCGAGGTCGGCCTTGCGGTCGCTCTCGAAGTACGCCCGGGCGAGGCCGTTCACGATGCCCGGGGGTGGGCTCGGCTCGCAGCGCAACTCGCCCGTGCTTGGGCAGGTGACGACGTTGAAGGTTCGGCGCTGATTGGTCAGGCAGCCGCCACGGCTGAGATCGAGGGGCTGGACGAGGGCAGGCTCCGGCTGGTCGACGGTCGAGCTGTGCTGCCCAGCCGGTTCCTCGACCGGACCGCTCTCATCTCGGCCAAGCAGGCGTGGTCGGCGCACATGGCCAACTTTGTGGCTGCAAGCCACGGGGCCGACCTTGAGACCACAACAGCAGGCCAGGTGGCGGTCGGCGACGCAACAGTTCTCACCGATCCCCCCGACTCGGCCCGGTCGTTGCTCACGGCGGCCGCCCAATCTGGCCTGGTGATCATGCCGAGTGTCGCCCTCGCCGCGCAGCCGCCGCCTGTCGTCCAAATGCGTCAGGAATTCGCTCCACCGCGAGCGGGCGACGTGGGCGATGGCGAGGCTCCGGCGGGTTATGGACCGCCCACAAGTTATGGGGCATCAGCGGATTATCGGGTACGCCCCACCACGGGCGTACCCGGCCACGGGCAGCGGCGACGGGCCGCTGAGGCGCCGAGAAGGAAGCGGCGTATCCCTCGCGTTGCCCTGGTGCTTGGCGTGCTCGCGCTCCTGCTGGCGGGTGCAGGCGTCGTTTACTGGATTTTCCGCCCGCCAGGGGAGCTCATCCTCAGCGATGTCGAGGTCCAGCCACCGGTCAAACCAGCGTGCAACTCCACGGTTGACGTGATAGGCGTCATCAGCACCAATGGCGGCGCCGGAACCGTGCGCTATCGCTGGGTACGCAACGACGGGCATGCATCCAATGTCTTGGCCGTGAAGATCCCGGCGAGACGGGAGCGCACGGAGGTCACCTTGCGGTGGACCTTCGAGGGAAAGGGCAGCTTCGATGCAGAGGCGACCCTCGAGGTGCTGGAACCGACGGCAAAGTCGGACAAGGGATCTTTCACTTACGCATGCAAATGACCTCGGCGGGCGGGTGTTCAACGTCATGCGCAGCTGGTGACAAGCGCCCGACGACTCGCCCCTGAAGAGGCGGTCGTCCGCACGCCGCGTTGGGTGCGGCGTCGCGCTGACCGAGGAGGCGCTCGCTTGGCCGGATGAGGCCTGTGGCGTGGCTCGTGCGCCACGCCGAGCCGATTGAGAGACCATGGCAGGGTGAGCGAGGTCGACCTCAACGCTGATCTCGGCGAGGGCTTCGGCATCTGGCGGCTCGGCGACGATGATGCCCTGCTCGACCTGGTGACCAGCGCGAACGTCGCGTGCGGCTTTCACGCCGGCGACCCGACGATCATGCGAAGGGTCTGCGCGGCGGCGGCTTCGCGGCGCGTCGCCATCGGGGCTCAGGTGAGCTACCAGGACTTGGCCGGCTTCGGCCGCCGGGCTATCGATGTCGAGCCGGCGCGGTTGACCGACGAGATTGTTTACCAGATCGCCGCTCTCGACGGCTTCGCCCGTCTCGCAGGATCCGCGGTGACCTACGTCAAGCCCCACGGCGCGCTTTACAACCGGATCGTCGATGACGAGGTGCAGGCGGCTGCGGTCGTGGCCGCGGTCCGCGACATCGACACTCGGCTGCCCGTGCTTGGACTGCCCGGCTCAACCTTCCTGCGCATTGCCGCCGCGACCGGCCTTCCGGTCATCCACGAGGGCTTCGCCGACCGCGCCTACCTCCCAGACGGCCGCCTGGTCCCGCGCGGCGCCCCTGGCGCCGTGCTGCACGAGCCGGAGGCAATCGCGCAGCGAGTGGTACGGATGGTCGCTGGCGGGGAGGTCGAGGCGGTGGATGGCTCGGTGGTGCCGATATCGGTGCGATCGATCTGCGTCCACGGGGACACACCGGACGCGGTCCGGATCGCCCAGCGGGTTCGCCAGGAGCTCCTGGACAACGGCATTGCCGTGCACCGCTTCGCGCCAGTCGGTAACGGTTCGCCTACCGAGCGGGATAGTCAGGTGGAGACGACAGGTCGCTGGTGAGCAACACCGGATCTGGGGAGGGAGTCTCGCGTGCGCGTCCTGCCGTACGGAAGTCGAGCCGTGCTCGCCGAGGTGGACTCCCTGGAGCGGGTCTACGGGCTGGTTACGACCTTGCGGCGAGAGGCGCTCGAGGGCGTGACCGAGCTGATCCCGGCGGCGCGGACGGTTCTGGTCCGATTCGACCCGGATGTGATCAGTGGTCCGGCACTTGAGACCTGGCTGCGCCGCCGCCGGCCCAGGCCCCTCGCCTGGGGCTCTGATCGGACAGTCGAGCTTCCGGTCGTCTACGACGGGCCAGACCTTCCTGAGGTCGCCGCGCTGACCAGCCTCGAGCCGGCCGAAGTCATGGAGCGTCACCTCAAGGGTCGCTACGTGGTCGCCTTCTGTGGCTTCGCCCCGGGCTTCGGCTATCTCGTCGGTGGCGATCCGGCGCTGCGGGTGCCGCGCCGCGATACGCCCCGCAGCCAGGTTCCTGCCGGCGCGGTTGCCTTGGCCGGCGAGTACACGGGGGTGTATCCGCGGGCGATGCCGGGCGGCTGGCAGCTGATCGGGCGAAGCGAGGCCGCGCTGTGGGATGTGCAGCGCGACCCGCCGGCCCTGTTAAGCCCCGGCACTCAGGTGGTCTTCGTGCCGGAGGCCGCACGATGACCCCCGGCGCCGGGGCAGTCGAGGTGATGCGGCCCGGGCCGTTCGCCACGATCCAGGACCTCGGGCGAACGGGTTACGCCGCGGTGGGCGTGCCGCTGTCGGGCGCCGCGGACCTGCGCAGCTTCGCCTTGGCGAATGCCCTGGTCGGTAATCCGCCGACGGCGGCGGCCATCGAGGCGACCTTCGGCGGCCTGGAGGTGCGAGCCCACACATCGGTCGTGATGGCGGTCACCGGCGCGCCCTGCCTGGTGACGATCGACGGTTCGGCGGCTTCCTTCGGCGCGGCGCTCTCGGTCGACGCCGGCGCGGTCGTCCAAGTTGGATCTCCCCGCCGCGGCCTGCGCACCTACCTGGCGGTGCATGGAGGGATCGACGTGCCTGCGGTCCTCGGCTCTCGGTCCACCGATGTCCTGGCCGGTATCGGGCCGCCGACGCTTGAACGCGGCTCGATTCTCCCCGTGGGTGACGTGACGGACGGTGCCATTGATCCGCCGATCGTCCATCCTGTGCCGGCCGATCTCACGCTCCTGGTACGACCGGGTCCACGGCAGGACTGGTTCGCAGACAACGCGATGGATCTGCTGTGCGCGGGCCCGTACACGGTTCTGATGGAGAGCAACAGAGTTGCCTTGCGCCTGCACGGACCTGCCCTGCCACGACGGCGGGACGACGAGCTGCCTCCCGAGGGTCTGGTGCGAGGTGCGATTCAGGTACCTCCGGACGGCAGACCCGTGCTGTTCCTCGCCGACCATCCAGTCACGGGCGGCTATCCAGTGCTGGCCGTCGTTGACGAGGAGGATCAATGGCTTGCCGCTCAGGCGCGGCCGGGACGGCCGATCCTGTTCCGCGCGCGAGCCTGACACTGCGCGTCCCGTGGATTATCAGCGAAGTGGCTGAGCGGCTCTATTGGTGCGGTGCCCAGGCCTGCGGGTCCTGGGTGAGGGCGTGGACCTCAACCGGCAGCCTTCCGGCAGCGATGTGGGCGAGGGTCACGGTCTCGAGAATCGACCGCTCGCTCGCCCGCAATGCGATCCAAACCTCCTGCAGCGGCTTCGCCGCGCCCTGGTAGCCGAGATGCTCCGGCCGCTCGCCGCGGACGCCGAGCAGCGGACCCTCGATGACCCGGATGATGTCGGCCAGTGAGACCCCGGCTGCCGGCTTGGCAAGCCAATAACCTCCGTCAGGACCGCGTTGGCTCCGCACAAGTCCGGCCCGGCGCAGCTGCCCGAGGATCGTCTCCAGGAACTTAACCGGCATTCCCTGCGCTTCGGCGAGTTCGTCGGCGGTCATCGGGCCAGCCTGCGCGGCCGCAAGCTCGGCTGCGGCACGCAGGGCGTAGTCGACCCGTGCTGACAGGCGCACGTGCGGATTATCTCCCGGAACCGGGGGCGGCATGCAGCCTGCGCGGAAACTTGACCAGTGCGGGGAACGGACTAGTTCCCCATTTGTCGCAGTGGCGACAAGATGGGCGCCAGCCGAGCAAGCGAGGGACGACATGGAGTCATCGGGGTCCTCTGCGCCGACAGGCACGAGAGCGATCTATCAGTCTGTCAACCCGGCGAACCTCTCTGAGGTGGTGGCCGAGGTTGCACTGAGTGGGCGTTCCGGCGTCGTGGAAACGTGCGCCGCCGCGAAAGATGTACAGCGGTCCTGGTCCGACGTCCCCGCCCCCGTTCGCGGGCAGGTGATTTCCAGCATCGGGCGGCTCGTCGCGGCGAACGCTGAGGCGCTCGCGCGGCTCGTCACCCGGGAGATCGGCAAGCCTCTCGCTGAGGCGCGCGGCGAGGTGCAGGAGATCGTCGACACCTGCGATTTCTTCCTCGGGGAGGGCAGGCGGCTCTATGGCCAGACCGTTCCGTCGGAGATGCCGAGCAAACAGTTGTTCACCTTCCGGAACCCGGTCGGCACCGCCGTGGTCATCACGGCCGGCAACTTCCCGGTCGCGGTGCCCACCTGGTACCTGATTCCAGCCCTACTCTGCGGCAACACAGTGGTGTGGAAGCCCGCTGAGTACGCCGCGGCGAGCGCCTCGGCACTGTTCGACCTGTTCGCGCACAGCGGCCTGCCGCCAGGCGTGCTCAGCCTCGTGCTCGCGGACGGCGAAGAGACCTACGCCGGGCTCGACGAGGCGCTGAGCCGAGGTCTGGTCGACAAGGTCGGCTTCACGGGCTCGACGGCGGTCGGCGTTCGGATCGGGGAGCTTTGCGGCCGGCATCTGCAGTCGCCCTGCCTAGAGCTCGGCGGCAAGAACCCCATGCTGGTCGCGGAGGACGCCGACCTGGACCTCGCCGTACACGGCGCGCTCTTCTCGGGCTTCGGCACGGCCGGTCAGCGATGCACCTCGCTAGGCACGCTGATCGTGCACGAGGACGTCCACGGCGACTTCCTCGCCCGGTTCGACGCAGCGGTCCGGTCGGCGCCGATCGGCGACCCGGTGACGGACGTGCTCTATGGACCGCTGCTCGCAGAGAAGTTCGCGGTGACCTACGAGAAGTACCTCGGCTGGATCACCGATCGCCACCGCGTGCATGGCTCCACCGGGATCGGACGCATCACCGCTGCCAACCGCCGAGAAGGCTTCGTGGGGGATGACCCGGAGCGCGGGCTCTACTATCACCCGGTCATCGTCGACGGCGTCCTGGCAGACGACGAGCTGTTCCGCACCGAGACCTTCGGCCCGATCGTCGGAGTAACGCAGTACAGCAGCCTTGACGAGGGCATCGACCTGGCGGTGGCGCCGGGCTACGGCCTTTCCGCGGCGATCTACACGTCGGATCCGGAAAAGGTCTTCGCGTTCCGGCGAGGCGTGAACGCCGGCATGGTGAGCGTCAACAACTCCACATCCGGGGCCGAAGCACACGTGCCTTTCGGTGGGAACGGCCGCTCGGGCAACGGAAGCCGGTTGTCGGGGCAGTGGGTGCTCGACCAGTTCACCCGCTGGCAGGCGATGAACTGGGACTACTCAGGCCGATTGCAGAAGGCTCAGATGGATGTCGACTCGCTGACGCCCGACCTGGCTTTCCGCCTCAGCTGATGGTCGAGGACCAGGCCGCACGGCTCGATCGGCATTTCATCGACGCAGTGCGGGCCTTGAAGGAACACGAGCCGGTCAGCAGCGAGTCACAGCAGGTCGGTAGCGACGGTGGGCTGACGGGCAGCGAGTGTCTTGAGCTGTTCGAGGCCCAGGCCACTAGCAGGCACCTCGACTTTGCCGCGCGTTGGCTGCAAATACAGGGGGCCGGCTTCTACACGATCGGGTCGGCCGGCCATGAGAGCAATGCGGCCGTCGCCGCGGCCCTGCGGCCCACCGACCCCGCGCTCCTGCATTACCGGTCTGGCGCCTTCTACGTGGCCCGCGCGGCGCAGGCGCCGGGTGTGACCGATCCGGTCCGGGATGTACTCCTCGGCGTCGCCGCGGCGGCCGCTGAGCCGATCAGCGGGGGCCGTCACAAGGTCTTCGGCCACGCGGGGCTGAATGTCATACCGCAGACGTCGACGATCGCGTCCCACCTGCCGCGAGCAGTCGGGATCGCCTTCGCGATCGAGCGCGCGCGCAAGCTCGAGATGCAGACCAGCTGGCCCGCCGATGCGATCGTTGCGTGCAGCTTCGGCGACGCGACGGTGAACCACGCGACTGCGCTCGCCGGTCTCAACGCGGCGTCATACTCGTCGAGTCAAGGGATGCCCGTCCCGCTGCTGTTCGTGTGCGAGGACAACGGGCTCGGCATCAGCGTCCCTACCCCCGCCAGGTGGATCGCTGCCGCTTGGTCGGATCGACCAGGCCTGCGGTACTTCGCTGCCGACGGCGCCGACCTCGCGCAAACCTTCCAGACCGCGACGCAAGCGGTGCACTTCGTGCGGCGGCACCGCAAGCCAGCGTTCCTCCATCTGCGGACCGTACGCTTCCTTGGTCATGCCGGCACCGACGTCGAGGCCGCGTATCGAACCCCAGAGGAGATGATCGCCGACCTGAAGGCGGATCCGCTGGTCGGCACCGCACGCCTGCTCGTGGAGCGGGGCATCTGCACCCCGGACGAGGTGATCGAGCGGTACGAGGGCGCGAGGGACAGGGTGCTCGCCGCTGCCGAGGGGGTGTTGCACGAACCGCGGCTTGGTGCCACCCGCCAGGTGATGGAACCGCTCGCGGCGCTGGGCGAGGCCGCCGTGGCGAGCCGAGCCGGCCTGGCCGGCTCGCCCGCCGAGCGCCGGGCAGCGTTCGCGGCCGGCTCACACGCCGAGCCGAGGCTCCCCGAGGAGGAGGGGCCGCTCACCCTGGCAATGGCGATCAACCGGTCGCTCGCCGACGCCCTCGCGGCGCGGTCCGGCCTGCTCGTCTTCGGCCAGGACGTCGGCAGGAAGGGTGGCGTCTACGGGGTCACCCGCAGCTTGCAGCAGCGGTTCGGGCCGGCCCGCGTCTTCGACACCCTGCTGGACGAGACCTCCATCCTTGGTCTCGCGCTCGGCTGCGGGGTCTCGGGGCTGCTGCCCATTCCTGAGATCCAATATCTCGCCTACTTGCACAACGCCGAGGATCAGCTGCGAGGCGAAGCGGCCACCTTGCGGTTCTTTTCGCAGGGGCAGTACACGAACCCGATGGTCGTGCGCGTTCCCGGATACGCTTACCAACGAGGCTTCGGCGGGCACTTCCACAATGACAACGCCCTGGCCGTCCTCCGTGACATCCCTGGCCTGATCATCGCCTCACCGGCCCGTCCCGATGACGCGGCCGCGATGCTGCGGACGTGCATCGCGACGGCCGAGACGGCGGGCCTGCCGTGCGTCTATCTCGAGCCGATAGCTCTCTACCACATGCGAGACCTCTACGAGGACGGCGACGGCGGCTGGCTCGCGCCCTACTTGGCCCCTGCGCAGTGGACCGATGCGCACACCGCCGTCGGGCGGGCCAGAACCTATGGCGTCGGCGGGGATCTCACCATTGTCACCTTCGGCAACGGCTTGCGGATGAGTCTGCGCGTCGCGCGCTCACTCGCGATCGCCCACGGCATCGGTTGCCGAGTCGTCGATCTGCGCTGGCTGGCACCGCTGCCCGTCGAGGACATGTTGCGGGAGGCGATGGCAACCGGCCGCGTCCTGATCGCGGACGAGACAAGGCGCAGCGGAGGGGTGTCAGAAGGGCTGATGGCAGCCCTGGTCGACGCCGACTTCGGCGGACTCGTCGCAAGGGTGACCAGCGAGGACAGCATCATCCCGCTCGGGCCGGCGGCGACTGCCGTGCTGTTGTCTGAGGCGGCGATCGAGGTGGCAGGGGCCAGGCTGCTCGGCGTCTGACGCGTGGCGCACAGGCTGTCGGACTCACCTGTCAGGATGACGCCATGCTCTTCGCACAGGTGGTGGAGACCTCGGCAGCGGTCGCGTCGACGGCCTCCCGGCTGGGCAAGATTGGGCAGCTGGCCGACTGCCTGAAGCGTGCATCCGACGGGGATGATGCCGGGGCGGTAGCGACCGTCGTCGCCTTTCTGTCCGGCGACCTGACGCAGCGCCAGATCGGGGTCGGCTGGGCCAGCTTGCGCGACATGCCTTCCGCGGCGACCCAGCCGACGCTCACCGTCCGAGAGGTCGACGAGGCGTTCGGCCGAGTCGGCGCGCTGTCCGGTGCCGGATCACAGGCGGAGCGGCGTGCAGCCCTCGCCGAGCTGTTCAGCAGGGCGACCGAGAGCGAGCAGCGGTTCTTGTACGGACTCCTGTCCGGAGAGCTCAGACAAGGCGCGCTGGATGGGGTGATGACGGACGCGATCGCGAAGGCGGCCGCGATCCCGATCGCCGAGGTGCGCAGGGCCGTCATGCTCCATGGCTCGCTCGGTCCGGTGGCCCAAGCCGCGCTCCAGGGCGGCTCGGCCGCCCTTGCCGAGGTGGGCCTGCAGGTGGGTCGCCCGGTCAAACCGATGCTGGCCGAGACGGCGGAGAGCCTGGACGCCGCTCTTACCCGGCTGAGCCGTCCGCCGGGCAAAACCGCCAAAGGCGCCGAGCCGACTGGCGCCGGCGCTGTTGCAGACCGGCTCCGTGACGTGGCGCTCGAGTGGAAGATCGACGGTATTCGGGTTCAAGTCCATCGCGTCGGCTCCGAGGTGCGGGTCTTCACCCGGACCCTGGACGACATCACCGCGCGGGTGCCGGAGATCGTCGAGGCAGTGCTCGAGCTGCCTGTTCGGGAGCTGGTTCTGGACGGCGAGGCCGTCGCGCTCCAGCCGGATGGCAGACCGCACCCTTTCCAGGACACGGCAAGCCGCATCGGCAGCCGGCGGGACATTGATCGGATGCGCGCCGAGCTGCCGCTCAGCACCTTCTTCTTCGATGTCTTGCACGTTGATGGCGAGGACCTGCTTGACCATCCCGCTGATGAGCGGCACGCGGTGCTCACCGCGCTCGTCCCTGAGCCGCCAGTGGCCCTGGCACCCCCTTCGGATCCTGCCGGCACAGCTTCCGCCCGGCAGGTCTCCGCAGCGACGCGGCGGCCGCCGGCAGGGATCGGACGGATTCCCCGGCTGGTCACCGCCGATCCCGCCCAGGCGACCGAGTTCTTCGCCGACGCGGTCGCCCGTGGGCACGAGGGCGTGGTGGTCAAGTCGCTCGACACGCCCTACACCGCCGGCCGCCGCGGCGCCGGCTGGATCAAGGTGAAACCGCGGCACACCCTCGATCTCGTCATCCTCGCCGCCGAGTGGGGCCACGGTCGCCGCCG
>DATBRJ010000018.1:0-9349 GCA_036560395.1 Actinomycetes bacterium | reverse complement strand
AGCGCGCGTTCCACTGCGGCCGGAACCGTGCCGAACACCAGCGCGAGCGTGGCCGAATCCGCCACGCCGACCATGCCGTTGCTACCCGATCCATCCGGAGTCGGGCAGCCGCCGGCTACCGGCTGCGCCCAGGCCGGTGAGTAGCTGGGCTCGTTCCCGGTGGATCCGCCCGGGAGTGTGACTACGGCCGAACTGGCTCGGACCACATCGCGCACCGGAAGCAGCTCCGGAGCGAGGCGGCTGATGTCGCGAAGTGCGGCCGGCGCCAGGTCCTCCTCGCCGGTGTACAACCCGACCTGCACCCAGCCTTCGGGCAGGGACCACGAATAGGTCCGGTCCCGGTAGTCGTCGTCGGCGACCGCCCAGAACGCCAACGCCACCGATCCGGCCACCGCACCCATGATGGCCGCCACCGCCGGGCCGGTGCGGTGCCGGTGCCGGCCGGCGTCGCGCAACCCCATCCGAGCAGACAGTGGCAGCCGCCGGGCGGCCCTGGCTACCGTCGCGACCAGCGTCGGGGCAAGCAGGGCGAGACCCAGCGCGGCCAGCGCGAACGCCGTCAGCAGCAGCGCCACGTATGGAGTGGTCGAGGGGCCGCCGGTCGGGCCGTTGCCGACCTGGACCATCTGATCGGTCACCTGAACCGACAGGCCGTCAACCGCTCGCCGGTAGTCCTGCTCGGCGCGCAGCCACAACCAGGAGCCGAGCCCGGCCAGCCCGCTCCCGGCCACGAACAGGATCAGGCCGATCCTCGGCCACCGTACAGCTAGCGACGTGGACTTGAACCGCCGGTTCAGCGCATCAAGGACCGGGAGCCGGCCGGCGGTGAACGCAGGAACCATGGCGGCCGCAAGTCCGGCAATCACGCCAAGCCCGACCAGCGGGAGCAGCTCTAGCGGCCGCACATCCAGCGGTCCCATGAGTGCCCCGCTCACTCGCTCCAGCCATGGCCGGGAAAGGAAGACCACCAAGATCACGAGCGGCAGCGCGACGAGCGAGCCGACCAGGCCGGTGACCACGCCCTGGGCCAGCACGATCCGGCGGACATGGCGGGGCTCGCCGCCGGCCGCCGCAACCAATCCGAGGTCGCGCACCTGCCGGCGGGCGCCGACCGCGAACGCGGTGCCGGCCAGCAGGCACACTTCGATCAGGCCGAAGCCGATGACCAGCGCAGCGATAGCGAGGCCCATCGGGTCGACCGCGGTTTCGTAGTCCACCGGCGGCGGGGGTGGATCGAGCGCTTCGGCCCTGGGCGCCAGCAGCACACCGTCAGCGAGCAGATCGTGCTGCAGCCGGAACGGATCGACCGAGTCGGGCAGATCGACCAGGAAGCTGCCGTAGCTGCCGTACAGCTGCTTCGTGCCGGAGCCGACGACTTGGCCTGCATCGGCTTCGGCGTCCGGCGAGCCTGCGTCCGGTGAGCGGAACCACCCGGGCATGCCCCACGCACTCTCGCAGCCGAGGCAGGACGGCTCGACGATGATGCCGACAACGGTGACCTGGCCGATCTGTCGGGAGGTGACCACGTCACCAGGCGCGACGCGTAGTGCGCTTGCCGCCTCGGTGGTCAGGGCGATTTCACCGAGCGCGCGGGGGAAACGCCCCTCCCGCAGCCGCAGCAGGCCGTCGGCAAGCGGCGACGAGGTGTCCAGCTGGTGTAGCAAGGTCCGCAGGCTGCGCTCGCCGTGGCTGAGCCGACTCGCGTTGGCGTCGCCGCCGAGATTTGTCTCGATCCAGGTGCTGCCCGGCGGCAGCAACGCAGCCAGATCCACCTCGTCCGTGCGCTCATGATCACAGCTCGAGTCGGCGAACGGGCGGTGGTCATGGTAGCCGATCCCAGAGATCGGAGCGCAGGCGTCGATCTGCACGTAGGCATCCGCGGCAGACCCCATGTATCGGCGCACCGACTCCGCGGCGGGCAGGTCCCCGGTCCGCATCGCAACGTCAATGAAGGCGCCAACCAGGACCGGCAGCGCGACCAGCGCCGCGATCAGCACCGTCCGCCCCCGATGCCGGCGCGCCTCCCGCCAGGCGATCCGTAACGCCGGGCGCCATCCGCTCATCGCGCACCTTCGAGCAGCGACTCGGCTTCAGCCTGACCGCCGGTGTCGTCGACGATGAGGCCATCCCGCAGAAACACCACCCGGTCGGCCCAGGCAGCGTGTCGCGCCTCGTGAGTGACCAGCACGCCGGCCGCGCCGGCGTCGCACCGGGCGCGAAGCAATCTGAGCACCGCCTCACCGGTCTCCGAGTCCAGCGCGCCGGTCGGCTCGTCGGCGAGCACGAGGCGGCGGGGGCCAATCAGCGCCCGGGCGATCGCGGCTCGCTGCTGCTGCCCACCAGACATGTCGTCCGGGAACCGGTCCGCCAAGTCGCCGAGGCCGAGCTCGGCCAGCGCGTCGATCGCCTCCCGGCGAGCCTGCCGGGCCGAGGCCCCGTC
Source organism: Actinomycetes bacterium (assembly GCA_036560395.1). Classification (GTDB taxonomy): domain Bacteria; phylum Actinomycetota; class Actinomycetes; order JAKEEW01; family JAKEEW01; genus DASYTV01. The sequence goes on along the minus strand of DATBRJ010000018.1, from coordinate 6,909 downwards.
CAGCTCCCTCGGCAGCGCGACGTTCTCCGCCGCGGTCAGCGCCGGGATGAGGTTGAGGTCCTGGAAGACGTAGCCGACGGAGCGCCGCCGGACCCGGGCCAGGTCCCGGCCCGACAGCGATCCGAGCGGCACGCCTTCGACGAACGCCTCGCCGCTGGTTGCCGCGTCCAGCCCACCGGCAATTGTGAGCAGGGTGGACTTGCCCGAACCGCTGGGGCCCATCACCGCTACCAGCTCGCCGGGTAGTACGTGCAGGGAGACGCCACGCAGCGCGTGTACGGCGGCCTCGCCCCGGCCGTGGGTGCGGGTGGATGTCGACCATGCGCAGGATTGGCTGCGGGTCAGGCCTGGTCATGAGCTGGCTCCTCTGGCGTGCTGGGTGATCGCGTGGCGGTCCGGTCGCGAGTCCGCCGCTTTGTGCGCGGCCGCCTCTGCCCTGGCCAGCTGAGACTCGCAGTGGTCGAGCCAGCGGATCTCGGCGTCGGCCTGGAAGATGAGGGAGTCGAGCACGAGCAACCAGGCGATGTCCCGGTCGGTGGCTCGGGCCTTGAGCCGGGTGTAGTCCTGCAACGCACGCAGCGTTTGGGTCCGCTGCGCCTGGGTGATCCGCAGCACATCCACACCGGGTGCCGTGATCGCCAGCGCGAGCTTGATGGCGAGCTCGTTCCGAGGCGGCGGCACGCTACGCGCGACCGGCTCGGCGAACCAGCGCGTTACCTCGGCCCGGCCGACGTCGGTGATGGCGTAGTACGCGTGGCCCTCGCCGTCATCGCCCTGCGGCATGACCAGACCGTCTCGCTCGAGCCGCGCAAGCGTTGTGTAGACCTGGCCGACATTGAGCGGCCAGGTAGCTCCGGTACGGGACTCGAACTCGGTCCGAAGTTGGTAGCCGTATCTCGGCTCCTCGGCCAGCAGGGCCAGCAAACCGTGTCTGATGGACATAGATACTGAGTATGCATACGCAGTATGGCCTTGGCAAGCCCCAGCTCAGCCCGTGGCCTCGTATGCTCGCCGTTACTAGCGACGCGACGATACGGCCCAAGGTGTCATTCCGAGGGTGGCCGACCGAGGGGAGCCGTCGTGGATGAGATGGTGCGGCCCGACCTGCCGGAGGTGAGCTTCGACTGGGGCCCGCAGATGTGGGCGAGGCGGCACGGCGGGCGGTGGAGCTTGTCGTGGACGTTTCTACCGGCTGGGAATGGCGCCGACCCGGGCCGGTGGCAAGTCCCGACCAGGTCCAGAGCCGCTTTCAGGAACCCGTCCCCCGCTCGCCAGTGCCCTTTGAGGCGATCGCAGACCGTCTCGAGGAGCTCGCATCCCTGTCCACGTTCATCGGGCACCCGCGGTGGCTCGCCTACATCACCTCTTCCCCGAATCCGGTCGGAGTGCTGGGGGATTTCGTAACGTCGGCGATCAACCCGAACATCGGGTTGTGGCGGGGTGGGCCGGCGGCGACTGCGGTCGAGGTCCAGTCGATCGAATGGCTGAAGCAGCTGCTCGGATTCCCGCCCGAGGCCGAGGGCGTCTATACCAGCGGAGGGCAGTTCGCCAATATCGTCGCGCATGCGGTGATCCGCGATCACGCCGCCGGGTGGGACGTACGCCGCCAGGGCATGAATGCTGCGGGTAGCGCACCGAACCTGCGTGTGTACGCCAGCGAGGAGATTCACTATTGCCATCAGCAGGCCGCGGAGCTGCTGGGGCTGGGAACCGACGCTGTTCGGCTGGTTCCCGTGGATGAGGCCTACCGGATGCGGGTGGATGCGCTCGCCCGGATGATCGCGGAGGACCGAGAGCGCGGCAACCGTCCCATCGCGATCGTGGCGACAGCGGGGACGATCGGTACCGGCGCGGTCGACCCGATCCCCGAGCTGCTTCGCGTGGCACGCTCCGAACGGCTGTGGCTGCATGTGGATGGGGCGTACGGCGCGTTCGCAGTTCTAGCGCCGAGCGCTCCTCTGGCACTTCGAGCCAGCGCGGCTGCCGACTCGATCGCCTGCGATCCGCACAAATGGCTGTACGCACCCCTCGACGCCGGGGTAACGCTCGTTCGAAAGCCCGGACTGCTCGCCCGCTCGTTCGCGTTCCACGCGTCGTACCTCCATACCCGCGTCGCCACGGACGACCGAGTGGACCTTGCTGAGCTCGGACCGGAGAACAGCCGGCGAGCTCGAGGGATCAAGGTCTGGATGGCGCTGCAGGCCTATGGGCTCGACGGCTACCGCGACATGATCGACCGTAACCTCCTGCTCGCGGCATACATGGAACGGCTCGTGCAGGCCACGCCGGATCTGGTGTTGGCCGCGCCGCGGGAACTCTCCATCGTGTGCTGGCGGGTGCAGCCCGACGACGTTCCAGACGATCGGCTCGACGCCCTCCAGGTGGAGGTGATCGAGGAGCTGGAGCGACGAGGCGTCGCGATCGTATCGAACGCGCGGCTGCGCGACGGACGGACCGCGCTGCGGGCCTGCATCGTCAACTTCCGCACGGGCCCGGCGGACGTGGAAGCCGTCGTCCAAGCAAGCGCGAAGCTGGGCCGAGAACTCGCAGGCACCTAGGTCTGGGGCTGGCAGGTTCGACAGTGACGATCTTGCGCGCAGCAACATCGCTCGCCGCAGTCGTCCAACTGATCGCGTCCCGGTTCCAGCGCGACCCGACGAGGGCGACCGGCCGGCTACAACCGCTCCACCCTCCGCAGAAAGGAACGTGCGGCCAGAAAGTCGGCCAGCGATTGACGGTGTTCCTCGCAGGCCATCCAGATTTTCTCCCGCTCTGGCGGGTGGATCTTGGGGTTGTTCCAGACCACCGCGTACGACGCGGTGGCACGGCAGCCCCTCGCCGAGCAAATCAACGGCTCAGCCATCGGTGGAGAGCCTATGCCGCCATGTCACCCAGCCGCTCGCCGTTGGACGACGCCAGGAACCGACCCGCGAAGAGCGGGGCGCAGGGCTCGGGCCCGCAGGCGGAGCGGGCGATGGTCGGCCGCGATCTCGCGGGATGAGCTGTCTCGTAGCAGCCGAAAGGGGAAGCCGAGGCGGGCACTAGAGGAGCGTGCCTCCGCCGAGCCGCACCACCACCTGTTCGGTACGGTCGGTGTCGTGCTCGTCAATCCGGTCGGCCTCTCGGACTCGTCGTGCCTGTTGCGCAACGAGTGGGTCTGCTGGGAGTACGTCCAGACTCGCGGCGACGAGCTGCGGCAAATGACCGGCCAGCACCTCTACATCACAGCCGTCTCTATCCTGCTTGCGTTTGTGGTGTCGCTCCCGTTGGCACTTCTCGTGCGGCGTTGGGCCCCGCTCGAGGGTCCCGTTTTGGGCACCTCCACGATGCTTTACACCATCCCGTCGCTCGCCCTGTTCGCGCTGCTGCAGCCGCTGACTGGCCTAACCATCGAGACCGTGATCATCGGGATCACCACCTATTCGCTCGTGATCCTCGTCCGTACGAACCTCACCGCGCTGCGCTCAGTACCCGCCGACGCCGTGGAAGCCGCACGTGGGATGGGTTATGACGCCGGACGGATGCTGCTGCGCGTGGAGCTGCCGCTCGCGCTCCCGACGATCTTTGCTGGGTTGCGCCTGGCCACGGTATCCGCGGTCGCTCTGACGACAGTCGGCGCGATCATCGGTTTCGGCGGCCTCGGAAATGCCATTTACCGCGGCTATCGCAGCAACTTCAAGGCCGAGGTACTCACCGCGTCCGTGTTGTGTGTCGCCCTCGCGATCGTCGCAGACCTGCTGCTCATTGCGCTGCAGCGCAGGTTGACGCCCTGGCGCCGAAGGGCGGGGTGACATGGACTGGCTGACCGGCGCGTGGGGCTGGCTCACCGATAGCGCAAACTGGAGTGGTCCCGAGGGCATCGCAAGCCGCCTTTGGGAGCATACGTACATCTCGGGCATAGCCCTGCTCGTTGCCGCTCTCATCGCGCTCCCTATCGGGTTGTGGCTCGGGCACATCGGCCGAGGTGGCGGTCTCGCCATCAACATTTCCAACATTGGTCGCGCGATCCCGACTTTTGCCGTCCTCGTGCTGCTTGTGCTGCCGCTCGGGCTCGAGCGGCGGACGCTCGCCACGATCCTCGCGCTCATTCTGTTTGCTCTCCCGCCACTGCTTACCAACGCGTATGTCGGCATGCGCGAGGTCGACCGTGACACCGTCGAGGCCGCTCGCGGCATGGGCATGACCGCGCGCCAGCTCGTGACGGGAGTGGAGATCCCACTCGCGACCCCCGTGCTGATGAACGGCGTCCGCATCGCTGCGGTGCAGGTGGTGGCAACGGCGACCATCGCGGCGATAGTTGCCGGGCCCGGGCTTGGGCGGATCATCACGGCTGGCTTCGGGCTGCAGGACCAGGACGAGATCGTCGCTGGTGCCATCCTCGTCGCTGCCTACGCGCTCGTTGTGGAAGCGCTGTTCGGGCTATTGCAGCGTGTGCTCGACCCGCGGGAACGGGCGCGCAAGCGCGGCCGCCGCACGGGTTTCGACCCAGCCGTCGGCGCTGTTACCGATTCGCGATCTTCTGGATAAGTGATTCTGTCGGACGGGGAGGGTTGACTGGACCCTGCGCGGGCGCCCCGAGGTGCCTGCCGGACACGCGTGACCGCAACTGGGCGGGCACGGGACACAGAAGGCGGACCAGGAAGGCGGTGTTCCGCCGATGCGCAAGACCCACTCCTTTGTTGTCCTCATGTTGGGGCTGGTGCTCGCCCTTACCTCATGCGGCGGCGACGACGACTCGTCCAGTCAGGCGAGTAGCCCGACCGCAAGTGCGAAAGGTGAGCTCACGGTAGGCGGCGCCAACTTCACCGAAATGCTGATCATGCAGCAGATGTACAAGCTGCTTCTGGAAAAAGCCGGCTTCACTGTCAAGGTGCAGTCAGTCGACAACCGGGAGCTCTACGCCCCTGCCTTGCGTAGCGGCGATATCGACGTCGTACCTGAATACCTCGCGACGATGACCGAATACCTCAATCACGCTAAGAACGGCCCCGACGCTCCGACTATCGCCACCAGCGACGCGGCCGAGACGGTGAATCTCGCGAAGCCGCTCGCCCAGGATTACGGCCTCGTCGTGCTCAACCCGGCCCAGGCGATTGACGCCAACGCATTCGCGGTCACGAAGAAGTTCGCCGACGAGAACAGCCTGAAGACGCTGTCCGACCTCGCCGCGCTCCACAAGCCGATCGTGCTGGCCGCGACCGAAGAGTGCCCAAAGCGGCCGTTCTGCCAGCCCGGACTCGAGCAGACCTACGGGCTCAACATCACCAAGGTCGAGCCGCTCGGCTTCGGCAGCACCCAGACCAAGCAGGCTGTGAAGGAAGGCACGGCGCAGCTCGGACTGGTGGGCACGACCGACGGCACGCTTGATCAGTTCGGCCTTGTCGTCCTCGAGGACGACAAGCACCTGCAACTCGCCGACAACCTGGTGCCCTTCGTCAACGCGAAGAGCGCTGAAGACCCGGCGATCGCCAACGCACTGAACCAACTGTCCACCGTCCTGACAACGGATGACCTGGCCCAGCTCAACCTCCAGGTCGATGGCGAGCGCATGGAGCCCGCGGACGTGGCTCAGGCCTACCTCAAGGGCAAGGGCCTGATCTGAGGGCAGTGAGCGTGGATCAGGCGGAGCCGGGCGGCTACGCCCTGACCGTCGCGGACTGGCGCCGCAGGGTGTTCGCGCTATACGGCGCCGTGCGCGCGGCGGGAGACCCCGTCGAGGCGCATGCGCTCTGGCGGGCGGGGAGGGACGAGCTGCTCGCAGCCCATCCCGCCTCGCCCGTGCCCGCTGAGGATCGCGCGACGTTCAGCGGCGCCGAGACTGGGGTCTACCAGCCGCGGCTGCGGTTCGAGGTTGCCGTTGATACTGACGCCAAGCCGGTGCGGTGGGAGGTGCCGACGGCGACTGACGGCGTGGTCCCGTTCACCCGGATCGGAGTGTTGCACCTGCCGGCAGTCGGCGACCTCGACGTGTGGTGGCTCGAGTCGTACGGCGGCGGGGTGTTCGTACCTGTCAAGGATGCGCTCGCCGGCGCACGCACTTACGGAGGCGGCCGCTATCTGCTGGACACGGTCAAGGGCGCGGACCTCGGCGGCGACGTCCGCGACGGCTGGCTCGTCGTCGACCTGAACTTCGCCTACAACCCGTCGTGCGCCTACAGCCCATCGTGGACCTGCCCGCTAGCGCCGGCCGGCAACAAGGTGGCTGTACCGTTGCCGGTCGGCGAGCTCACGCACCGGTAGCCCGTTCGAGGGGCCCGCGTCGTTGCCTCAGGCCATGCGCAGTGGGACGGGCGAGCCGGGTACCACGCCTTCGCTATGAGCGTGTGCTACTGCGTGTCGCTCAGTTGGACAAACCCGACAGCCCCCAGCCAGCTCGCCAGTGAAGGCGCCTCCTCCTCTGCAGGAGTGCGACCTCTTTCCGGCCTTCGACCGCAGCTGCGTAGAGCGGGGATGACTTGCGCCGCGTCGCGGCGGCGCGCGCCGTCACCTCCGAAGCTCACTCAGCGATATACCCTCACCTCGGCAACCGCCCAGGGCCGGGTGTCGTCTCGGGTGAGGGTGCATCGGACAAAGCGGATCGGGTTGTGGGGCGTCCGCATTGCGGTGAGCTGGCCGGTGCCGTTGGCAATGCGTACGGTCGTCCAATGTGCGCCGTCGGAACTGACCTCGAGCCGGTACTCCGCGGGCGCGTTCGGTGAGGCTTCCCCTGTTGACTCGAAGCCGTACGTCGCCGGTCCGGCGTCGAGCACGACCTGCCGGATCCGGCGAGGCGAGCCGAGATCGACCTGCAGCCAGTCCCCAGCCTGCTGAGGTCGGCCAGTGCTCCATGCGGTGGCACCGTCGTCGTCAGCGGCGACGGCCGCGTCGCCGGTGCTGGCGGCGACCGACGTCGTGATCGGGTCAACCAGG
>DATBRJ010000017.1:0-12229 GCA_036560395.1 Actinomycetes bacterium | reverse complement strand
CCCGGTCGAGGTCGTAGGCGATTAGTCCGTCAGCGTCACCAACCTCGAGGGCAGCAAGCGCTCGCCGGAAGCCCGGACGGACCACCCGCATCGCTTTGCGGCCGTCCGCTAGCTTCACCTGGCGCCGCTTGAACGCCGACGTGTCGTTCTCGACGATCGTCTCGCCCACGGCCCAGCCGAGCCTTGCGGCGAGTACCTGAGCGTCGGCTTCCTGCCGGTCGACGCCGGCCGTATCCCCATTGCGGGCGTCGCTGATCCTGACGAGCACTATTGCGCGACTCGGAACCATGGCGTTAGGTTAGCGGTACACCGTCGCATCGCCGATACCGCTGACCTCGCGTAGCTCGTCGACCGACGTGAACCGCCCCTGCTTGAGCCGATAGTCCAGGATGCGCTGCGCCAGGACCGGCCCGACGCCGGGAAGCTCCTCCAATTGATCCAACGTCGCCGTGTTCAAGTCGAGCGGACCAGTCGGCATACTGCCGGCAGCAGCCGTCGTCTGTGGCGATCCTGCCGGTGGAGGCACGCCAACGAGAATCTGTTCCCCATCGGTAAGGACACGCGCCAGGTTGAGCCCGGCCGTTTGGGCGCCGGGTAGCGCGCCACCCGCGGCCTCAAGTGCATCGATGACGCGAGATCCCTTCGGGACTCGCACGATGCCGGGGTGCCGGACCTTGCCCTCTATGTCGACGATCAGCTCTCCACCGGGGGCAAGTGGCCCAGTCGTAACACCGCCCGCCGCTGACCTACCCGACGATTGGTCACCGGAGGAGCTTTGGTTCGGCGAGCCAAGCGCCGGTGATACGGCGACCGCCGGCGGGACGTCGATCTGCGCCGGCCGGGACCGTACGAGATAGACGACGCCGAGAGTCGCGCCAAGGAGACTCGCAAGTGCGATGACAACGACGGAGCGGATGTCCATCCCGAACCGCCCGGCACGCAGGCCGAGCGGCAGACGGTCGGCGATCGCCGACCGAAGTACAGCGGTGGTTGATCGGTCGTCCACCGCACCACTGCACCGCGCCCGGTGTGATGCAGGCCATGGGTCGCGGCGGATCTGTGGACAGAGCTAGCAGAAATCTCGACCTCGTGGAAAACGGCCGAGGGCTCTATTCGACGCCGGTGACCGAGTAGGGCCCGACGATTACGGCGAGCATCCCCGGGCCGACATGTGCACCGACGACGGCGCCGACCTCGCGGACGTACAGATCCCGCAGGCCTGGCAGCCGGCGCTGCAACCGGGATGCGAGCGCTTCGGCGCGTCCCGCCGATGCCAGGTGATGCACGGCCACGTCGACCGGTGCTCGACCGGCAGCCGCTACGCCCAGCTCTTCCAGCCGCAGGATCGCCCGGCTCGATGTCCGCACCCGCTCAAGCAGTGCGATCTTCCCGTCCTGGATGTGCAGCAGTGGCTTCACGGCGAGCGCAGATCCGAGCAGCGCCCTGGCGGTGCCGATCCGGCCCCCCCGGCGGAGGTACTCGAGAGTGTTCACATAGAAGAACGACGACGTGGCGTCAGCCCGGGCCTTCGCCGCCGCCGCCACCTCGGCAGGCCCACCACCACGCTGCGCGGCCTCCGCAGCGGAGACGACCGCGAATCCGAGAGCCAGCCCAAGCACTCCCGAGTCGACAACATGAACGGGGATCTCAGCCGCGCGCGCCGCCAGCCGGGCCGACTCGACCGTGCCCGACATCTCTCCGGATAGGTGTACCGAGACCACTGCGGTGCAGCCGCGCGCGGCCGCCGCGCCGTATACGCGGGCGAACGCGTCGGGCGTGGGCCGGGAGGTCGTCACCGGTACGTATCGGCGCAGCGCCTCGGCGAGCTTGCCGGTATCCGCCTCGGTCGTTTCGTCAAACACCCGGCCGGCGATCACGACGTCGAGCGGCACCACCTCGATCCCATGCTTCCCGATGAGCTCGCTCGGCAGATAGGCGGTCGAGTCGGTGACCACGGCGACGCGCGAGATCTGCGCGGACGGCATGCCGCCGCCCTCGTAGACATCCGCACCAGACATGACGTGCAGCGTAAGGCACACCTGTGCGGGCGCAGAAACGCCGCATGAGGGCACCACCACGCATGAGGGGCACCTTCACCCAGTCCCGCCACGCATGAAGGGCACCTTCACCCAGTCCCGCCACGCATGAAGGGCACCTTCACCCGAATCTATGGGGTGAAGGTGCCCTTCATGCGATGAGGTGGCGGCGGGCCGGCGGCGTTGGCGGTTAGGCGGGGACGACGTTGACCAGGCGGGGAGCCCGGATGACGACCGTGCGGACGGCCCGATCGCCCAGCGCGCGGCGAACCCCAGGGCTGGCCAGTGCTCGCTCACGCAGCTCGTCCTCGCTGATCGACACCGGTACCTCCAGGCGATCGCGCAGCTTGCCGGCCACCTGGACGACACAGACCACTGTCTCCTCGGCCAGCAGCGCGGGATCGGCCTCGGGCAGCGACGAGAAGGTCACCGTCTCGGCATGCCCCAGCCGTGACCACAGCTCCTCGGCGATATGCGGAGCGAACGGCGACAGCAGCTGGACCAGCGGCTCCGCCACCTCGCGCGGCACGGGAGCGTCTCGCTTGGTCAGGTGATTGTTCAGCTCGATCAGCTTGGCGATCGCGGTGTTGAAGCGCAGCGCTTCCATGTCATTGCGCACGCCGTCGATCGCCCGGTGGACCGCCTTACGGGTCTCCTCGTCGGCGGGTGTGTCCACAACGGTCGTGGCACCCGTCACCTCGTCCACGATGTTGCGCCACACCCGTTGCAGGAACCGGAACGAGCCGACCACCGCCCTCGTCTCCCACGGCCGGCCCTGGTCCAGCGGACCCATCGACATCTCGTACAGACGGAAGGTGTCGGCACCGTACTGCGCGCAGACCTCGTCGGGGGTCACGACGTTCTTCAGGCTCTTGCCCATCCGCCCGTACTGGCGGTTGACCGGCTGGCCATGCCATTCCCATCCGCTGTCGGTCTCTTCGACCTCGGCTGCAGGAACGTAGGCGCCGCGATTGTCAGTAAAGGCGTACGCCTGGATCATTCCCTGGTTGAACAACCTGCGGAACGGCTCCTTGCTGCTCACGTAGCCCAGGTCGTACAGGATCTTGTGCCAGAAGCGGGCGTACAGCAGGTGCAGGACTGCGTGCTCCGCCCCGCCGACGTACAGATCCACGCCGCCGGAATCGCCCGACCACTCCGGTCCCATCCAGTAGCGCTCGACCTCGGGATCGCAGAACAGCTCCCCGTTCGTCGGGTCCAGGTAGCGCAGCTCATACCAGCACGAACCCGCCCAGTTGGGCATGACGTTGGCCTCGCGCTGGTAGTGCTTTGGCCCGTCGCCCAGGTCCAGGGTCACCTCCACCCAGTCCGTCGCACGCGCCAGCGGGGCTTCCGGTTGTGAGTCCTTGTCGTTGGGGTCGTACAGCTTCGGTGAATAGTCGTCGACGTCGGGCAGTTCGACGGGCAGCATCGACTCCGGCACCGCGATCGGACCGTGCTCGTCGTGGACAATCGGGAACGGCTCACCCCAATAGCGCTGCCTTGAGAACAGCCAGTCGCGCAGCCTGTACGTGACCATGCCCTGGCCGACACTGTTGGCCTCCAGCCAGGCGATGATCGCGCGTATGGCGTCGGCCACATCCAACCCGTCCAGGCTCACCTTCTCGCTGCTCGAGTTGATGGCCAGTCCGTCACCCAAGTAGGCCTCGCCGTCGAAATCCTCCGGCGGCTGCACCGTCCGGATGATGGGCAGGCCGTACTGTTCGGCGAAGTCCCAGTCGCGCTGGTCCTGCCCTGGCACAGCCATGATCGCACCGGTGCCATAGCCCATCAGTACGTAGTCGGCCACGAAGACAGGGATCTTCTCGTCGTTGACCGGGTTTGTGGCGTACGAACCGACGAAGACGCCTGTCTTCTCCTTCAGGTCGACTTGCCGTTCGACGTCGGACTTGGTCTCGGTCTGCCGGCGATACTCAGCGACGGCCTCGGCCGGCGTCGGCTGTCCCCCGGTCCACGCCACCGGCAGCGGTCCGCCGTCCGGCGCGGCCGGCCACTGTAGGCGGGTCAGCCGGTCGACCAGCGGGTGCTCTGGGGCCAGGACCATGTACGTCGCGCCGAAGACCGTGTCGGGACGAGTGGTGAAGACCGTGATCGCTTGCTGCTCTCCGTCGACGGTCGAAACGGGGAAATCGATCCGCGCGCCCTCCGACCGGCCGATCCAGTTGCGTTGCATCAACTTGATCGGCTCAGGCCAGTCCAGCAGGTCCAGGTCGTCGAGCAGGCGCTCGGCATAGGCGGTCATCCGCATCATCCACTGTGTCAGGTTGCGCTTGAAGACCGGGAAGTTCCCGCGCTCGCTGCGCCCCTCGGCGGTGACCTCTTCGTTGGACAGCACGGTGCCCAGGCCGGGACTCCAGTTCACCGGTTGCTCCGACATATAGGCCAGCCGCTGGCTGTCGATAATCGAACGGCGCTCGACCTCCGACAGATCAGACCATGCTTGCCCATCCGGCGTCGGCCGCCGGCCGCTTTCGTACTCGGCGATCAGCTCGCCGATCGGCCTGGCCTTGTCCTGGTCCTGGTCGTACCAGGAGTTGAAGATCTGCAGAAAGATCCACTGTGTCCAGCGGTAATACGCCGGGTCGATGGTCGCGATCGACCGTCGGCGGTCATAAGCCAGACCCAGCCGGCGCAGCTGGGCTCTATAGCCCTCGATGTTCCGCTCGGTGGTGCTCCTCGGGTGCTGGCCGGTCTGCACCGCATATTGCTCGGCCGGCAGCCCGAACGCATCGAAACCCATCGTGTGCAGGACGTTGTGGCCGGTCATCCACTTGTAACGGGCATAGCAGTCGGTCGCCACATAGCCCAGTGGGTGCCCGACATGCAGACCCGCGCCAGAGGGGTAGGGAAACATGTCCATGACGTAGAGCTTCGGCCGATCGCCGATCTTCTCCGGCTCGGCCATCGGACCCGCCGGATTCGGCGCTTCGAAGGTGCCTTCCTTTTCCCAGCGGTCCTGCCAAAACGCCTCGATCTCACCGGCCATCTGGGCCGTGTAGCGATAAGGCACCCGCTCGGCCTGCTGGTCGGCGCCGGGATCGCCGGCGGCCGCGCCGTGCTCGGTGGTGGTGTCACTCATCAGAAAGTCCTCGTCGCCGTTGATCGTGGATGTCATTGATCTGATCGGGGGCTTCCGGCGGCCAACGCCGCGGCGCCGCCCTCAGCGGGTATGAAAAAACCCCTCGGGCAGGAGGGGTCGCCGCGCTGACGATGGTGCCGGTTGATGTCAGCGCGGCCGGCTAAGGAGCAGGCGCGCTCGCATGTGACCAAGGGTAGCGCATGCTGCGATCGGCCGATCAGGACGGCGAACGCGACCGAGCCTGGCGCGTCCGTCCCATCGGCCCGGGAGACCGCACCCTCGCCGCGGCGCTCCCCTTCGCGCGAGACTTCCCGTCCAGGTCCTTTGCGGCCTGATGGCCACCGGTGCTGGTGGGGGAGATCGTTGGACTGGCAGCCGGACAAATTCGACCCACCTGGGCGTTCACTGGACCGTCACCCGGACCAATGGGCCCTGCCCCGTCGTGCTCCCTGTCCAACGATCAAGGGAGAGCGACCTTCTGTCTGGCTGCCGGTCCACTGATCTAGCGCGGAACGTCTGCACTGGCACATGGTCACGATTGCTTCGCGCGTGCCGGATCGGTGGATCGCGACAGGAAGAGGCCGCTGACGGCGTTGGGCGGTGGTCCTGGGGAGGCAAACAAGAGCGCCATGCCGGGGGCCTACACCTCCCGGTCGCTTCGGGCACTCGTCACGGCCCGGGGTCGATCGGATCCGAACAGTGAAAGTGCAGGTCAGAGGCCGAGTCAGGGCCTCGGCTTGACCACTGTTCTGTCAGACTGGTCCGCCGTGCTCGGTCTGTTCAGACGAGAAGGAGAGGACAGCAGCCGCACTCGGATGGAGGCGGCGCGGGCGCGGTTCCTCGCCGGGCCTGCACAGCCGTTGCGGCGGCGGGGCGTGCTGGGGCCACCCGAGCCGGGACTCGAACTGCTGTCCGCCGGGCTCGGTCCGGATCTGACCCTCGTCGCTTTGTGGGCCGCCCACCGCGACATCGCCGCGGCGCGGGCAGCAGAGGAGCTCGAGGACGGCTCCGTCGTCGCCAGCGGCCGTGCCCCTTGGGCGTACCGCACGGTCGCAACATGGCACGGACCGGCGCCACGGCCAGCAATGATCATCGAGGACTTGGATCTGGCGTTCCCGATCGTGCAGCCGATGCCAAACGGCGGGTTGCTCGCGGTCGCGAGCCGTTGTCGACTGCGCGAGGACGGGATGGCCGAACGGACTGCCTCGGTCTACGGACCCTACGGTTTCCTCGAGCGCAACGGTACGGTCGGCGACGGGATCGAGGACGTCCAGGTCTCCCCCCGCGGCCGCATTGTCGCGTCGTACTTCGGCGAGGGCGTGAGCGGCGCGAACGGCTGGTCGCAGGAGACGACGCCGCCCGTCGGGCAGGCCGGGCTCGTCGAGTTCTCCGCGATGCTAGCCCCGATCTGGCACTACGCCCCCCCGCGCGGTATGGCACCCATCGCCGACTGCTATGCGATGAACATGGTCGGCGAGTCGATATGGGCCTGCTACGTCACCGACTTCCCGATCGTGTGCGTCGACGAGCAGCTTGGCGTCATCACCTGGCAGAACGATGTACGCGGTGCGTCCGGACTGCTCGTCTCGGCGTCCCGCGTCGGCTTGGTCGGCGGCGACGAGCCCTACGAAGACCGGCTCGCCATCGGCACTCTGGATGGATCGCGGGTGCGTATCGATCGCGAAATGCGCCTAACCTCGCCCGACGGCGACGAGTTGCCACGCGATGTCCAAGCTCTGTGCCGCAACGACCGGCTCATCGTTCTGGACGGGCACGAGGTTCTGGGGCTCGACCTTCTGGACTTCGACTGATGCCACGAAGGAACTCGTCGGCTCCCCAACCCGCGGCGCTAGCGACCCCGGGCCAGATCAGTGGCCAGAGGGCGGGACAGAGAATCGCTTTCCCTTGATCGTTGGACACTGACCAGGAGCAAACTGGTCGGCTGGTCTGGCGTATGGTCCAGTGAACGCCACTGCAAGCCGAAATTGTCCGGCTGTTGGTCCGACGATCCAGCCTCCCGAGAGGAAACAACCCGGATCACTCCCCGCAACAGACTCACCCGCTCAGTCTCCAGATTCGGCCGCGTATCTTCGGACAGACGGCCCGGTAGGAAAGGAGGGAGCGATGACCGAATCCAGGACTCCTACAGACAGTGCGGGCGTGGGGTGGCCGCCGGCCCTGACGCCGTACATCGCCGTGCACGATGCTCGCGCCGCGATCGACTGGTACGTGAAGGTGTTCGATGCGGTCCCGCGAGGTGGGCCGATCGTGATGCCAGACGGCTCGGTCGGCCACGCAGAGATCGGCATCGGGGACGCCGTTCTGATGCTCTCCGAAGGCTCAACCGAGGTGCCGGTGCAGCCGCCGGAGCCCACCGGCACCTACAGCCACACCATCCATGCCCAGATCAGCGACGTCGATCGCACGGTTGAACAGGCCAGGCAGAACGGCGCCCAGATCGAGCGCGAACCGGTCGATGAGCCGTACGGCCGGGTTGCGGTCATGATCGACCCGTTCGGCCATCGTTGGATGCTCAACCAACCTCCCGGTCGGGCGACCCGCGAACGCCACGGCGACGTCGCATACATCACGATCGGAGTCCCTGACGACGAGCGAGCCAGGGAGTTCTACGGCCCGGTACTCGGATGGCAGTTCGAGCCTGGCAGCGTCGAGCACGGCTGGAATGCGCCGATGGTGCGGCCGATGCTGGGGATAGCAGGCAACCGGCAGGACGCTCCCCCGGTCGAGCTGTGCTATCGGGTTGCCGACATGGAAGCGGCGACCGCCCTGGTGCGCCAGCACGGCGGCCAAGCGCGAGAGGTCGAGCAGATGCCCTATGGCCTGCTGGCGGAGTGCGTCGACAACCAGGGGCTGCGCTTCCAGCTCTGGCAGCCCACTGATTGATCGCGTGGCCCACGGCCACGGCTCGACGCACCGGTGCCTACCGTGGAAGTGCGGGCAGTTACGCGCGAATCTCCTCTGTCACCACAAGTGATCCGAGCAGCAGGATCAGGGCAGCGCTCACCGCGATCGCCGGCATATGCGCGGCCAACGGGATTGCCGCGAGCAGGAGGACCACCACAACCGCACGCGGCCAGCTTTGCGGGCGGCCGACCCGAGCGGCGCAGGCCATCACCCCGAGGAGATAGAGCGCCGGACCGCCGAGGGTCACCAGCGCCCCGGTCATGTGCAGGGACTCGTTGGGGTGCGCGACCACGAGCTCGTCGCCAACCGCGACCAGGACGATCCCGGCGATGATCGGCAGGTGCAAGTAGGTATAGACGTCGCGCCCCATCCGGCCGACCTCATCGGCCATGCTTTGGCCGATCGCTTCTGCCACGGCCCCAGCGACGTGACCGAAGTACAACCACCACAAGGCAGTCGAGCCGAGAAATGCGACGCCAAGGGCGACGACATGGGCACCGCCGAGTCCGGTGCCCGACGCCGTCACGCCCGTCAGCACGATGCTCTCGCCGATCGCGATGATCACGAAGAGCTGGAACCGCTCGGCGAAGTGTTGGCCGTTGATCTGCCACTGCCCTATAGGGGTTGGCCCGACTCGCGGAATCCAGAACATGACCAGCGGCGCCATTAGGTCCAGACCCAGTGCCGCCAACCACAGCACCCATCGCAGCTCATCCGAGGCGAGACCACCGGCCACCCACAGCGGGGCAGACAGGATGCTCCAGGCGAGGATCTGCTTGAAGTTCCGGTTGAAGTCGCCAGCCGGTGTCACGCCGACCACGAAGGCGTTGCGGCCGATCTGCAACGCCGAATAGCTGCATCCGAAGAGCAGCGCCTCGTCGCCGAAGCCTTGAGGAATTGCGACCGACATCAGCAGGCTGGCGAGCATGACATAGACGAGGATGAGCCGGACCGGGATCGTCTCTGGATCGAACCAGTTGGCCATCCAGGTCGTATAGTTCCAGGCCCAATAGACGGCGATCAGCATGAACGCCATCTCTGCGGCACCCTTCCAGCTCAGATTGGCGAGCAGGTGGTGGGAGAGCTGGGTGATCGCGAAGACGTAGACGAGATCGAAGAACAGCTCGAAGAAGGTAGCGCGCTGCTCGGTGCCGTCCCGCTCACGGATGTACGGGCTATCCGGGATGACCGATCCCGTCGACTGCTCACTGCGGCCGCTAGCAGGCCCCGGCTGCTGGCTGGAGGCTGCGGTCTCCATCCCGCGAGCATATGGTCCGCTCGTCGGGTGCTGGTCCCTTTCATCCCCGCTAGTGACAGAACGACGGCCGACATCCTCGATCCCGCCACGCACGAGGGCGGTAGCACCCGGCACACGGGGTCGTGGCGCGCGGGCGGACGGCATAACGAAGCGGAGCCGTGCCATGCGAACGGGGCCACCAGATGGATCAACCGAGGTGGCGCAGTGCGCGCCAGATCGTCGACCACGGTCCGCTCGTGCCGGCACAGACTGCGATCGTGCGCCCCTGCTCCTCGTTGTCGACGCCCACACCGTTGTCGATCGTGCCGGTAACCGTGCAGTCGACGAAGTAGGTGTGCATCGTGATCGGGTCCAGTCCAACGAGAATCACCGGCGCGGCGCCCTCGGGGGGTGGACCGAGATCCCACAGAGCGTTGAGCCCGCTGTATACGGGGACGCCCCGCAGACCGTGCTCAGGCCCGAACCGGTCGACCGCCCCCGCCTCACCGTAATTCCCGGCGAAAACCACGGCCCCGTTGCGATCGGCGGCCGGGATCGTTTGGTACGCCTCGGCGACCAGGTCAACCATTCGCGGCCACCCGACCTGGTCGCGGGTGGCTTGGTTGATGTCGGGTATCGGGGTGTCGCCCAGCGCAGACAGCGGCACGATGGGAAGCGCGATGAGCGCGCCGACCACGGCATTGAGAGCGATCGGGATCCAGGCCCTGCCGACATGGTTCGCGGTCGCCGCGACGCAGCCGGCCGCATACAGAACCAGCAGCAGATTGATCACGTAGTATGCCTGACCACCGGTCACGAACGTGATCACGCATCCGGCTAGATACGCGACCGCGAACGCACGTACCGGCCGCCAGGACTGGCGGCGCAACAGCTCTCGGAAGCCGCGAACCCAGGTGGGGACGAGGAAGGCACCCAGGAGCACGAGCTGCAGCGGGATGAAGAAAGTACGGTTGTCGCTCCCGTCGGTTCGGTTGATCGCTCGCGCCATGTCGATCTGCGGCCAGTCATGCGCTATCTGATAGATCAGGTTAGGTAGCCCGATGACCAACGCGAGCAGCGCGCCCAGCCACAGCCACCGATCCCGCAGCAGCGACCGTGGACCGGCGACGAGTACCCCGGCCAGGAACGCCACTGCGACGAGCGCGATGAGCTGCTTGTTATAGAGGGCCAGCCCGCCGACGGCGCCGGCCGCGAGCCACCACCGAGAATCACCACGCAGGATCGCCCGTACAGCGAAGAGGATCACCGCAGCGGTCAGCGGCAGGTCGATGGACACGGTCAACAGGACGTGTCCCGCGATGAGAACCAGTGCCGCGCTAGCCGTCCCGGCGGCGGCACGCACCTGCGCCGCCGCCGTCCCGCCGAGCTCCCGGGCGAGCAGGGCCGTGAGAACGACCGTGAACACGGCGCCGACGGCTGCCGGGACCCGAATCGCAACGAGGTTGTCGCCGAACACCGCAGTCGCCAGCCGAGCGAGGAGCGGCGTGAGCGGCGGCTGGTCGGTGTACCCCCAGGCGAGATGGTGGCCAAGAAGCCGGAAATACAGCTCATCGCGGTGATAGCCGTAACCAGGCGCGGCAACGAGGAGAATCGCGGTCAGAGCCGCCGCAATTGAGCCGATCCACGGCCACGGCACCGCTTCGAGTTCGGTGCCGCTGCGTCGCTTCGGCAGTACTGCCGCCACTCGCCGCACTGTAATGGGTACGACGGAGAATCCCCCGCGGAGGCGTGCAGACGACGAGAGCGCGGCGAACCCTAGGAGGTACGCGGGCGACCGAGACACCGCCGGCCGCCGCAGCCAGGGGCCAGCGGGACCGGGCCACCGCAAAGAGACTTTGGACACGCGACACTAGGTGGCGGGAGCGAGCTTGGAAGGGTTGCGTCATGAGCGAGGACAGCTGGGTTGACCGTGCGAAGCGGCAGTACGAGAGCGCGGTCTTCGGCGGTGACGTCGACGCCCTGGCTGCCGCCGACCGCGAGCTGGATGAGGTGGAGGCCGACCTCGCAGTCGCGCGCGGACGTATCGCGCACACACGGTTCCTTTTCGAGCGACAGGAGGACCCGCACGAGCTGGCGCTCTTCGAGCGGGCGGTGGAACTCTACGGGCGCTTGGGCGATCGGCGCGGCGAAGCCGAAGCTCTGTTTTGGGTAGGGATCTTCCACCAGGTTGTGCACGACGACAGCGCGACTGCTCTCCCCTACCTCGAACGCTCACTCGAGCTGGCCGTGGAGATCGACGACAAACTGACGCAGTCCTACGCGGTGCGCCATCTGGGATTCGCTGACCTCGCCGCCGGGAACCTCGCGGCGGCGCGCGAGCGACTCGAGGAATCTGTGCGGCTGCGGCGTGAGATCGGGTTCACGCCCGGCGTGGCTGCGGGCCTCCTCGCCCTGGCCGAGCTCGCGGGCGAGGAAGGCGATACGGAGCGGGCCGCGGCACTCCTCGACGAGGCTCATGCAGTCGCCGAGGAGAGCGGCGCTCGCGGGGTGCTCCGCTGGATTGACCAGGTACGAGCCGAGCTCGCCACGGCGTGACCCCCTGGGGCGCCCGCGATGAGACCGTCGACGGCGACGGCTGACCCTGTGATCGGCGTCTTGGTGCATGTGCGCAGCGTGGCCGGTGGAGTGATCCACCGGCCACGCTTTGGCCTCGCCGCCTCCGTCGTTTCGGCGAAGCCTCTTCCCCAGGGAGGGGAGGTGGTGCACCCAGGACCCGATCTCAGCGGCGGTTGGATCGGATCCTCACGACGCTCCTGCTAGCGACGTTGCAGCGCCGCGATACATCAGGTGCCATCGCTCACGCCCATGTTGACCCAGTCGTACAACCCGAAGAAGTTCGTCGAGTAGACGTTGGTCAGCCGCTGGTTCCTGAAGTACGGGGTCTTCGTCCACATGATCGGGAGGTAGACCGCG
>DATBRJ010000016.1:0-7585 GCA_036560395.1 Actinomycetes bacterium | reverse complement strand
GAGCAGAGGTACGCGCGGAGCTGGCCAGGCTCGCCGCCGAGGTGTCCGCCGCCAGACGTGCCGCCGCTGACCGATTCGGCGCGGCGGTCACCACGGAACTGCGTGCGCTCGCCATGCCACATGCCGTCGTCACCGTCCCGGTGACCCAACAGGAGATCGCCGAGTCGGGGCAGCGAGACGCTCTCGAGGTCGACGGGCGGCACCTCGTGTTCGGTCCGACTGGTATCGATGACGTGGAGATACTGCTGCGCCCTCATCCCGGTGCACCAGCCCGGCCGATTCAGCGCGGCGCCTCAGGGGGCGAGCTTTCCCGGGTGATGCTCGCCATCGAGGTGGTCTTCGCCGGCGCGGATCCCGTATCCACCTTCGTCTTCGACGAGGTCGACGCGGGCGTCGGCGGGACCGCAGCGGTCGAGGTCGGTCGCCGCCTCGCCACCCTCGCGGCAATCGCCCAGGTCCTCGTCGTAACGCACCTTCCGCAGGTTGCCGCCTTTGCCGATCGGCATCTGGTGGTCGAGAAGTCAAGCGCGGGTCTGGTGACCCGCAGTGGCGTAACGATGCTGGATCACGCCGGGCGGGTGCGTGAGCTTTCGCGCATGCTCGCCGGTCAGGCGGAGTCTGAGTCGGCGCAGGCGCACGCAGAGGAGCTTCTGGAAGCCGCCGCGGCTGTCCGGCCTGGTGGCTGACGGGGGCGGTGGCAGCCTGCCTCCCGCGTCCCGCGGAGGCAGCGGCAGGAGGCCGTTGTCGTGCCCCACCGCCGGCGCGCGGCGGCGACCACCAGCGCCATTCGCGAATCGATGGGTTGGCATGAGGCTCTTACGCGATTCGACGCCCCATTCCGCAGCATGAGGCACGTTTTGCGGAATCCCGGGTACATGATCGTCACGGCACGCCGAGTGGCCCGCGCAACACGGGTCAGCATGCCCAGCCGTGGCAGGATGACCAGTAATGAAGGTACCTACGCTGAGGCGTCGCGACCGCCCCCCCGAGCTGCCAGGCATCGCCGGTGTGGCTCGCGTTGACCGGCGTACGAAAAATCTCACCAAGCGACTGCGGCCAGGCGAGATCGCGATCATCGATCACGTCGACCTCGATCGGGTGGCAGCAGAGGGCCTGGTCGCTTGCCAGCCGGCCGCGGTCGTGAACGCCGCCCCCAGCATCAGCGGGCGTTACCCCAACCTCGGACCCGAGATCATCGTCTCGGCCGGCATCCCGTTGGTCGACGACGTCGGCGCGGACCTGATGCTGCGAGTTGTCGACGGAGAGCGAATGAGGCTCGACTCGACAGTGCTCTATCGGGACGAGGTGCCGCTTGCCTACGGCGTACTCCAGACAAAGGAGTCCGTTGTCGCGGCCATGGACGAAGCCAGGGCCGGGCTGGCGACCCAGCTCGAGGCGTTCGTGGCCAACACCATGGAGTATGTGAGGCGCGAGCGGGACCTGCTCCTCGACGGCGTCGGCGTTCCGCAGATCTCGACCAAGCTCGAGGACAAGCACGTCCTGATCGTCGTTCGCGGTTACAACTATCGCGAAGACCTCGCTGCGTTGCGGCCCTATCTCCGCGAGTATCGACCGGTCCTCATCGGTGTCGATGGCGGCACGGACGCACTCATCGAGGCGGGCTACCGGCCCGACATCATCGTCGGGGACATGGACTCGGTCTCCGACTCGGCTCTGCATTCTGGCGCTGAGCTTGTCGTGCACGCCTACCGGGACGGAAGTGCGCCCGGCCTCGCCCGGCTCGAGCGGCTGGGTCTCGCGGCAGTCATCTTCCCGGCGACCGGTACCAGCGAGGACATTGCGATGCTGCTCGCCGACGACGCGGGTGCGCGCCTCATCGTCACGGTCGGTACCCATGCCACGCTCACCGAGGTCCTCGACAAGGGCCGCGACGGCAACGCAAGCAGCTTCCTCACCCGGCTGCGGGTCGGAGACAAACTCATCGACGCCAAAGGTGTGTCCAGGCTCTATCGCAGCCGAATCTCGACCGGGCAGCTCATGCTCCTTGTTGGGGCTACGCTCGTGGTCCTGACCACCGCCTTCGTCGCCTCGCCGTCCGGGCGGGCCATCCTGTCCGTGGCGCGGGCGCTGTGGGGCAGTCTCGTCTTCTGGTTCCAGGGGCTTTTCGAGTGATCGATTTCCGCTACCACGTCGTTTCCCTGGTCGCGGTGCTCATTGCGCTTGCGACTGGCATCTTGCTCGGCAGTTCCGTGCTGTCGGGACCGTTGTACGACAACTTGAACAAGACCACCGATCAACTACGCCAGGAGCGCGACCAGCTTCGGGGCGACATCAGCGACCTCCAGCGAGACAAGAACTACGCCGCGAAGTTCACCGAATCCATGGCGCCCACCGCCGTCTCGCAGCGCCTGATGGCCGAGCGGGTCGTGATCGTTGCGCTCCCCGGCGCTCAAAAGGGCACGCTTCAGCAGGTTTCCAACATCGTTGAGACGGCAGGAGCGAAGGTCACCGGCCAAATCGGCATCACCGATGCGTACGCCGATGCCGACAAGGAGCGGGTACTGGACGACCTGGTCAACCAGCTGCGACCGACGACCGTTGACCTGCCGCAGGACACGTCGACCTACGACCGGGCAGCGATCGAGATTGCCTCGCTCGTCATGACGAAGGAGACCGCGCAGGCCGATGCCCCACCCACCGGTGCAGACGGCGGAGTTCTGCCGGGACTGAAGGCCGGCGGGTTCGTGACGACCAAGGGGCACCCCGACAACAAGGCGACGCTTGCGGTACTCGTCGCCGGACCGGCGCCCAAGGCATCCGACGGCGTCGACCGCGCCAACGCCGCCTATCTGGCGCTCGCCCGCGAGCTTAGTACGCGCGGGAAAGCCGTCGTGCTTGGCGGCCCTGAGTCGTCGGCAGGCGACCGCGGTGTCGTCAACGCATTGCGCAGCAACGACGAAATGGCGAGTTCCGTCTCCTCGGTCGACACGGCCGACACCATCTATGGCCAGATCGCGGTTGTGTACGCCTTGCAGGCCGAGACCAATGGCCAGCCGCCCGGTCAATACGGCATCTCCGGCACCACTGACGGCCCGCTTCCCCCTCAAGCCACCAGCGGGTGATCAACTGTAAGCGGTGCACACGGCCCTGGAATCGATCGTTGTGACCGGTGGTAGACAGGGGGAGACCTGGGCGTCTGCCCAGCGTCGGCCGACCTGATCCCGCTTCCCTACCCTGCGCTACGGTGATCCATCGGGCTTGCCGGGGCAACCGGCGCTGGTGCGGTGGCGCGCCGGTCACGTCATAGAGTCCGGGCTCCGGCCCGCTCTCACAGACAGGGGCATGAGAGGAGTGTGGCGATGAGCGTTCGCGGGCGGATCGCCGCGGCGGCGATCGGCGCTGGCACGGCCACACTCGCCTATCGCTGGCTGACTCGCACACCGCCGGGGGGCGATGAGCAATGGACCCGGGTCAACCACCGCGGGGAGAATGTCACGCTGCTAGAAGGGCCGGCCCTGGTGGCCGCGGCGGGCGTCGCCGCCGCCGTCGCTCCAGGTCTGCCTCACAGGCTGCGGACGGCCGCCGCGCTCGCGGCCATCGGCGCGGGTGCGCTCGGCGCGTACGACGATCTCGCCGGATCCAGCGCCTCCCGTGGTCTTAGGGGACACCTCGGCGCGTTGGCCAAGGGAGAGGTCACGACCGGCGCGGTGAAGATCCTGGGGATCGGCGCGACCGGGCTCGTGGCCGGCAGCCTGATTCAGAAGCGACCCCTCGACAAGCTGCTCGCCGGGATCGTGGTCGCCGGGTCCGCCAACGTGATGAACCTGTTCGACCTCCGGCCCGGTCGCGCGATCAAGGTTGGACTGGCCGCAGGGCTGCCCACAGCTATGCGCAGCGGTGGGTCAGGCGTTCTCGCGGCTGGCCCGCTGGGCGCGAGCGCGGTGCTGCTGCCGGCCGACCTTCAGGAGAAGTCCATGCTCGGCGACGCCGGCTCGAACGCGCTCGGCGCCGTGTTGGGCGTGGCTTCGGCGGCACGCTCCGGTCGCGCTGGACTGCTCTTGCGAGCGGCGGTCCTGGTCGGACTCACGCTGGCCAGTGAGAAGGTCAGCTTCACGAAGGTCATCGCTGCGACCCCGCCGCTCAACGCGCTCGACATGCTCGGCCGCCGTCCACCGGCTCAAGCGCCGGCGCAGCCGCCGGATGGCTGATCCGACGGAGGTCGACGCGGGCCGGCCGGGGCGGCTGCTCGGCGGCATCGCCGGCGGCGCGTTCCTCATCGCCGGGATCACAGTTCTCTCCCGGATCGCGGGCTTCGGCCGCATCGTCGTCTTCTCCCGTACCGTCGGCGCCACCTGTGTCGGTGAGGTGTACCAGACGGCCAACGGCGTACCGAACATTGTCTTCGAAGTCGTCGCCGGCGGTGCGCTCGCCGGCGCAGTCGTGCCGCTGCTCGCCGGCCGCTTTGCCCAGAACGCACGTGAGGAGGCGGGCCAGGTAGCGTCCGCCCTCTTGACCTGGTCGCTCGCCGTTCTCACCCCGATCACGATCCTCGCAACGCTGGTGGTCAGGCCCATTGTCACGGGACTGCTGGGCCCGGCCGAAGGGTGTCCGAGCCAAGCGGGTGCGGTCGACCTGGCCACCAGAATGCTGTTGATCTTCTTGCCGCAGATCCCGTTGTACGGCGTCGCGGTCGTCCTGTCCGGCGTGCTCCAGGCCGACCGGCGGTTCCTCGGCCCAGCGCTCGCTCCGCTGCTCTCGAGCCTCGTCGTGGCCGCGGCGTACCTCGCCTTTGGTGCCGTCGCAAGCGGCCACGAGACCGATCTTGACAAGGTTTCACGCGGTGCCGAGATCCTTCTCGCCGGGGGGACGACGCTCGGAGTCGTCGTGCTGGCCGGCACCCTGGTGATCCCGCTCAAGCGCACCGGCGTGCGGCTGCGCGCTACGCTCACCTTCCCGCCAGGTGCGGCCGCGTACGCGCGGATTCTGGCTTTCGCCGGGTTGGCGATCGTGGCAGCACAGCAGCTTGCGACCGTCGTCGTGATTGCCCTCGCGAATCGATCGGGACATGCCTCCGTCGTCCTCTATGGGTACGCCTGGGCGTTGTACCTCCTTCCTTATGCCGTGCTCGCAGTCCCTATCGCGACCAGCGCCTTTCCCCATCTGTCTGCGCGATACGACACCGGCGACGAACCAGGATTCGCCCACGGTGTCGCGGCCACATCCCGGGCGGTGGTTCTCGCCAGTTGTCTCGGTGCTGCCATCCTGGCGGCCACGGCTGGCCCGGTGTCCCGGGTCTTCCTCGAGCAGGCGCCGGCCGCCGCCGGCGCGAACGACCCGGCCCTGCTGGCGCGGGCCCTCCTCGGCTGGGCACCTGGCCTGGTCGGATACGGCCTGGTCGCCCACCTCGGCAGAGTCATGTATGCACAAGGACGCGGCCGCCGCGCCGCTGTTGCGATCGTGTCGGGATGGGCGGTGGTCGCCGTCGCCGACGTCGTCCTCGTGGTCCTGCTGCCTGCCAGTGACACGGTGCTGGCCCTGGGGATCGGCAATGCGGTCGGCATGACCATGGCGGGGCTTCTGCTGCTTGGGTCGGTCAGGACGGCGGCCGGCCCGACTGCCGTGCACGGCCTGCCACGCGCGTTCGGGGCGGGCGTCGCCGGGGGCGCACTCGCCGCGGCTGCTGGCTGGTGGGTGGGCGCGTTCGGTTCGCCGGGTCCAGTCGCGAGCGCGGGGCTCGCCGTCGCCGCGGCCGCCGTAGCTCTCGCCGTGTACGGCGTCGTTGTCCTGATCGCCGACGCAGGCGACATGCGTACCGCGATCACCCGGAGGTTCGGCTGATGCGCAGCTGTCCGGCTCCTGGCGAGGTGTGTGGTGGTCGCTGACGCCCTGCACGTCGTCGAGGTGCTCGCGACGAGCACCGGCGGGATCGGCACTCATCTTCATGGTCTCGCGGCCGGACTGGTGGAGCGTGGAATCACGGTGACCGTTGCCGGCCCGCAGGCAACTGAGGACACGTTCGGCTTCACGTCCGTGGGGGCCACCTTCGAGCCAGTCGAGATCGCGACACGGCCCCGTCCCCGCGCCGATCTCGAGGCCGTCCGCGCTTTGAGGTCTCTCATTTCGGCTCTCGCCGCGGGCCGGAACGAGCGAGACTCGGGCACTGCCGATCTCGATCACGACGCGGTGCCGCTGGTCGTGCACGCGCACGGCCTCCGGGCCGGGCTGATGGCCGGGTTGGCCACCAGGTCGACAATCCTCGTGCGCCGATCGCGACATCGTGCCCAGCGCTCGCGAGGGCTGCGCCGTCAGCGTCCCAGCCACCGCCCGGGTCACCCCCCGCTGGTTGTGACCTGGCACAACGCCGTCCTGGGTAAAGGCCCGGCTCGGTTCGTCCTGGCTGGACTCGAGGGAGTTGTCGCCCGGATGGCCGACGTCACGCTCGGTGCGTCGTACGATCTCGTCGCCCGAGCCAGCCGAATGGGCGCGGCGGATGCCAGGCTTGGCCAGGTGGCGGCGCCAGCCTTGACCGCCGCCACGAGCTCGCCGGACCAGGTCAGATCCGATCTCGGCGCTGGCGATCGCCCGCTGGTCCTCGCGGTGGGCAGGCTGGCCCCACAAAAGGCGTACGACCTCCTTCTCGACGCAGCCGCCCGCTGGCAGGCCCGCGACCCGCAGCCTCTCGTACTGATCGCCGGGGAGGGGCCACAGCGGCCGCTGCTCCAAGCCCGAATCGACGCCGGCGAACTCCCGGTCCGACTCCTCGGTCACCGGACGGACGTCCCGAATCTTCTGGTGGCGGCCGATGTCGTCGTCCTCACCAGCCAGTGGGAAGCGAGAGCCTTGATCGCCCAGGAGGCCCTGCAAGCCGGCCGGCCGCTGGTGGCCACCGCCGTGGGCGGCGTACCCGATCTTGTAGGCGACGCTGCTCTGCTCGTCCCGTACGGCGACCCGGAGGCCCTGGCGACGGCGGTCGGCACACTGCTCGACAACCCAGAGCTTGCCAAGCGGCTGTCTGACGCGGGCCGGGCGCAGGCGGCGACCTGGCCGGACGAGCCCCACGTGATCGACGCCGTCATTGCCGTTTACCGGGAGCTTGCCGGCAACGCCCGGGCATGACCCGCCGCGGTGGGTGCGGCGTAGGGGCGGCTCACCGGTCTGCACTGATAGGCTGGAGGCCCGTGGACAGGCGGCCGGAGAATCCGGAGCACGATCGCTCAGCAGGTTGGCAGGCCGCCGCATCGGACGACCACGGGGAGCCCTCATTGGCAGCGCCGCTTTTGACTAAGTATTTGTTCGTCACCGGGGGCGTCGCGTCCTCGCTCGGTAAGGGCCTGACCGCCTCCAGCCTCGGCAACCTGCTCAAGGCACGCGGGCTGCGGGTCACGATGCAGAAGCTCGACCCCTATCTCAATGTCGACCCCGGCACGATGAATCCTTTCCAGCACGGCGAGGTGTTCGTCACCGACGACGGCGCGGAGACCGACCTCGACGTCGGCCACTACGAACGCTTCCTCGACGTCGATCTGCACGGGTCAGCCAACGTGACCACCGGGCAGGTCTACTCCGCGGTGATCGCCAAGGAGCGCCGCGGCGAATATCTCGGCGACACCGTCCAGGTCATCCC
>DATBRJ010000015.1:0-3548 GCA_036560395.1 Actinomycetes bacterium | reverse complement strand
GAACAGGCGAGATGCGTCGGCCACGACACCGGTCAGCGCGACGAGTATCGCTGCTAGACCGATGAGCAGAAGCAGTGCCTGGCCGCGATCCTCGCTCGGCCGCATGCGCAACCGGGCCAACGTCCGCTGCCGTCGTGCGCCCGCTTTCGGTCCGACTGCTGCCTCGTTCGCCGGCGCGCGACACCGGGCGTGGCTAACAGACATCGCAGGCAGCCGGACGGACCGTCCGATACAGGTCGACCACCTCGGTGTGGCGAGCGTGCAGCGCGATCGAGGCCGGCGCGCGGCCCGCGAAGACTGCCGGCAGGAATGGAAGCCGCACCGTGGTTTCGATCCTGACCACGACACGGCTGTCCGGGGTTAGGCAGGGCTGGGTACTGCACGAGATCGTGACCGCACCCGGCGCGAGCGTCAGGCCTTGGTCGGCTGCCACGAGCGCGGCGGCCGCTCTGGCACGGCGCTCGGCGAGCTCTGGATCGCTGGCGGTGACGAAGGCCCGCCCTGCCTCCCTGGCAGCCGCCGTGATCCCGTAGGCGCCGGCCTGTACCCGAAATATGGCCAGGACCACGTAGACAAGGGGAACCATCAGCAGGAGAGCGAGGGAGCAAAACTCCACCATGGCGGTCCCACGCTCGCTGTTGGGCTGCCGGATCGGCGGCCGCCAGCCCCGCAAAGCCATGCTCAGCCGTCCTCGTCGATGGCGTGACCGCGGACTACCAACGCGTGACTCGGCCCGACCAGTCCCACCAGCGGCAAGGTGGCGCGCAGCTCGACGACAACTGTCGGCACCCCTTCGACGACGGCCTCGCCGACCCGAATGTCGTCCGCGAACCGGTCTCCCAATGCCGCCACCGCGAACTCGCGAGCGCGCGCTGCGCCATCGGCTCCGCTGCGGTCCGCATTGGCGGCGTAGCGCGCCCCCTCAGCGGCAGCAGCCACAAGAGTGTTCCGGACATACAGCGCCAATGCGAGCTGCAGGATCGCGAGGAACAGAACGACAAGCACAACAGTGACCAAGGTGAATTCGACCACCGCTGCGCCCGCTTCGCGGCACGGCCCGTTCCGGTGCCTGGGCCGGTGCCTTGCCAAGCCAGGTCGGCAGGGCACGCCCGGTCTCACGGTCCGGTCACTCCGTCGAGTGCAGCGGTGAGCAGGTCGCCGAGCTTCGGCCCGGCAATCGCCCAGAGAGCGGTGACCAAGCCTGCGGTCATGATCGTGATGAGGACCCAGCCGGGAACATCACCGCGTTCTGGCGCCGAGGGTCGGTGCCGGAGCCAGAGCCGGTGCAGATGGGTCATGACAATCGTGAATGACATGGCCATCTCCGTTCATGAGGTAGTGAAGGTGAGGCCGTAGAAGCCGGGAAAGAGTGCAAAGATCACCGTCACCGGCATGATGAGGAAGACCACCGGCAACATCATCGCGATCTCGCGACGACCACCCTCCTCGAGCAGCGCACGTTTGTGCGCCTCCCGCACATCGCCGGCTTGGGCGCGCAGTACATCCGCGAGCGGTGTGCCGCGATCCAGCGCGATGATGATCCCATCGATAAACCGCTCGACCGCCGGAACCGGAGTGCGGACGGCCACACCGTCCAGCGCTCGGCTCAGCGGTGCGCCGGCACGGGTCTCGGCGAGCGCGCGGCGCAGTTCAACGACGAGCTCACCACGACCCAGCCGGGCCACCCGGTCGATCGCGCCAACGACGCCCTCCCCGGCTGAGACGGACAGAGCAAGGAGCTCAGCGATGGTCGGCAGCTCTGCGGCGATCCGGCGGCTTCGCTGTCGTACCTGTCGGGAAAGCGCAAGGTCACGGGCGACGAGGCCAGCACAAGCGGCGACGAGCACGAGCACGCCAAGGACGCCCGGATGGCGTTGCCGACCTTCGGCGAGGAGCAGCACCGAGACGAGGATCCCGCCGAGCATGCCAACGGCGGCCCAACAAAGCTGCTCGAACCTGAACTGCTCGACAGATCGTGCGCTTCCGGCGTACTCAAGCCGCCGACGTGCGGTGACGGCTCCCCCAAGCGCGTGCTCGATCACGCGTACCCCCGATCGGGCAGCTGGCCGGAGGAGCCGCTCCAAAGTCGGAAATGGCGTGAGCGTGCGCGGCTCGGCCATCAATCGAGGAGGTCGAGACGGATCCCGTAGGTAGGGCCCGACCCGATCCTCGAGGGTGTGCCGTCGCAGTAACGGGATCCTGGAGATCGCCATTGCGAGCCCGCCGCCGCCTATGAAGCCCAGGACCGCCCCTGTCATCGAGGCAGTCACCGCAGTACCCGCTCGTCCTCGGACAACCGTCCAAACCTGAGCATCAGTCGGTAAGCAAGAACCGACACCGCGCCACCGCAGGCGAGGACCACCAGGCCGGCGGCTGAGTTGTATGCCGCCACGGCCTCCGGCCGCAGGGATAACAGCCCGAGGACGACCCACGGAGCGGCTACCGCGAGCCTGGCAGCATTGACGGTCCAGGTCTGCCTGCTCTCGAGCTCGGCCCTGACGCGAGCCTCCTCCCTGAGGAAGGCCGCAAGCGTGCGAAGCAGTCGGCCGAGGTCGGTGCCGCCAACCTCCCGAGCCAGGCGCACCGACTCCACTACACGATCCCCGGTGGGATCCGCGAGCTCGGCCTTGAGGCGGTCCAGACACTCAGGGAATCGACCGCTGACTTGATAATTGGCGCCGAAGGTTGTGAACGGATCGCGCAGCGACGCCGGCCCGCGCTCGCCTATTCGAGCCAGCGCGTCGGGTAGCGACAGGCCCGCTCTCACCGCAGAGGCGAGATTGTCGACCGCCTCCGGCCAGCTCTCGCGCAGCTCGCGACCGCGTCGCCGGCATAACGAGCGCAGCAGGTTGGTCGGCGCGCAAGCACCGAGAAGGCCGAAGGCGATCGCGATGGTCAGCACATGGGAGACGGCCAGGACCGACATGGCAACGGCGAGACCGAGACCCGCCGATGCCACGATCAGACGTGCCGGTGTGACTCCTTGGACGCCCGACCGTACGATCGTGTCGGCGAGCCTGGCCAGCAACGACGGAGTAGCCCGCTTACGTAGCCGACCGGGATCCCTGGCTGTCCAGATGGATAACAGCCCCAGCCCGAGAAGCAAACCTACGAGCGACCCCATCAGTACCACCCGTGCTCGTCCAGTCCGGTCGAGCGGAGGCCGCGCTCGTTCGACCGGCTCATGTGACCGCACGCTCCGGTCGATCTCCCGTGGTTGATCCCGCTGAGGAGGCTCCGCCGCCGCCCATCGGTGACGAAATGAGCCGCTCGAGTGGAATGACGGCCGGCCGGTTGTGGCGAAGACGCGGTTACCCACTCGACGTCGGTCGGCAGGCCCGTGTGAAGGAGCTCGCCAAGGTCAAAGCCGGCTGCAGCGAATTGTTCCGGTCGCGGCGGATAGCCGCGGGCACGGGCCAGCTGGCCATCCTTGCGTACGAAGATCTCCGCCGTCTCGATGATCCCGTCTTCGACCCGGCCGGGGACGCCGATGATCTCGTGTATCCGACGAGCACCGTTTGGCTCGGCGCGGATGTGCACGACAAGGT
>DATBRJ010000014.1:0-2850 GCA_036560395.1 Actinomycetes bacterium | reverse complement strand
GGGCCGGCACGTGCGACGCCCGTTGCTGGGTAATGCCCAGAGAGGAGTCCGGATAAGACCTCCACGGTCACCTCAGCGACCTCCCCATCGATTCGGCATGTGGTGAGACGCGCACCCTGCGAGCGAGCCACCAGTGCGGCGGCCTTACACGCGCTTATCGGACCGTTAAGCACCCGGGATGCCGCAGAGATCGCACTCAGGTCGGCTGCGGCCGCCGCCCGGTGCCTGGCAACCACCGCCTGTCCCAAGGCGAGCCCGGCCGAGGTCAGGAGAACGACCGCGGTGGTCATGGCCAGGACATAGATGGTCCCCGAACCCCGGTCTCGATCGGCCGCTTCGCGTTCCCGGATGGTCAACATGAGGCGACCCCGGCTCAGCCCGGCTCGTCTGCCACCACGGCATCGGCAGACACCGCAAGCGTGGGCAAGAATCCGGCTCCTGAGCCAGCCGGTCCCACCATCGCCTCGACGTTGACTCGGACGAGACCGCCGCTGCGCTCCACCCGTATGTGAGCACCCTCCGGTGCCAGTCGCAGCCCGGCTGTCATGCTCTCTGCCAGCCCGTCGCCGCGCGCGACCGAGCGAGCCGCCGCTCGTGCCGCATCAACGCAGCGCAGCTGCGCTGTCGCGGCCAGCAGCGCCCAGAGCATGAGACCGACGACGAGCGCGAGCGCGGGTAGGGCGAGTGCGGTCTCCGCCGTCACCATGCCGCGGTTCCGATCCGGGGTGGCGGCGGCTGCCGGTCCTTCTCCGATGCTGGCGAGCGCATCGGCACGGCGCTCCTCCGAATGTCGCCGAGGGAGCGAACCAATCCGTCGCGAGCCGAGTCCGTCAGTTGCTCGGGACACCGTCACCTCCTCATGTCCTCCAATGCCTCATGTCGTCCGGTGCCTTCAAGGCGGTGCCCGGCCACCTGAGTGAATGACCAGGCATCGCCTCAACTGCACATCCAGGACTGCTTGCAGTGCACCCATGCGCTGACGCCCAGATGCGACGACCCGAACCGCGGTCAGCGCAAAACCGAACCCATCAGCTGCAACGGCTCGTCGAAACTCAATCAGCG
Organism: Actinomycetes bacterium; assembly: GCA_036560395.1. Lineage (GTDB taxonomy): Bacteria > Actinomycetota > Actinomycetes > JAKEEW01 > JAKEEW01 > DASYTV01. The sequence continues at coordinate 1,788 of DATBRJ010000014.1, read as the reverse complement.
GCTCCTCGGCCGTGCTGAGATCGATCCACGGCGCATGCGCAGACCGGAACGCTGGTCTATGCCAGCGAGGTGAGAGCTCGTCGCACGATGGCGGTAACCAGACTGCTCACCTGACCACCGGTCACGATCTTGTAGAGCACAACAGCGAATGCCGCGGCGGCAACTGTGCCCACGGCGTACTCCGCGGTGGCCATCCCAGCGTCGCGACGTCGCGTCCGGGAGCACCTCGGTTCGGCCGACGGGCTGAGCCAATTCGCTGTCCTGCTTTCGAGCGCCCGGGCGAGCTGTACGCATCGCCGTCCGAGCCCAAAGACCCTGCCCATCATCGGCTCCTCCCCTCATCCGGCTGAACCGGCCGGCTCGGGCACCTCGCGATTCTCGGCGCTACCCCAGCCTTCAAGGAATCGAGCCTGATGGACGGCCAAGCACCCGGGCTGGGGACAAACCCCGAGGAAATTTCGACCCTGTGGACGCAGTCGTCAGATCAGATCCGCAGCGTGCTGACCAAGCCGCCGACGATCGGTACGAGGCCAAGCAGGATGAACGCCGGCAAGAAGCAGAGGCCAAGCGGTGCGGCCGCACGAATGCCCACCCGTCGCGCTGCCGATTCCACTGCCACCCGTCGCTCAGCCCTCATATCCAGGGCCAGATCCGAGAGAAGACCCGCGAGCGGTGCGCCGCTCTCAGCCGAGCGGCTGAATTCTGCGCCGAGACGTCCGAGGAGGTCATCCGTACCCAGAGTGAGCCAGCTTCCAACCGGATCCGCACCGAGCTCCAGTGCCGCGACGACCCGCCGTAGTTCGTCGGCGAGGGGTCCGCCTACCGCTTCCGCCACCGCAGCGAGCGCAAGCCGCGGCGGGGCACCGGACGCGATGCACGCAGCCAGCAGCTCGGTAGCCAGTGGCAAAGTGTGTGACATCTGACGGCGCCGCTCGGTTGTGACGACATTGGCCGAGCGTCGAAGGGCACGGAGCACCATCCCACCGCTGACGATCCCGCAGAACGCCCCGACCAGGCCGCCGATGGCTGCGGCGACGAGCGTCCCAATGGCCACCGCGGCCACCGCCGGCAGCCTTGGCCGAGGCCGCGTCGTCGTGCCTGGCCCGGTAACGGTTCCACGCACGACAACCGATGGACGCAATGCCGCCGCCGGCGCCAGCACTGACGCGACCAATCGCAACCGCCGGACGGCGCCTGTCCGCGGGGCCATCCAGGCCAGCACGGCGAGACCCGCGCAGATCGCCGTCAACTCCGCCAAACGCGGGCCTCCTCCCCATGGAGCGCGACCGGCTGCCCTGACGAAGCCCGACACGCAGCCCACACCGGGCCGCGGTCGGCCCGCTTCCTCCAGTCCTGATATGCGGCCGAGGTGCTCAAAGCGAGCGCTCGACTTCACTGGCGATGCGGCTCACCCACCAGGCTCCACACACCTCGAGGGAGATCCCGGCGGCGAGCGCGAGCCGACCCCACGACGTGCTGACCAGCAATCGCAGGGGATCGGCATCGAGCGCCTGTCCCATCGCAATGCCGACGAGCGGCAGCAGGGCAAGCAACCGCGCGGTGGCGCGCGGGCCGGCGAGTTCGGCGGCGAGTCGGCCACGGTGCTCTTCGTCGGTTCGCAACGATGCGGTGATCTGTCCAACAGCAGTGGCGAGGCCGGCTCCGTGGTGTTCGGCGACCTGCCAGCAAACGGCGAGCGCACGAAGACCGCCACGTCCGGGCTCCTTCGCATCGAGCTTCAGTGCCTCGACGACCTCGTCGCCCGCCCGGGCGGCGGAGAGTGCACGT
>DATBRJ010000013.1:0-22064 GCA_036560395.1 Actinomycetes bacterium | reverse complement strand
GTGGTCTTCGGCGGCGGGATCATCCCCAATGACGACATCCCCCAGCTCGAGCAGCTCGGCGTGGCGAAGGTGTTCACGCCCGGCGCCACTACCCAGTCCATCATCGACTGGGTCCGCACCCATGTGCGCGCCGCATAGCGTGGTCGCTGCATCACCCAAGGGGAAATCAAGGGGAAATCAGTGCACGAGCACGTTCTGACGATCTCCTGCCCGGATCGAATCGGCATCGTCCACGCGGTCACCGGGGTGCTCGTCTCGCATCAGTGCACGATCTTGGACAGCCAGCAGTTCAGCGATCGCAGCTCAGGCCGGTTCTTCCTCCGCATCCATGCCGCCGGCCCGGTGACCGCGGCCGAGCTGGATGCCGGCTTCACCGACCTTGTACCCGAGTTCGGGATGCACCTCGAGCTCCACGATCTCGCTCTCAGGCCACGCATGCTCGTCATGGTGTCCCGTTTCGGACACTGCTTGAACGACCTGCTCTATCGCTGGAGTAGCGATCACCTCAGAGTCGACCTGCCGGCGGTGGTGTCCAATCACGAGGAGCTTCGCGGCTTGGTCGAGCGATACGGCGTCCCGTATTACTACCTACCGGTCACGCCGGACACCAAGGTCGAGGCGGAGGCGGCCCTCATCGCGCTGATAGGGACCCTGCGGGTGGACTTCGTCGTGCTGGCGCGTTACATGCAGGTGCTCTCCGACGACCTGTGCAAGAGGCTGGAGGGGCGGGTGATCAACATTCACCACTCGTTCCTGCCGAGCTTCGCCGGCGCCCGTCCGTACCATCAGGCCCATCTGCGCGGTGTGAAGCTCATCGGTGCGACAGCTCACTATGTGACCCCCACGCTCGACGAAGGGCCGATCATCGAGCAGGAGGTTGCCAGGGTCGACCATGGTTACGAGCCGGAGCAGCTTGCCGCGGTCGGACGTGACGTCGAGTGCCTCGCTCTCGCCCGAGCCGTCCAATGGCACGCCGAGCATCGCGTCCTGCTTAACGGCACCCGTACCATCGTCTTCCGTTAGCTGTGGGGCTAATGCCCGCATTTGCGATAGGTATTTGTGACGGAGTCCTAACTGCTCTGGACACAAACAGTGCTCGATCCGGTACATTCCGTACCCGTGACCGACAGCCTCGCGAGGGTCCTGCGCGACCCGGCCCGTCTGGCCGCATTGTGGCGGGTCACGCCGGTGGAGCCGGCGATCGGCGGGGTTTTCGACCGGACTGCTGAGCTGGCTGCGCAGTCGCTGGGCACCCCGATCGGTGTCGTCGTCCTCGTGGAGGAGGAACGCCAGCTCTTGGCAGGCGGGTTCGGTCTGCCTGAGTCGCTGGCCGATATGACTGAGCTTCCGGCCAGCTGGGGCTTTTGCCCGTTCGCGCTCGCGCTGACCGGCCCGCTGGTGCTCGATGACGCCAGGCACCGGCCGGAGTTCGCCCGCAGCCCGCTGGTCAGGGAGCTGCACGCCGTCGCGTACGCCGGGGTGCCCCTGCGAGGCAGTCATGGTCATCCCCTCGGTGCACTGTGCGTCGTGGACAACGCGCCCCGGCGCTGGGGGGCCGATGACCCGGCGGCGCTCGCCGAGGTCGCCGAGGTGGGCACCGCGCAGCTCGCGGCCCTGACCCCAGACTGAGCAGTTTCCACCAGATCGCCGCTTAGGCCGCGCAATGTACAGTCCCATGAGATAGTCGGCTGAACCGCAGTCTGAGTGGCCGCCGTCTACGCAGAACCGCGAAGCGCGCTCTGACCCAGTGAACGTAGGAGTTGCGGTGTTCGACGTCGTGTCGTTCTCGCTGAGCGACATGGTCGAGTGTGCGTCGGGCATGCGGCGTGCCGCGAGCGGCTCCACGTCCGTCGAAGAAGCGGCGCAGCGGATCGTCACCTACTTACGGTCGAGTTTTCTCGATCCACAGAACCACCGGCAGTCCTTGGTCCTCGCGCGCATGTTCGTAAGCAGCCAGTGGGACGAGCTCAGCCCGGACCTGCAGGACATCTGCCGCAAACAGCTTCCAGACGAGGTCGACCCAGCGCCGGACATGCGGTGCCTCGTCCTGGCCGGCAGCGACGGCCAGCTCGCCCAATGGCAGCACCCGACGAGATCGACCAACCACCGGGTGATACCTCTGCCCGACGTCGACGACATCCGGCAGGCCCCAGTGATCGCTGCGCTGGTCTGTCAACTCGGTCTGCCGGAGGAGCTCGCGGTCCCTGCCCGTGACGGGCAGGCGCCACCCCCCGATGACTTCGGCGTCTTCCATGTCAGGGAGGCGCGCGGCAGCCCCGATGTGCCCGACCAGGAGTTCGTCGCCAAACACCGGATCCGCTCCGTGCTGGGCTTCGGCGGTGTGCTTCCCGCGGGACGAGTGTTCGCCGTCGTGCTCGTCTCCCGTACTCCGGTTTCGCTGGAGACCGCGGAACTGTTCCGCGACATCGCCCTGTCAACCCCGCTGGCGCTGCTGCAGCACCTCGCCGCCGATCCCGAGGTGCGCGCGCAAGAGACGGCCGTACTCCGGCAACTCCTCGAGCTGCACGAGGCGACCGTGCGGGATCAGGCGCTGCGGCTCGAGGCCATCCTCGTCCAGCGCCGCCGGCAGGACGCCAGGTTGATCGAGGAAGCCGCCACCGTCGAAACCCTTCGGGAGATCGGCACCAAGCTCGCGGCGGAGATGGAGCTCGACCAGGTCATGCAGCTGGCCGTCGACGCGGCGACCCGCGTGACGGGTGCGCGGTACGGCGCGTTCTTCTGCACGATCGACGAACTGTCCGGCGAGCGGGCCACGCGGTACGCGGTCTCGGGGCTCGCGCGGTCGAAGTTCGAGCGCCTGCCCATGCCGCGCATCACCGGAATCTTCGGCCGGATCTTCAACGGTGAAGGCGTGATGCGGGCGGACGACATCACCCGGCATCCGGCTTACGGCCAGAATCCGCCCTTCAACGGGCTGCCACCGGACCATCCGCCGGTGCGGAGCTTCCTCGCCGTACCCGTTCTGTCGCAGGCGGGGGAGGTGCTCGGTGGCTTCTTCTTCGGCCATCCCGACGTCGGCCTCTTCGACGAGCGGGACGAGCGGCTGGCGGTCGGGGTGGCCGCTCCCACAGCGATCGCCCTGGACAACGCTCGGCTCTATCACCAGCAGCGCGGTTGGGCGGAGGAGCTGCAGCGCGCCCTGATGCCCCGCCCCGTCGAGGTCGATGGGTTGCAGATAGCGTCCCGCTACCTTCCTGGCGCTGGCCACGGGCAGGTCGGCGGCGACTGGTTCGATGTGATCCCGCTGCCCTGCGGCCGTACCGCCTTCGTCGTGGGCGATGTGATGGGCAAGGGAATCCCCGCGGCCGCGACGATGGGACAGCTGCGGGCCGCCGTGCGGGCCTATGCCGTCATGGACCTGCCGCCGGTGGACATCATGCGCAACCTGAACGAGCTCGCCGGCGGGCTTCCCGGGCAACAGTTCGTGACCTGCGTGTACGCGGTGTACGACCCGGTGTCCCGGACGCTCGGCTATGCCAACGCGGGCCATCTCCCACCGGCGGTCGTCACCCCGGAGCGTGACGTCTGGCTGCTCGAGGATCAGCTGGGCCTGCCGCTCGGGCTGGAGGGCGCGGTCTTCAAGGAGCGCGAGATCGTGCTGCCTCGGGGAGCCGGCTTCCTCCTCTACACCGACGGCTTGGTCGAGACCCGGCAGCGGTCGATCTCGGAGGGCGTCGACCTGCTTGTCCGCCAGCTTGCGCACGACGAAGGCGACCTCGAGGCGACCTGCGACGAGCTCGTCGAGACGGTCGCCGCGGGCCAGCGCGACGACGATGTCACGCTCCTGTATGTCAGGGAGATCGCCGACGAACCAGTCCTGCAGGCGTCGATGCGGCTAGCCGGACAGGCATCTGGTGCCGCCGACGCCCGGCGGTTCGTCCGAGCCACGCTGCTGGCGTGGGGAATGGGCCAGCGGGGGGACTCGGTGGTCTTGGTTGCCGACGAGCTGCTCACCAATGCGATCAAGCACGCCGCCACTGACATCGAGTTGCGGCTGTGCCGACTGGCCGGCCGTCTGGTGGTGGAGGTACGCGACGAGGACGCCCGGCTCCCCCGGCTCGCCGTCGCCGCGCGGTACGACGAGCGGCATCGCGGCCTGTTGATCGTCCAGCGGCTCGCCTCCCGGTGGGGGGTGCGGCCGATCGGGAGCGGCAAGGTCGTGTGGGCGGAGATCGACGATGCACCGACACCTGGCTCACCGGTGGGGTCGATCTCGGCTGGCGTGGTCGTCTAACGGGCCAGCACGGCCCCTGATCGGCCGGCACGGTCGTCGGCCGGCCGGCTCGCCGCGTACCGTCTCTCCTATGTGCCGGAGCATCAAGACGCTGCGCCCCCCGTACACGGAAACCCTCACCGACGGTGACGTAAGGGCCGCCGCTTTGCAATATGTACGCAAGATCTCGGGGTTCCGCTCGCCGGCGCCGCACAACTCGGCGGCGTTTGATGCAGCGGTCGACGCGGTCGCTGCGGCAACGGACGAGCTGCTGCGCTCCCTTGTCGTTCGTGGTAAACCCGCTCGCGCGGCCGGGTGAGCCGCCCGGTTAGCGGAAGTCGCGGGACATCGTCTTGATCGTGAGCGGAAGCCGACTGATGTGCTCAGCGACCACGTTGGTGACGCCATCGGCCGTTTCGAGCTTTCCGCGGATGAGTAGGGCTGCCGCTGTCCGGGCTCGCGCGTAGCGGGTCCATACCGGATAAGAACAGATCACATTGATCATCCCGGTTTCGTCCTCGAGATTGAGGAAGGTCGTGCCGCTGGCGGTAGCCGGCCGCTGCCGGTGTGTGACCACACCTCCGACAACGACCCGCCGGCCGTTGCCCACCGACGAGAGTGCACGGGCAGGGATCACTCCGCGTTCGGCAAGCGCCGACCTGACGTGTTGGATGGGATGACTGTCCGGGGATACGCCGACCGCGTGCAGATCGGCCATGGTGCGCTCCGGCGGCGTCATCGTAGGCAGTGGTGGGGTGCTGCCGCCAAGGTGGAGGTCAGGCAGTTGGCCGTCGCGTTCGGTGGCGACGGCGCCGGCTGCCCACAACGCCTCCCGCCGAGACAGGCCGAAACTGTCGAAGGCCCCTCCTGTCGCCAGGGACTCGAGCTGCGCGGCGGTGAGTTCGGTGCGCCGGACCAGATCGGCCATGTCGATGTAGGGCTGGCCGGCCGCGATCCGCTCGGCGAGGTCCTTGCCGATGGTCCGGACCGATGACAACCCCAACCGAACTGAGTACCCAACGTCGCGCCGATGGGCCTCCGGGTCGAACCCGTCGGTGTCCGGTGACCACGGTTCCTCCGGATCAACGAACTCCCACATCGTGAAGCAGTCGAGTGCCGGCTCTGGTAGGGCAGCTTCCTGGATGAGCTCCAACGTCGCATCGGCGGCCGACCGATTGATGTCGACGCCTCGTACCTCCACGCCGTGCCGTACCGCGTCCGCCACCAGCGACTGCGGCGAGTAGAAGCCCATCGGCTGGGCTTTGAGCAGCGCCGCGAGGAACGCCGCTGGGTAATGAAGCTTCAGCCACGAGCTCGCGTACACCAGGAGCCCGAAGCTGAGCGCGTGGCTTTCGGCGAAGCCGAAGTTCGCGAAGGCAGAGATCTTGTCGTAGATCTCGTCGGCGACCTCCCCGGTGATTCCGTTCTGTGCCATGCCCGCGTAGAGCTTCGACCGCAGACGTTCGATCTTTTCCTCGCCACGCTTGGAACCCATCGCTCGGCGCAGCAGGTCGGCGTCGTCCCCGGTGCAGTTGCCGGCGACGACGGCGATCTGCATGAGCTGCTCTTGGAACAGCGGCACACCGAGCGTGCGCGAGAGGATCTCCTTGAGCATTGGGTGCAGGTAGGTGACCGGCTCCCGGCCGGTCTTGCGCCGGATGTAGGGATGGACCGCACCGCCCTGGATCGGCCCGGGGCGGATCAACGCGATCTCGATGACCAGGTCATAGAACTTGCGTGGGCGTAGCCGGGGGAGCGTCGCCATCTGGGCCCGGCTTTCCACCTGGAAGACACCGACCGAGTCCGCCCGGCAGAGCATGTCGTAGACCGCTTTCTCGTCCTGGGGGATCGAGGTCAGGTCGTTGAGTGGATCGCCGCAGAAGTCCCTGACGAACTCGAGCATGTAACGCAGCGCGGAGAGCATCCCGAGCCCGAGCAGATCGAACTTGACCAGCTTCATGGCCGCACAGTCGTCCTTGTCCCACTGAAGGACCGAGCGGTTGTCCATCCGCGCCCATTCGATCGGGCACACCTCTCCCACCGGTCGCTCGGTCAGTACCATCCCGCCGGAGTGGATCCCTAGGTGCCGAGGAAACCGCAGCACCTGGTCGGCAAGCCCGATCACCTCGTCCGGGATGTCGTGATCGGTGGTGTCCTGTGCGCTCCCCCAGGAGTCGATCTGCTTCGACCAGGCGTCCTGCTGCCCTTGGGAGTGGCCGAGCGCCTTGGCCATGTCGCGGACCGCCATCTTCGGGCGGTACGAGATGACGTTGCACACCTGCGCGACGCGATCCCGGCCGTATGTTCTGTAGACGTACTGGATGACTTCCTCTCGCCGTCCGGACTCGATGTCGATGTCGATGTCCGGCTCTTCCTCACGGGTAGTGGCGATGAACCGCTCGAAGGGAAGCCGGTAAAAGATCGCATCAATGGCGGTGACACCGAGGACATGGCAGACCGCGGAGTTGGCCGCGGATCCCCGGCCTTGGCAAAGGATCCCCTCATCGTGGCAGAACTTGACGATGTCCCAGACGATGAGGAAGTAGCCGGGGAAGTCCTTTTCCGCGATGACGCGCAGCTCTTTGTCCAACCGCTCGTAGACCTGCGGAGATCTCTCCGGCGGCCCGTACCGCTTGTGGGCGTTCTCGTACACCAGCTCGCGCAGCCACTCGGCGTCGGTCGCATGGTGCTCCGGACGATCCAGTTTGGGGAGTTGTGGTGACGCTTTGGTGAGGGCGAACTCGAGTTCGTCGGCAAGGGCGACGGACTGGGCGATCGCGCCGGGGAAGCGAGCGAACCGCGCTGCCATCTCCGCACCGGTGCGCAGGTGAGCAGTGGGAGCCGCGGGCAGCCAGCCGTCGAGCTCGTCCAGGCTGCGCCGCGCGCGTACAGCGGCCAGGGCGGTGGCCAACGGTCGCCGGGCCGGTGTCGCGTAGTGGACGTTGTTGGTGGCCAGGATCGGAAGGCCCGCTGCGGCCGCCAATTCGGCGAGAGCGTCGTTGCGCTCGCTGTCGAGCGGGTCACCGTGATCCCAGAGCTCCACCGCGACGTTCTCCTGGCCGAACAGCGCAACCAGTCGGTCGAGCTCATGGGCTGCCGCCGCGGGGCCGTCTGCTGCGAGAGCAGCAGGGACGAGGCCCTTGCGGCACCCCGTGAGGATCTGCCAATGACCACCGGCTTGCTCGGCCAGCCGATCGATGTCATAGACCGGTTTGCCCTTCTCCTTTCCGGCGAGCTGTGCCTCAGTAAGCGCTCCGGCGAGCCGGTGATAGCCCTCCTCGCGACGGGCGAGCACGAGCAAGTGCCGCCCTTGAGGGTCGGCCTCTCCGTTCTGCGGTTTGGTGAGCTCGAGGGAGAGCTCCGCGCCGTAAACCGTCTTGATGTTGTACGCCGCGGCTGCCTCGGCCAGCCGGACGATCCCGTACAGTCCGTCATGATCGGCGAGGCTGATCGCGTGCAGTCCCTGCCTGACCGCCTCCTCGACTAGTTCCTCCGGGTGGCTTGCGCCGTCGAGGAAGCTGAAGTTGGAGTGGCAGTGCAGCTCGGCATAAGGGACCGTCAGTTCTGACGGCGGCTGCGGTCGCTCGTCTGGCAGCGGGTCGTATGTGCCTCTCTTGCGTGACCACGCCGGCGAATCCCCGCCGTCGCCCGGCTCCCCCGCACCGGTCGGTGGACCAGGCGGTCGGCGCCGCCCGGAGAGCCGGCGTTCCAGCTCCCCCCACGGCATGTTCGGGTTGTTCCAGCCCATCGCGATCAATTCCAACGAGCCGGAATGTCGACTTGCGGCTTGCTGATCTGCGGATGGTCTTCCACGGGAGTCTGGCCCGGCACACAGGTAACGGGGTGTCGATAGCCGCGCCGACGTTCGTGTTCGATAGCAAGCACACTGACCGCATAGTGGAGGTCGAGCCGGTCACCGTACCAATCGGGAGCGAGTCCGATGGGAGCTACGCCGGTGCTGGCATGGCGCTCCTCAAGCGTCCCGTGTGGTCGAGGGGGCGTAGGCGCCAGGGGAATCTGCTGTCCATCCGGGCGAAGGAAGATGAACTTGCCAGGCTGCGGACTAGCAATGACGAACTGTTCGTCGTGGAGCATGCGATGGTGGCGGCGGCAGAGCAGGATGAGGTTCTCAAGCTTCGTTTCGCCACCATGAATCCAATGGCGCAGATGGTGAGCGTCTGCTCGACGGTTGCCGCAGCCGGGGAAGCGGCAGCCGCCATCGCGTTCTTTCAGTGCTCGGCGCAGGGCGTTGTTGATACGGCGGGTCTTACGGCCGAGGTTGAGGATGCCGCCCTTGGTGTCGTGCAGCATGACGATTGTGGATGTATCGCAGAGGATGCATCGCAGAGTGCCGGGATCCAGGGCTGGCCCATCGTCCAGGTGAAGCCGACCGTGCACGGCGAGCCTCGATCGGTGCTCTTCCACGGAGAAAGACTCGGCATCATCAGCCGGAAGAGGCGGTGCCGATCGGCTGGCAGCGTCGGTCGTCGAGCCGTGAGATCCGAGCATGTCGGCAGAGATGTGGACGAGGACGGTATGAAGGTCGGCGCCGCTCGCGGTGCTGTGACTGTACTGAAGGAAGGCTTCGGCCATTGCCACCAGGGCGTCCGCGTAGCTTGGCCGATCAGTTCCCGGTTTGAACCCCTCCGCAGACGCGTCGAAGGGAGCAGCCGGGCGAGCTCCGCTCGTGGGGTCAGTTGTGCTTGTGTCGGATGTGATCGAGTTGGGGCTCACCGGTGTCGGAGGGGGGTCTTCCGCTGAAGTCTCTGTAGGCGAAGCGTCTTGACGTGATTGCGATGAGCGCTCAAGCGTCCTCTCCGGATCGCTTTCTCCTCGTTCACTGGCGGCCCGGAGAGCCGCCAGCACAACGGCTCCTTCCTCGGGGCCGAGCCGGGCATGAATGCGCAGCGTGCCATCGGGTTCCCAGTGCCAGCTGACGCGGGTCTTTGCCCGGCGGTCGGCGGCATCCACAGCGCCGACTTTGATGTACCCGCTGACAAGTCGATCAAGGTGCGCGGCGGGAGCGTGGGTCGCCAGGTCAACCCAGTCGGCTTCGGTGTCCGTTGCGGCGACTCTGGTGATCGCCCGGGTCTTCGAGTAGCTGATCCGCCCTGCCCCGAATGCAGCTCGAGTCCGCGGCAGCTCCTCCAACGCCCTGGCGACCCGCACCTGCTCGCGTGCGGTCTTCAGGCTGATCCCGCACTTCCAGCTCAGCCAGTGAGCGCAGGACAGCAAACCCCAACCGGCCCACCCGCGGCGCCGGTCAAACTCGGCGACCAGCAGCAGCCATCGGCAGGTGGCGGCTGCGAGATGTGCGGCAAGATCGCAGATCTCGGTCTCTAGCCGCTCAAGCGAACACTCCGGATCCACGGCCTGAACCGGAGCCGTGGCTGTCGCTGTTTCGAACATACCTTCGAATATAAGGCACTGCACCGACATCTCTGCCAGGCGTACCGAGATCTGTGGAAATCCGTGGGCGACTCCGCAGGTGGAGTCCTGGAATGCGGCCAGCTGAAGGTAGGGACGTGCGTGACCGCGGCCGGACGGGCTTCCGCGGAAGACTCCGCCCGCTGGGCCGGACCGGTCGCTGCACCGGCAACATTCCCGGGCCCGGCTCCCCTTGGCCTGTTCTTCGAATCGACCGTCCCGCACCAAGGGCGGCTTCCAGTGCACCCGGGTCTTCCGACGAAGGGCCGGCGGCTCCAGGGATGACTTCCGCGGAAGACTGCCGCGGCTTTCCCGGGAGGCCCGGGACCTGGACGAAACACCGCCGCGGTCGCGGGCTCACGTCTCTGGGGTGGAGCCAGGCACGGGGTCGGGGAGCAGCGGCACGGTGAGGCCTTGGTCGCGTCCGAGTAGCACGGCGCGAATGATGGCGCTCGATCCGAACCGGTCGCGCACGTTGTCGACTACCGCATCGAGGGTGTTGCCGCTGCGCCGATCGAACGGCAGCGGCAGCTGGATGGCGCTGTCGTCGTCGAGGTTGCTGAGGGTGATGCCGACCAGCGTGAGACCGGCGTGGTGGATCATCGGCATGGCAGTTCTCAGAAGATCTCGCATGGCAGCGAGGATCGTCTGGGTATCGGCGGTCGGCTGCGGCAGCGTGTGCGAGCGTGTCGCCCGAGAGAAGTCGTCGAAGCGCATCCTGAGGATGACCGTGTGGCAGACCCGGCGGCCGGCCCGCAGCCGGCGAGTGACGCGGTCGACAAGTGCGACGACGATCGCGTCGAGGGCTTCGGGCGATCTCCTCCGGCGGCCGAGCGCCCGCTGCGATCCGATTGAGCGCCTTCGTCGACCAACCACTACCGGTCGCGGATCGTAGTTGTTGGCCAAGGCGTGGAGGTGGTGGCCAGAGGCGCGACCGAGCATCGAGACGAGGGCCGCTTCCGGGAGCTGGGCGACCTCGCCGACGGTCTTGATCCCACGGTCATACAACTTGGTGGCAGTGACTCGGCCGACACCCCAGAGGCGTTCAACCGGCAGCGGATGGAGGAAGGCCAGCTCACCGTCGGGTGGCACGAGCAGCAGGCCGTCGGGCTTGGCCACGCCGCTCGCCACCTTGGCGAGGAACTTCGTCCTGGCGATCCCTACGGTGATGGGCAGACCGACACGTTCGAGGATGTCGCGCCGCAGCCGTACCCCGATCTCGACCGGGGTGCCGGACACTCTCCGCAGCCCGCTTACGTCGAGGAACGCCTCGTCGATGGAGAGGCCCTCGACCAGTGGACTCGTCCGCTCGAACACTTCGAAGGCAGCCTTGCTCGCCTCCGAATATGCCGACATCCGTGGGTCGACCACGATTGCGTGCGGACACAGCCGGCGCGCTTGCCCGCCGCTCATTGCCGTGCGCACACCGAATGCTTTGGCTTCATAGCTGGCGGCGAGAACGACGCCTCCGCCAACGATCACCGGCCGGCCGCGCAGCCTCGGGTTGTCTCGCTGCTCAACCGAGGCATAGAAGGCATCGAGATCGGCATGGAGGATCGTGGCCGCACCCGGCACGAACATATGTTCGCATCCCGCGCCCACAGAAACCCGTACCTGCGCCCCTCGGAACTGTGACCCGCGCCGACGGAAGGAATGGCTGCCAAGTGCTGGTGTTGGCCTGACCTGGCGCCGTCCGTACGCACTGCTCACGCCCTTTCCGGGCTGCAAGGATGGCAGGCATGGAAGCCACACGACTGGAGAAGGTCCGCTCGGGTCGCGGCTTCTTCGCGGCCCTCGACCAGAGCGGCGGCAGCACCCCGAAGGCGCTGGCCGAGTACGGCATCGACGAGAGCCGGTACACCTCCGAGGAGGAGATGTTCGATCTTGTCCACGCGGTGCGGACACGGGTGATCACCGACCCGGCGTTCGACGGCTCGCGCATCCTGGGGGCGATCTTGTTCGAGCAGACCATGGAGCGGGACATGCAGGGCGTCCCGACGGCGCGGTACCTATGGACCGAGAAGCAGGTCGTCCCGTTCCTTAAGGTGGACAAGGGACTCGCGGCCGAGCAGAACGGCGTGCAATTGATGAAGCCGATCGTCACGCTCGACGAGTTGCTCGAGCAGGCGAACCGGCACCAGATCTTCGGCACGAAGATGCGGTCAGTGATCAACGATGCCGACAAGGACGGGGTGGCCGCGATCGCCGATCAGCAGTTCGAGTACGCCGCGCGGATCTCAGCCGCCGGGCTCGTCCCCATCCTGGAGCCCGAGGTCAGTACGGGTAGCCCGCGCAAGGATGAAGCGGAGACCCTGCTCAGGGACGCGTTGCAGACGCGCATCGAGGCGCTGCCCGACGACGCCGCCGTCATGTTGAAGCTGACCATCCCGACCCAGCCGGGCCGCTACGTCGACCTCGCCGCCGACCCGCGGGTCCTCCGGGTGCTCGCCCTGTCCGGCGGCTACAGCCGCGACGAGGCGTGCGCGTTGCTGGCCAGGGACCCGAGCATGATCGCGAGTTTCTCACGGGCGCTATTCGAGGGCCTATCCGACCAGCAGACCGACGAGCAGTTCCACGCGCAGTTGGACGCCTCGATCAGGCAGATCTTCAACGCCTCCGTGGACAAGGTTGCAACCGGCGGCTGAGCAGTTTCTCGCTTCCGGCCGGACGGTCGGTCACTGCGCCGGGTCCGTGCTGAGCGAGGAGTTCGGCCTGAGCGACCGTCCGCGTTCTGTAAGCTCCCGCCCCGTCCGCGCAGAGCTTGGCGCGATCGGTCAGTCGTACCCGGCCTCCACCCACCAGCCCTGCTCGTCTGCGATGAGCAACCAGGCACCAGCGTCGGTAAGGACCTGGACACGGGCGCATCGCCGGGCGGATCGCTTATCCCACCAGCGCTCGTCGACCGGCCAAGGGCCGGCCCAGCCGACGACGGACTGCCGCGCGGTGGCGTCGACAGCGATGGTGGCCGGTGGTGCGGAGATGACCGCCCGTTCACTGACCTGTACAGGGTTGCCGGTCGCGTCGAGCACGATGGCGGACTTGAGCTGTGGCAGCACACTCGCCGGAGACGGGGCTGGCAGCCGGCCGGGCCAGGGCTGCTCCGCGGGCCGGCTCGAGGTGCGCTGATCCCCCCACGGGATCAGTTCGATCGCGTCAGCCGGGCTGCGGCCACCACTTTGTACGGGGACGAGGACGGCGCCGTGGCCGAGCAGGCTGTGGACGCGGTTGACGGCTCGCCTGGCCCGTTTGTCGTGCTCGCCTGGACCACCCCACAGCGCGGTCGGGAACTTGCCGGCAGGTATGGCCTCGACTGGCTCGAGCCGCAGCACGACAAGACCCTGTGGCGGCTCGAGATCGTCGTGGAGGGGCTGGTCATGGGGAGGTTGAGAGAAGGCGGTGCCGGTGAGCCAGCCCTCGATCTGCCAGCGGGCACGGTCGGCGATATCGGTGGCTGCCATCGCACCATCGTGGCGCCACCGCCGCGACAGCCATCCGCCGTCATGGGTCTGTGCGGCGATATCGACGCTGGTCGCGACGAGACCCCTGTCGGTAAGAGCCGCAACGAGATCCTCGGCGGCTGCCTTGGCGTGGAAGGCCGCGGTGTCCACCCGGTTGACCGGCGGGTCGAGATCGCGCCTGACGGTGAGATCGGACGGGGGCTTACGAGCCGCGAGTGGTCGTTCCTCACGGCCGGCCGCGAGCTGGTGGGCCAGCGCGCCGTCTTCACCGAAGCGGGCGAGCACATCGGCAGCGGGCAGCGCGGCGAAAGCGCCCAAGGTCCGTATTCCCAGCCGCCGCAGCAGGTCGGCGAGCTCGGGCCGGTCGAGGGTGTCGACAGGAAAAGGCGCGAGGAACTCCGCTGTCCGGTCCGGCGGCACGATGTTGCCAGGGGCGTCGGGGTCGGTAAAACCTCGGTCGGTAAAGCTTTGCCGGGCGGCGAGGGCGGCGGCGAACACGCCATCGGCAACTCCCGCCTGGCATTCGTAACCCAAGCCGAGGACGGTGCCGGCCAGCCGGGCCGCGGCGTTCTCTTCACCCTGGAAGTAACGGGCCGGTCCCTGGGCGCGTACGGCACACAACCCCGGACGGATGATCTCCACTCCCGGAGCCACCGCCTCGACGGCCGCGACCACCGGTTCGAAGGTCCGCGCCGCCACTGCCGGATCGTGCGGCAGGGTGATCAGGTCTGGGCAGCGTCCCTGGGCCTCGCGCTTGCGCTGGCCCCTGCGTACCCCCTCCGCCCGGGCGGCGGCCGAGCAGGCGACGACCCGGTTGGCGCTCAGCACAGCGACCGGTATGTGATCCGCGTCCTCGATGCCGGTGGGGCCACCGGCCGTCGACGCGGCGGCCACCGCGGCGACCACCGGCCAGTCCGGGCACCACAGAACTAGCGCCCGCACGATTCCTCCAGACCGGTGTGGAGAGGGCTGGACTCCAGGGCGATGCCGGGCAACGGGACAACCACGCCGGACGCCACCCGGGAAGGTGACGGCGGTCTCTCGAGTGGCTGGTCCGGGATGGAGGCGGGCGGGTGGAGCCACACTTCTTCGGTACGGGGGATCGCCGCGGCGCCTCGGCCGCCCGTCCGCAGTGTCATCGCGTGCCACCGCAGCCGCCCGTGGCCGCTGCCGATCCCTTCCCAGCGGTGATCGGCGACGGTCAGTCGCAGGTCGGCACCTTCCCACTCGCCGAGGCAGACAAGCACGCTGCCTCGCTGCCTGACCCTTGCGGCGAGCCGCCGTGCGTCATTTCCGCGCACCGGCCTTGGCGGGCGTACCACCACCACGTCGATCGCGTCGGCGAGTGCCGCCACGACAGTCGCCCAGGTATCGGCGGGGTGAGGAATCAGGACCAGCCGGTCGAGATCGACGCCGAGCTCGCGACCCGCGGTCAGGCCGATCTCTGGGACACCCACAATGGCTCCCCACAGACCGGCGGAGGAGGGGCCGGCGAGCAGGGCGAGGACCAGCGACATCCCACCCTCGACGGTGACCGTTGAGCCCTTCTTGAGTCCGCCAGGGAGCACCCCGGCCAGCGCATCGAGCGTGGGCAGGGTCGCCGCACCGACCTGTCCGCCCTGGTCAAACCGGGTGGGAAGGCCGGAAGGGAGGGCCTGCACGGCGACGGTACTCACAGTCCCATGCTCGAACATTTGTTCGAACATCGCAACCGTCCACAGCCCGTGGATCGGCCGGGTGTGTCAACGACGATGCAGACGATCGGGCGGACTCACGTCGTTTCTCCAGAAACCGGCGCGTCGCCGTGGCGAAGAGGACATGATGTCTGTCGGTCACAGATCGGGCTACTCGGGGAGCGCTGTCTGTACGCATGATCACGCATGGCTGGGACCGGCTTCGAAGCGACGGTGAGTACGGCGACGTCGATCGCAAGCTGGCAGTCGCCCTCGAGCGGATCGCGGCGGGTGGTCGCAAGCTGTTGCGTGCGGCGGCTCTCGCCGAGAGCCTTTCCACGACCCAGGCCGAACTCTTGTTGCAGATCTTCACCGCAGAGCGGGAGGTCCGCGCCCCCGCTACGCTCGCCCAGCGCCTCGACGTCAGCCGACCAACCGTGACGGATGCCCTCGCCACGCTGGATCGGAAGGGCCTCGTGGTTCGCCAGCCGCATCCGGCCGATGGGCGCCGTCGCGTCCTCGATCTCACCCTGCATGGGCGGGCCGTCGCCGAGCGACTGTCCGGCTGGGACACGCCGCTGGTCAAGGCGGTCGCCAAGATGGCCGAGTCCGACCGCTCTGACACCCTGAGAGCGCTGCTCGACGTCATCGCCGCGCTGACCGACGCCCGGGTGGTGTCGGTCGCGCGCACCTGCACGACCTGCCGCTTCTTCCGGCCGGACCTTCACCCCGGCGCCGCACCCCACCACTGCCTGCGGCTCGACGCGCCGCTGCTCAATGCAGACCTACGGGTCGACTGCCAGCTACACGAGCGGCCGCTTCCTGTCCGGGCGGAGAGCGCCAGCCGCGGACACTAGAGCTGGCGCCGAGAAACTCCGCCAAGAGTGTGTTGACCGCGGCCGCCCTTTCGATGTTCAGCAGGTGTGACAGGACGAGACCTGCGGGCCCGGCCCCGACGTGGCGACCTGGGTATCCACGGCAACTCAGTGTGGTGGCTCGCCGGCCGGTGCAGGCACGACACCTTCTGGCGAGGGGCGGTCGCCGCGGCAGGCGGCGATCAGCAGGTCACGAACGGAGTCCGGGTCGACGGGTCGAGGGTTCGCGAATGGCGTTGCCGTCACGAGACGGGCAGCTTCTTCGGCGTCCGATTCACGAAAGCCGACGGCGGCGAGGGAGGTCGGCGCGCCGATGTGGCGGGCGAGGTCCCAGATGCCCCCGGCGGCGGTGTCCGAGCCAAGCGTGCGGGCCAGCCGCGCCATCGCTGCCGGGGCGTAGGCGGCGTTGTAGGCCGTCGCGTAAGCGATCACAGCGGAGTGCACCGGCGCATGAGGGAGGTTGTACGTGCCGCCGAGCACGTGACAGATCTTGTGATGCACACCCATCCCTGTAGTGCCGAGAACCCATCCCGCGAGCCAGGCCCCGTACTGCGCCTCGCTGCGTGCGGCGAGATCGCTGGGATTGGCGACGACCCGGGGAAGGGCGGCGGCGAGGGCGCGTACCCCTTCCTCGGCGAGGAGCGAGCTGACCGGCGAGGTGGCGGAGGAGTACATCCCCTCCACGCAGTGCGCGATCGCGTTCATCGCGCTGGCAGCGGATGTGGATACCGGCAGCGCGACCGTCAGCGTGGGGTCATACACAACGGTTCTCGGGAGCACGTGGAGGTCGCGCCCGGTCGTCTTGCGATCCCCTTCGGTCAGGCCCCAGATCGGGGTCATCTCCGACCCGGCGTAGGTGGTGGGTACGGCAACGATCGGCAGGTGCAGCTCCTTTGCGATCGCCTTGGCCAGCCCGGTTGCCGAACCGCCGCCGATAGCCGCGATCGTGTCGGCTCTGGTCTCGCGGGCGTAGGCGACCGCCGTCCGCGCCTGCTCGACCGGGACATGCATGACGACCTCGTCGATGCGGCCGGCGAGCCGATCGCCCAGGTCGGCAGCTATCGCATCCGCGCGGGGCTTCATCGCCTTATCCGCGATGAGCAGGATACGGCGGCCGAGCTTGCGGGCCTCGTCGGCGACGTCGCTCAGCGCGCCCACCCGGAGCACCACGCGCACCGCGGGGGTGTCGTGGACGAAGGACAGCGCCGGCTGCGTCACGCCAGCCTCCCGCGCAACTCCTCCAGCGCGGTGAGCTCGACCGGCGTCGGCGCCGCGGTGACGGTCAGCGTCGGGGAGATCCGCAGCGGCCAGCCAGTGCGCGCGCTGACCTCCTCCACGACGACGCCTGGATGGACCTCGGTGAGCACCAGTTCCTGGCTGACCGGGTCGGGCCGCAGGACGCCGAGGTCGGTGATGACGGCGATCGGGCCGCGGCCGCGCAGGCCAAGCCGTGCCCGCGAGTCGTGCCCGGCGTGATGGCCGACGCTGGTCACGAAGTCGAGTCGGTCGACGAACGTTCGCAACGACTGACGGACGACGACGATGACCTCGCGGGAGCTCGCGGCGATCTCCGGTGCGCCTCCAGCGCCGGGAAGCCGCACCTTGGGATCGTCGTAGGGACCGATCACGGTCGTGTTGATGTTGGCGTACCTGTCGATCTGCGCGGCGCTGAGGAAGCCGACGTCGATCCGGCCGGCTTGCAGCCAGTACGCGAAGATCTCCGGCACCGATACGACTGCGTCGGCCGTCTCGGCGAGCTCACCGTCGCCGATCGACAGCGGTGGTGTGGTGGGCTTGGCTCCGATCGCGCCGGACTCGTACACCAGCACGATGTCCGGTGCGTGCAGCCGGCGTGCGAGGTTCGCTGCCAGGCTAGGCAGGCCAATACCGACGAAGCAGACGGCCCGGTCGCGCAGCGTCCTTGCCGCGACCACGGTCATGATGTCATCGGCGCTGACCGTCATCTGCCCTCATCCGGCCAGCGCCGACTCGGCGTCGACCAGCCGCAGGTGATCGCCGAAGTCGTCGACATCGAGGACGTGCCCGCGCATCCAGGCCGCGAACCGGCCGCGGTCCCGGCTGATCGCGTCCCACGCTGCGTAGAACGCGTTGTCGCGGTTGCTGTAGCCCTGCGTGTACGACGGATGCGAACCGTGCGGCACGACCGCGACGGCGGACAGTACCCAGGCAGGAAGCACCGTGGTCACCCGTGAGTCGAAGGCCGTCACCCGCTCCTCGACCGTCACGATGGATCGGTCCGCTGCGAGTACCGCTTCCTTCTGGACGCCGGTCAGCCCCCACAGGCCGACGTTGCCGTGCCGGTCCACCTGTTGCGCATGGATGACAGCAACGTCGAGGTCGAGCGCGCGTACGGCAGTGAGTTCTTCGCCGGTGAATGGGCAGGTCACGGTGGCGACGTTCGCGGTCCGTTCGAGCAGGTCGCTGCCCACGTAGCCGCGGAGGGTACCGAACGGCAGGCCGGAGGCGGCGGCGACATAGCGAGCGGCCATGCCCGCGTGGCTATGCTCCTCGAGCTCGATCGGATGCGGCCAGCCGTCCTCGACCGCGTCCCTGAAGCGGTGGAGGGACCCGACGCCCGGGTTGCCGCCCCAGGAGAAGACCAGCCTGTCCGCCGCGCCGACGCCGATCATCTGGTCGTACAGGACGTCGGGGGTCATTCGCACGAGTGTCAGGTGGTGGAGCGTCTGGCGGAGGATCTCGTGCCCGGCCGCGTACGGGATCAGATGGGTAAATCCCTCGAGCGCGACGGTGTCGCCATCACGGACGAGCCCGGCCACCGCGGCGTGCAGGCTGGTGATCTCGGCCACGGTCAGCCTCTGGGGTAGAAGGGCGGGATGTCCGCGTCGACGTTGATCCAGACAGCTTTGGCCTCGGTGTACTCGTGCATCGCCTCGAAGCCCATCTCTCTCCCATAGCCGGACAGGCCCACACCACCGAACGGCGATCCAGGATTGACCCGCTTGTAGGAGTTGACCCAGACCATGCCGGCGCGCACGTCGCGGGCGAACCGATGGGCCCGGGACAAGTCGCGAGTCCACAGGCCGGCGCCGAGGCCGTAGTCGGTGCCATTCGCGATGCGCAGCGCCTGGTCCTCGTCACCGAAGGTGTGGACGACAACGACCGGGCCGAAGACCTCCTCTTGCGCGATCCGGTGGCCGGGCGCCGCGCGGACGACAGTCGGCTCCAGGTAACAGCCGTCAGCCAGGAGTGGGTCGGTGGGTGCTTGCCCGCCACTGAGGATCGTGTCGCCCTCGTCATCTGCGACCTTGAGGAAGGAAAGCACGCGGTCGCGATGGCCAGGCGACGTGAGGGGCCCCATCTCCGTCGCCGGATCCTTCGGATCCCCCACAGTGATGCTCGCGGCCAGCGCGGTGAAGCGCTCGAGGAACTCCTCGGCGATGGCCTCGTGGAGAAGGAGTCGGCTGCCGGCGATACACGCCTGGCCCTGGTTGTGGAAGACCGCGAATGCTGAGCCGTTGACGGCCGCCGTCAGGTCGGCGTCGTCGAAGATGACGTTCGCGCCCTTCCCGCCGAGCTCGAGGTGGACGCGCTTGAGGTTGCCCTGACTGGCCGCGACGATGGTCCGGCCAACCGCCGTCGAGCCGGTGAAAGACACCTTGGCGATGTCGGGATGCTCGGCGATGCGGGCACCGGCGGTCGCCCCGTACCCGACGACGACGTTCAGTACGCCGGCCGGCAGGCCCGCCTCGGCAGCCAGTTCCGCGATACGCAATGTCGACAGCGGGGTCAGCTCCGACGGCTTGATCACGGCGGTATTGCCCGCGGCGAGCGCCGGACCCAACTTCCAGCTGGTGAACATGAGCGGGAAGTTCCACGGGACGATCGCGCCAACGACGCCGAGCGGCTCCCGCACCACGTAGTCGAGGAAACCGCGCTCGACCGGGACGACGCTGCCCTGGTACTTGTCGGCCATCCCGCCGAAGTAGCGGAAGGTCTCCGCGGTACGCGGAAGGTCCAGCCGCTGAGCGTCCCTGATCGGGTGTCCGGTATCACGGGTCTCCAGCAGCGCCAGCTCCGCCGCGTGCTCCTCGATGAGGTCAGCCAGGCGCAGCAGAACCCGCCCGCGGTCGGCGGCACGCCACTGCCGCCAGTCATCGAACGCTGCGGCGGCTGCGGTGACGGCGCGATCGACGTCGACTTCGCGCGCCTCGGCGACCGACGCGATCAGGCTGCCGTCATGCGGGTCGTGGACGTCGATCGTGGCGCCGCTGGCGCCGTCGACCCACTGACCGCCGATGAAGAGCCTGGTCTGCACCACGGTTACGTCCCTACTGGAGCGGTGGCGGTCTGTCGCGCCGGCTCGGCGTGGGCCGCATTCGCCGCCCGGAAGGCGAAGCCGATGATCGGGCCGAGAGTGGCGCCTCCGGCCCAATACGCCTGCGCGGAGGCCGAGGCGACGCAGTTGCCGACGCCGTAGAGGCCCGGAATCGGACGGTCCATGTCATCGAGCACCTGGCCCTCCGGGGAGGTCTTCGGGCCGCCCTTGGTGTCGAGTGTTCCGCCGGTCACCAGCGCGGCGTAGTAGGGACCGGTATCGCTGATCGGCCACATGGTCGGGTTGGTGCGCTCGGGCTCATCCCGCACCACGCCGTTGAACAGCAGCTGGACCGCACGCTCGCCGCGGTGGAAGTCGTCGTCGACACCGCGTGCCGCAAAGCCGTTGAAGCGCTCGATCGTCGCGCGCAGGTTGTTGACGAAGTCATCGGACAGCTTGAGGCCGCCGGTCACGCCCGCGTACTTCGCCAACCGGTCGGCGATGCCGGCGGCCAGCTCCTCCAGCGTCGCACCGGTGATCACGTGGTCGTCATCAGCGCTCGGCGGGACGATGAGGCGGCCATACTCGTCGCTTGCCGAGTTCGCTTGGCTGCCCTGGTCCCAGATCTGGATGAGCACGAGGTTGGGATACTCGCCGGTCTGCGGATCCCAGGTGAAGAACGCCTGCGCAAGCTCGTTGTACTGCAGCTTCTCGTTGACGACCCGCTTCCCGTGCTTGTTCACGAAGATCATGGAGTCGCCGGCCACCGAGAACATGCCGGACATGTCGGCACGACCGGCGACGGCGCTCTCGAGTGGGATCGGGCACATCCATGCGTAGTTGAGGTTGCGCAGCTGGGCGCCGGCACTCGAGCCGATCCGGATGAAGTCGCCCTCGTTCGTGAGCGCTGCACAGCCGCCGAAAACGGGCATGTTGAGGAAGTTCTGCCGCAGCTCCTTGTCGTGGGTGAAGCCGCCGGTCGCGAAGATGACGGCCTTGCGGGCAAGCACGCGATGGCTCGTGCCATCAGGGGTGCTCGCCTCGACGCCCACCACCGCGCGGCCGTCGGTGACAACGCGCTGCACTCGATGCGACGTACGGATGTCGATCCCGTCACGCCGGGCGGCCGCGCTCATCGTGCGAACGCCCACTTGGCCGCCGTCAGACATGGATTCCCGTGCGTCGGCGGGCACCAGGACGCGTCCAGTCGGCGCTTTGTCCTCGGGTAGCTCCGCCCAGTAGTCGGGAACGCCCTCGCAGTGGCGGTAGACGAGCGCGTCCCGCTCGCGGAGCAGTTCCGTGGCCGGTGACGCGCTTTCATACACCGCCTTGCACATCGCGTACTCCCACTCGCTCAGCCCCAGGGTCGGGCTCGCCGGGTCGTACTGGTGCGGGCGGGACAGCCGCGCCACGTACCGAAGGAAGTCGTCCTCTCGGTCTTCAACACCCGCTGCGCGCATCGCTGCGTTGTTCGGCACCCAGTACCAGAACGCGGCCTTGCGTGCGGTGCCGCCCAGCTCGGGCGCCTTCTCCAGGAGGATGACCTCGTTGCCCAGCCAGCGGGAGAACAGGGCCGCCGGCAGGCCACCTCCGCCGCCGCCCACCACGACGATGTCGGCGACCGCGTCGGCCGCCGCGCCGTCGATCTGGACCGGTGCGGCCGATTCACGTGCCGCGATCTGCGGCGTTTCCTGAGTCACGGTTGGCACCTCTCTCGGACCTCGATCGGGATCGGTACGGCGGCGCACGGCAGCCATCATTCGACCGCGCACCGGAGCGAACCGTCTGTTGTACCGTCGACGGCCGGATAGCGGACGCGTACCGACCGCCGCCGGAAAGGGCCTAAGCGCCGCCGAACACCGACGCTCGGAGTCGGGCAATCAGAACTCGATCGGATAGGTCGGCGTCTTGCCGCTCGCGATCAGATCGGGCAGCGCCGGATTGGCGTTCTCCCAGACGAGGAGCATCGACCGCTTGGGGGAGTAGCCCTGGTGGCGGATGTCCGCAGGCATGGCGCAGACGTCACCCGCCTTCATGACCACTCTCGAGCGCACGGCGCCGGTCTCCCGGTCCTCTACCTCCCAGGTGATCTCGTCGGAG
>DATBRJ010000012.1:0-4206 GCA_036560395.1 Actinomycetes bacterium | reverse complement strand
CCCGCTGAGCGAGGAGGTGTTTGGACCCGGCCGAGACGGAAGACGACGCCCTTCTCGAATTGGTGAACCACTCGCGCGCTGGCGGCGAACCCGATCACGCCGAGTCCGAGAAGCCCCAGCACAATCCCAAGCACAACCATGCTGACCTCCAGTGTCAGCGGCGGCCCCGCCGCCGATCGTATGTCTGCGAGGTCGCGCGTGCCACGGTGGACAGCCACCGCGTCCCGCAGCGGCGGCACTCCGCCTCCGTGTGGCCGGGGTACATCGCCCGGACGACCCGCGCAGGCTGGTCAGGGTGTCCAGAAGCATCGGCCGCAAGCTGTGCGGCTGAAGGTCACGACTGAAGTGGTGAGAGAGATCGCCGAAGTGGATCGACACGCCTCGGTTTGCGTGCCAGGCTGCATTCATCGCGAAGTGACCGGGCGCCCGGCACTCCAGATCGGAGCAGCCGGCGGCCGGCCCTACGTTTCAGTAGGGAGTCGGAGCATGACCGGCACGGTGACCAACTTCACAGACGAGCGCGCTCCGTGCGGCCGGAGGGTCGGCGGCGAGCGGAGCGTTCAAGAAGATCAGGAAGGCCTCATTATTGATGGCGTCTATTACGGCTGCGGATGTCAGCAGGTCCGCGCGGTCTTTCACGATGGCAGCGTCGAGATGACGGTCACCCGGCACGACGGCCGCTTGCTCACCTACGAGCACAGCGCCGCGCACGAGGGCTGACCGAATGCCTGCTGATGTCGCTCTGCTGCCGGCCTTAGGCGCCGCGCAATGACGGTCAGCCACGATGTGGTGATCATAGGCGGTGGGGGGGCCGGCCTTCGGGCGGCAATAGCGGTCGCTGAGGCGTATCCGCGGCTGAGCGTCGCCATCGTCTCCAAGGTGTACCCGATGCGCAGCCACACGGTGTCCGCCGAGGGGGGCGCAGCTGCCGTCATCGCGACCGGAGACACCCTGGATGAGCATGCCTACGACACCATCTCCGGGGGGGACTGGCTGTGCGACCAGGACGCTGTCGAGGCGTTCATCACCGAAGCACCCGAGGAACTCCTTCGGCTGGAGCACTGGGGCTGCCCATGGAGCCGGGAGCCTGACGGGCACATCGCAGTGCGCGCCTTCGGCGGCATGAAAAAGAAACGAACCTGGTTCGCCGCGGACAAAACCGGGTTCCACCTCCTGCATACCCTCTTCCAGACCTCGCTGAAGTACGAGGCAGTGACGCGGTACGACGAGTGGTTCGTAACCAAGCTGCTGGTCGAGGACGGCCGTGTGCAGGGTGTCGTGGCGATCGAACTAGCGACCGGCCGAATCGAGACGATTACGGCCAAGGCGATCATCCTCGCCACGGGTGGATGCGGCCGTGTTTACCCGTTCACCACCAACGCGAGTATCAAGACCGGCGACGGCATGGCTCTGGCCTACCGGGTGGGCGCACCGCTGAAAGACATGGAGTTCGTGCAGTATCACCCGACGGGACTGCCGTTCACCGGCATCCTCATCACCGAGGCCGCGCGGGCCGAGGGTGGTTGGCTGCTCAACAAGGACGGCTACCGGTATCTGCAGGACTACAACCTCGGCAAACCGGAACCCGGCCCGGTCCTGCGGAGCATGGAACTCGGGCCGCGAGACCGCCTGTCACAGGCGTTCGTCCACGAGGCCGAGAAGGGCCGCACGATCGACACGCCCTATGGCAATGTCGTTCACCTCGACCTCCGCCACCTCGGCGCCGCGCTGATCGACGCCAAGCTGCCATTCGTCCGCGAGTTGTGCCTGAAGTACCAAAACATCGACCCGGTCACAGAGCTGGTTCCGGTCCGCCCGGTTGTGCACTACATGATGGGCGGAGTCCACACCGACATCGACGGCGCGACGACAGTGCCTGGGCTGTACGCCGCCGGCGAGGTCGCCTGCGTCAGCATCAACGGCGCGAATCGACTCGGCTCGAACTCGCTGCCAGAGCTGCTCGTGTTCGGTGCCCGGGCCGGCCGGGCCGCGGCCGAATACGCCGTCGCCGCAGACGCTCCACGGGGATCGGTCCTGCTGCAGGCCGAGGACGAGCGGCGTCGAATCGAGCACGACCTGCTCGATAGGACTGATGGCCGGGAACGGATCGCGACCCTGCGCGACCAGATGCACCAGGCGATGGAGGAAGGCGCTGGGATCTACCGCTCCGCGGAGTCGTTGGCCAAGGCCGCCGACACGCTCAACGAGCTGCGGGAGCGCTACGACAGCCTCGGGATTGACGATCACAGCCGGACCTTTAACACCGAGCTGACCGCCGCGCTCGAGCTATCTCATCTGCTCGACATCGCGGATTGCATTCTCGCAAGCGCAGCACGGCGGGAGGAGTCCCGCGGCGCCCATCAGCGGCTGGACTTTCCGATGCGAAACGATGAGCGCTTCCTTGCCCACTCGTTGGCCGAGCGCGGTCCGGATGGCGCGTGCCAGGTCTCATACCTGCCGGTCACGATCACCCGATGGCCACCCGGAGAACGGGTGTACGGAAGGTAGAAACGAATGGCGGACCGGATAACTCTTGAGGTGACGCGTTATCAGCCTGAGCTGAGCACGACGCCGGAGATTGAGAGCTACGAGGTGCCCCTCCGTCCGGAGTGGACCGTCCTCGACGGGCTGAACTACATCAAGGACCAGCACGACGGAACACTGTCCTATCGCTGGTCCTGCCGCATGGGCATCTGCGGCAGCTGCGGCATGTCCGTCAACGGCGACCCGAAGCTGACCTGTGGAACCTTCCTCTCTGGATACGCACCAGGCCCTATCCGCGTGGCACCGCTGGCCAACTTTCCGGTGATACGGGACCTCATCGTCGACATCAGCGACTTCCTCCGAAAGCTCGTGCAAGTAACCCCGTGGATCAGTCGACCCGACGAGCGACCCATCTCCGAACGCGAGTATCTGCAAACGCCCGCAGAAATGGAGGAGTACCAGCAGTTCAGCATGTGCATCAACTGCATGCTCTGCTATTCCGCTTGCCCCATCTATGCCCTCGAGCCCGAATTCATCGGCCCTGCGGCGATCGCTCTCGCCCAGCGATACAACCTCGACTCACGCGATGCGGGCGCCCACCTTCGGCTCGACGTACTGAATACCCCCGAGGGCGTGTGGGCCTGCACGTTCGTCGGCGAGTGCACGACAGCTTGCCCAAAGGATGTAGATCCCGCCGCCGCGATCCAGCGCTACAAGCTGACCGCTGCGATGGAGTCCGTCAAGGGTTTTCTCCTCCCGCGGGGGGCGCGATGACCGACCCCGTGGTACGAGACTCCGGTGAACGGGCGCCGCTCTATCGGCCACGTGTGTCGCGGCTGTGGTGGCTGCACCGAAGGTCCTACCGGCTTTTCGTGCTGCGAGAGCTGAGCAGTGTCTTCGTCGCTTGGTTCGTGGTCTTCCTGCTGCTCTTCCTGCGTGCCGTCGGTCAGGACGATGCGGCGTACCAGCGGTTTCTCGACTGGGCGGCGAACCCGTTCGTCATCGCACTGAACGTGGTGGCGCTGGCCTTCGTCCTGCTGCACGCCGTCACCTGGTTCAACCTGGCACCTCAGGCGATGGTGGTTCGGCTTCGCGGTCGCCGGATCCCGCCGCGGATGATCATGCTGTCTCAGTACGCCGCATGGGTCGCTGTCTCGGCAGTGGTGGCCTGGCTCCTGGTGGGACGTTAGATGGGCCTGCGGAACAAACCGGCAGAGCGACCGGTCGAGCCCCTGCTCTGGTTGCTCTTCAGTGGCGGCGGGGTGGCGGCGGCGCTCTTCGCTCCGATCTTGTTGTTCCTGCTCGGCCTGGCCCTCCCCTTGGGCTGGATCGACCCGCCCAGCCATGCCGAGGTGCTGGCTCTGGCGCGCAATCCGTTCACTCGGCTTGTGGTCTTCGGAGTGTGTGTCCTGTCCCTAGCCCATTGGGCCCACCGGTTCCGATACACGCTGTATGACGGCCTGCAGCTCAAACACAACTTGATTAACTTGGCCTGCTATGGCGGCGCCCTGCTGGGATCGGCCCTCACGGCTGTCGTTCTGCTGATACTGTGAAGCGAGCCTGGCCATCCTCGCCGGACGAGCGCAGTCCGCCGAGGCTGGTAACAGCCTGGCCGGATGAGAGCAGCCGAGGAGGCTGTAGATATCGTCCTCCGCTATCTGCATTGTCTATCCGCATTCTCTGCGGCGACATCTGCATTCTCTGCGGCGACCTCCTACCCAC
>DATBRJ010000011.1:0-6280 GCA_036560395.1 Actinomycetes bacterium | reverse complement strand
AGGAAGTCCTGCTCGTACTCCCCGGTGACCCAGCCCGCGTCCAGCTCCTCCAGCGGGGCCAGGAAGCCGGCGGCGGTGAACTCGGGCACCCAGACCGAGTCCAGGACGGCCAGGTCGGGGCCGAGCCCCTCGGCGACCGCGTGCGTCAGGGCCTGGTGGAGCTCGTGCAGCTCCACCGTGGCCACGCTGAACCTGGTGTCGGCCGGCGCGGCCCGCCGGATCAGCCCCTCCCAGGGTCCCTCGGGCACGATCACCCGCAGCTCCGGTCCACCCCGGTGCCCGTGCAGCCAGTGCGGGTTCACGAACGTCCCCCGCCGCCGGTGCCGGATGACCACCCCCTCGGTGGCCAGCTCCGACAGCGCCCGGGTCACCGGCGTCCGGCTGATCCCGTGCCGCTCGCACAGCTGGTGCTCGGTGGGAAGCCGCCCGTCCGGCCCGTAGCGGCCCTCCAGGATCTCCTCGAGCAGCAGCGTCTTGAGCTGGAAGTAGACCGGTATCGGCAGCTTGGGATCGATGGCCATGGCAGTCCCCTGGCTAAGACTGTACCGCCTGGAGTCGAGTCGACCGGCCGACGGGGCCGTCAGGCGTCGGCTCGGATCGCGAGGTAGGTGCCCGCGACCACGATCAGCGCGACCGCGCTGCAACGGTCGGCGCCCAGCCGGGTACCGTAGCGCAGCCCATCGATGAGCGGCACCGCGACCAACACGAGCGCGCACCACACCGCCGTGACCACCGTCATCGGCACCCGCCGCATGCTGATCGCGTACACCGTGAACAGCACGACGTGCACCGCCAAGCCGATCAGCAGCAGGCCTGGCGCCCGCCGGACGGCCCATTCCTTGGCGAACACCGTACCCGTCAGGTCCAGGACGGTGATGGCGGCACTCGACAGCACCACGACCGCCAGCGTCGCAGCCGGCGCCACCGCCGTCGGCACGCCGATCTCCCGCACACACAGACTCACCTGACTCCCCCTTCGCCCGGCCGCATCACGGGACCCGCGACGTCTGGAGCTACGGACCGGCAGGGCACTCTGGTTCAGAGAAGCCCCTCAGCCAGGCTCGTGATACGCCGCCGTACCGCAGGCCCTCGGCCCGCGGGCGGGATCGCTGTCGCGCGCGTGGCTGATCGGGGAAGATCCGAAGTTATCTTGTCCGTATGATCTGGAGACCCGCTTCGGCCAGGTGCTCCGGGATGGCGCGCACCGCCGACCGATCCTTCTCACGGCTCTCCTCCGAAAGGTATCCCCAGTCGACAAGGTCGGGGTGGAGCTTCCGGCTGTTGTCCTTCATCTGGCCGTGACGCCAGCCCTTTGCCGTTCGCTCGTTCATCCAGCGGCGATGCTCCGCTTTCGCGAGCCTGTCCACATCCGCTTCCGCCAGGGTGACGCCGCCAGTCGAACCGCTCGCGGGGACGGCGCTGAGACCGACCATAGCGAGCTTGCGCCCGATGTCCCATGCCTGCTCACGGTTGGAGTCCTTGAGGTGATCGGGCAGCTCGTCCCAGGGCTTGACCGACTCGTTGGTCTCCATGGTGTCGCCCTGTCCCATGGCCTGCTGGCGATAGGTCTCGTGGATGGCCATTGCGAGCTGCTCGTTCATGCCGGTGCGCATGGCCGCGACGGCGTAGACGGTGCGCGCCACGCTGACCAGCACGAGACGTGTCGCCTTGATCGTGCGCACCGCGGTGGGTCCGGGCGGCTCGTCAGATCGCCGGCCGGACGCCTGGTCGTCGGCGTCGGACCCGTCGGCCGCGTGACCGAGCACGCTGCTGTGCGGTACCGCCACGACGATCGTCGTCTCGTGGCCGTCGAGAAGCCGTAGGACGGTGTTACCCACGGCGATGCTCGCCGCGTCGCCATCGAGGCAGACATAGATGCGGCCGGGAGGGCTGCTCGTCCCGTCGGCCGACGGGACGAGCAAGTCCTCGATGCTCGTGAGCCACGATGGGTCGCTCCGCCGGGCAGACACGGTGACCCGGCCCTTGTGGGGGGCGTACCGGCGCGCGACGACGTCGACCGGCACGTCGGGGTCCAGGACACACACACGCGGAACGAGCTCGGCCGACGCGGTGCCACCCGACCAGAACTGCACCAGCCGGTCGACCAAGACTCGGCCGAGGCCGTCATATCCGATCACCAGTACCGCCGACCGCGGGTCGGAGGGCGGCGACGGTGGAAGATTGTCGAGCAACGCCCGCGCGGTCCGATCATGCTTGTTGAACGAATCCAGCCGGTTCACCTCCCCGGGTCCGACCTCCTGCCCCACGACGGCTTGGAACAGCTCGCGGTCCTGCGCCTCGGCATAGCAGGTGACAGCGGTCTGCCGCTCGCGGTTGACCATGTGGACGGCGATCGCCACCTCCGCGTTTTGCACGCTGTCGGGCCCGACGGCGATCAACTCGCGGGCCCGGTCCAGCCCGGCCCGTTCCAACACCTGCCGCTGCCGCGGGTCACCCACCACAAGGAGTGGCCCGCGACGCACAGCCCGCTGTCCGCCGCTGCTCACGATGACCAGCCTGCCGCCGGCTTCGCGGCGGATCTGCCCGGCAAGCTGCCCCACCATGTCGTGCGGACCGCAGAGGATGGAGTGTCCCCGTGTCAGGCGGATGCGAGCCTGCATCAGGCGCTGTGCGAGCAGCGCCTGAACGGCGAGGAAGATCAGGTAGATGGTGACCGCGGGCGCGGCGAACCGGGCGACCTCGAGGGTCCAAGGCAGATTCCTCGCGGTCTGCAACGGCGCAGCGTCGAGCACGAAGAGTTGGAGGCTGTAATAGACGAGGTCGAGCGGGTCTCGGCCATAGTTGGAGTCCTTCAGGAGGTACCCGTGGAAGCCGATGACGCCCAGGACGAACGCCGCCACGGCAACCAGGGTGAACAGGATTCGTGCCGACCATGACAGCCCGCCTGGTTCGGCCACACGCTCGCTGGACACGGCCACCCCCTACCTCACCAGTTCCTACCTGCCACCTCGTCGTGTCGTGCTGCCCATATTGAAGACCAGACCAACTGGTAAGCCAGCAACAGTGCCGAAACAAGCGGCAGGCGGCCGGCTCATGGTCTCGCCGCGAGCGGCTACCGACACCACTCGGCGGAACGCCACTCGTGCGCGGGCGGCGGCGCAACTTCGACGACCGCCAACAATATTTGCTGGCCTGAAGTCACCGGTCGTCGCCGGAAGCAACTAGGTCATCTATCGCCTTCAGAAGCCTCCCGATGTCATAGTCCCATCGAGAGTCTGTGATCTCCGCACTCTGAAATCCTGTAAGATCAGCGATCGAAGAAGGGAGTTCGTCCTCGGACGGCATGCTGGCCCCTTGGACACATACCGGGATAATAGGGATTTGGCGGCTGAGCGCTGCCTCAATTTCTTGTCGCACCCAATCCTTCGGCAGGTCCAAGCGCCGTCGTCCAGCGTGGTCCTCCGCCGAAGACCAAGCATCGCCAATTACCACCAGCATGACGCTGCATTGGCCAATCCTTGATTCGATCCAGGTGGAGTACTTTACTCCGGCCGGGGTAGAGTCTATGTCGCGGAATACCTGCATCTCACCGTACCTGGCGGACAGACTCTCATAGATGCTGCGCGCCACCCATTGAGTGTCTTCACGTCGGTAGCAGAGAAAGATCTTCGCGGTCGGCTTGTCCGGAATCTCGTCAGGTGGCACGTCGGAGACTTGGGCCGTGGTATCCGCCTCCGTTGATGGTGCGATCGGTTCGGTCGGAGGGGCTTGTTCGGCCGAGTCTGGGATCTGGTCCTGCAGCAGCTTGGCGATCTCCCGCGAGGGCGCGGAGTACAGGTCCGGTCGCTGCCGCAGCTCCTGCAGCAACGCCAGTGCCGCGTCCCGTTCCTTGGGACTTTCCAAGGCCGTGCGGAGTCTGGCCACCACGGCCAGCTGCTCGTCCAGGCTCAGGGTCTCCGCCGCCTGCTGCCGGTCCCACAGGTTGGCCAGGTCGGAGATCGGCACCGGCGGCGGGTCTGGCAACGGGTAGGGCAGCGGCGCCGCAGGCGGCAGCCACAGGAGTGCCTCGGCCAGCTCGAGGGCGGCGTTCGTGCTCGGCACGGTGTAGTCGATCATCTGTAGGGACGCCAAGTCGGGCGGGAGCAGGGCTGCTGAGACCGGCTTGATCAGCACCGGCAGCAGCGGCTTGCCGACCTGCCTGGCGTACTGCCGCTGCGGCGCCGAGGCGTTGGAGTCCAGCAACGCGGGCGAGACCGCGATGAGCACGGCGTCGCATCCTCGTAGCTCGGCAAGGATCTCGTCCCACCACGCCTGACCGCCGGTCAGTCGCTCGGAGACCCAGAGCTGACAGCCCAGGCGCCGGATCCCGTCCAGCAACGCCCGGACCTCCTCCCGGTCCTCGCTGGCGTAGGAGCAGAACAGGTGCGGGACCCGGGCCGACATCATGGGCCTTCTCGGCCCGGATGCTGGACAGTTGGGCCTAGGGCCTGCAGGAGCACGGCCCAGCCATCTTGGAGGAGAACCGAACTGGCCACGGCATGCCCCCCACCTCTCGCAATCCTGGGAGCCGTTGGCGCACACACTCGCTGGCAGAAGACCACAACTATGCAGTTCAAGACTGTACCAGGTGGCACCGCCGCAGTGTGACGTTCGTCACCGAGTGGTCGTACCCCTCGGAACCGTTAGGGGCGATCCCCCTGATGCTGCCGGGTGCCGTGTCGGCCACTAGGGACGAGATGAGGTGGTAGATGGGCCGCCCACGGTTGTTCTTGACCTCGATAGGGCGGGATCTGCGATCGCCGAGCTCTTGCCAAGCTGCCAGCGGTACAGCAGGGCGCACGTGACGGCGCCGAGCGCCACGGTGGCGAGTCCTGAGCCGCCGAGCGTCGCTCGTGGGCCCAGCGCCGTGGTGAGCGGGCCGCCGAGCGCCGTGCCGAGCGGCGATGCGGTGAGCAGCGCCGCGCTGCGGGCTGCGAGCATCGCGGCCAGGTGCTGCGGTGGCGACTTCGCCTGCATGAGCGTCACCGAGAGCGCTACGAACGGTCCGTAGATCGCGCCGCCGAGTGTGAAGCACGCGACGGTGACGGCCGTCGGCGCGTCGAACCCGAACGGCAGCAGCGAGAGCCCCCAGCCGACCACGATCACGACCATCACAGGCCAGAGCGGCAGCCGCCGCAGCGCGCCGACCGCGAGTCCGCCGAGGACCGCGCCGACGCCGAACAGCATCCAGTAGAGGCCGAGCAGCGTGCCCGGTGCGTGCAGGTCGTCGGTCACGTGGAGCGGCAGGGCGACCTCGACCGGGCCGTACAGCAGGTTGAAGAACCAAGTGAGCGTCAGCAGGCCGAGCAACTCGGGACGGGACCGCAGCAACGCGAGCCCGCCGCGGGCGGCCGCCTGGTCGACGGGGAAGACGTGCCCCGACTCCGGCAGCCGGGTGCGCACGACGAGCACGGCGAGGAACACGTAAGTGAGCGCGTCCAGGCCGAGCACGAACGCGGAGCTGACGTACGTCACCAGCACACCGGCGATCGCGGGTCCGGCGATCGTGGCAGCGAAGTTGAGCGAGCTGACGAGGGTGTTCGCGGCGAGCCGCTGCTCGTCGGGCAGCAGCTCGGCCAGCAGGGTGTACCTGCCCGCGCTGCCCCACGCGTGCAGCAGCGACGAGACCGCGAGCAGCACGACGTACAGCGGCGGCGTGAGCAGCCCTGCCAGCCAGGCGAGCGGTACGGCGCCGAGAACCACGCCGCGCATCACGTTGTCGGCGAGCAGCAGCCGCCTGGCCGGCACTCGGCGCAGACGGCGACCGAACACCAGCGCGCCGACCACGCCCGGCAACGTGTACGCGGCCACCGCGCCGCCGACCCACAGCCCCGCGGTCGCTTGCGGCGCGAGCTCGATGGCGAGCCACGCCACCGCGACGAAGCTCATCCCGTCCCCGAGGTACGAGACCGCGAAGCCGAGGATCAGTCGCCGGAACACCCGGTTTGCGAGCACCGGCCGGTAGGCGGAGGGGTCGAGGCGTCGGCGCATCAGATCAGCGGGTCGGACACCGGATGCAGCACCGTCTTGATCCCCTGGGTGGACGAGCCGCTCATGATCACTCCCTTCCCTTCCTCATCGCGTCGTCATGTTCTGCACGGCGGGATCAGGGTCGCCCGAGCGGGGCCGCCGGCGCATGCGTGCCCACCACGGAACGCGCCACGGATTGCGCACGCACCGCGGCATGGAGCCGCCAGGTCCCGGCCGCGGGGCACGTGCGCGAGAATGGGACCGTGTCGAGTCAGGCGTCCGCCACCGCGGGGATCTCGGCTCGGGAGGC
>DATBRJ010000010.1:0-1767 GCA_036560395.1 Actinomycetes bacterium | reverse complement strand
ACGCTGCGCGAGGACGTGCTCCCGGCGACGTTCGGATCGGTGCCAGGCGCCGAGGCTCATGTCACCGGCATGACGGCGGCCTCCGTCGACGTGAACAAGTCGATGACCGCGAGCCTGCCGCTCGTCTTCGGCTTCGTGCTCGGGCTGGCCTTCCTGGTGATGCTGGTGTCCTTCAGGTCGGTGGTGATCGCGACAACGACCATCGCACTGAACATGCTGTCCGTGGCCGCCGCGTATGGGCTTGTCGTGGGCATGTTCCAGCTCGGCTGGGGTGAGTCGCTGTTCAACTTCGAGTCGACCGGGGCTCTTGCCAGCTGGCTGCCGATCTTCCTCTTCGTGATGCTCTTCGGCTTGTCCATGGACTACCACGTCTTCGTCTTGAGCAGAATCAGGGAGGCGTACGACAGGGGGCTGCCGACCAAGGACGCCGTCGCGTCCGGCATCCGGTCGACCGCCGGGGTGATCACTGCTGCCGCGGTGGTGATGGTCGCGGTGTTCATGCTCTTCACGACGATCTCTCTGACATCGATGAAGGCGCTTGGCTTCGGGCTGGCCGCGGCGGTCCTGCTCGATGCGACGGTGGTTCGGGGGGTGCTGCTGCCGGCTGTGATGACGTTGCTCGGCGAGCGCAACTGGTATCTACCCCGCTGGCTGCGCTGGCTGCCAGAGGTATCGCACGAGCACATCCCGGGCCCAGTCGACGTACCGCCTCGCCGGCGCGAACTGGAGGGCGCCATCGTCCACTGACGGCGTCCCGTTTCCAGTGCCGAGTCCCCTGCTCACGTGATCGGAGCGGGGGACTCGCTGCGCTGGTGTTCCTTGTCGGTGGAGGCTGCCACACTCGGTTGCGTGAGCGCGGTCCTGGACGAACTCGAGCGGGTTTATCGCAGTGAGGCCACGCGGCTGCGGGCGGCGCTCGCGAGGCGGATCGGCGATGTCGCGCTCGCCGAGGACCTGGTCCAGGACGCCTTTGCCGAGGCGGCCGCTCATTGGCCAACCGATGGGGTGCCGGCCAACCCAGGCGGCTGGCTGGCGACGACAGCCCGCCGCAAGGGCATCGACCGCCTGCGGCATCTTCGGACCGGCGAGGAAAAGCTGCGCTTGCTGACCGTCGACGCAACGCGGGACCAATCGGCCGGCACCGATGGCTCTGCCGCCGCGGATGGCGCCTTTACTTCAGCCGGCGGCGCAGACGACGAGCTGCTGACCCTGGTGTTCGCCTGCTGTCACCCGTCGCTGCCGCGCGAGTCGCAGGTCGCGCTGACGCTGCGTACCGTATGCGGGCTGACCACGAACGAAATCGCCGCCGCGTTCCTCACCTCCGACGCCACGATGGGGCAACGGCTCTCCCGAGCGCGGTCGCAGCTGCGCGGCGTCGAGGTGGCGATGCCTGACCCGGATGAGCTCAGCTCGCGCCTGGCCGAGGTGTTGACCGTCGTCTATCTGGTCTTCAACGAGGGATATCTGGCGAGCGCCGCCAGGACGCCCGCACGGCGCGACCTCGCCGCCCAGGCGATCGCGCTGGCCCGCACCCTCCATCCACTGATGCCGCGCGAGCCTGAGGTGCTCGGCCTGCTTGCCCTGCTTCTGTTCCATGAGGCTCGGGCGGCGACCCGCTTCGACGGGTGGGGGCGGTTGGTCAGGCTCGAGGACCAGGATCGCAGCCGCTGGGATCGCGCCCGGATCAGCGAGGCAACTGAGCTCCTCGACCGAGCGCTGGTCAGGCGCCGCCCGGGCCCTTACCAGCTGCAAGCGGCGATAGCAGCC
>DATBRJ010000009.1:0-42635 GCA_036560395.1 Actinomycetes bacterium | reverse complement strand
GCTGGTGACGGTCACCTTCGCCTCGCCGGCGTTGATGTCCATCCAGGCCGGCGTCGGCCGGCCGGTCTGCAGCTGGATCGACTCGTGCACGTAGATGTTGCCGCGCATGCGCTCCTTGACCTGGACCACGTCGCCGGGCTTCACCTGGTACGAGGGGATGTTGACCTTCTTGCCGTTGACGGTGACGTGGGAATGGCGCACCAGCTGGCGCGCCTGGTCGCGCGAGCGGGCCAGCCCGCCGCGGTAGACGACGTTGTCGAGCCGGGTCTCCAGCAGCTGGAGGAGGGTCTCGCCGGTGATGCCCTTCCGGCGGGCCGCCTCCACGTAGTAGTTGTGGAACTGCTTCTCGAGCACGCCGTAGATGCGGCGCGCCTTCTGCTTCTCGCGGAGCTGCTGCAGGTATTCGCTGTCCTTGGTGCGGCCGCGGCCGTGCTCGCCCGGCGGGTAGGGCCGGATCTCGATCGGGCACTTCGGTGACTCGCACTTGGCGCCCTTGAGGAAGAGCTTCATCTTCTCGCGGCGGCAGCGCTTGCAGTCCGCTCCGGTGTACCGAGCCATGTCGTGGTATCTCCTACTTCAGACTCGGCGCCGCTTCGGCGGGCGGCAGCCATTGTGCGGGACTGGCGTGACGTCCTGGATCGAACCGACCTCGAGGCCGACTGCCTGCAGGGACCGGATCGCGGTCTCCCGGCCGGAGCCGGGACCCTTGACGAACACGTCGACCTTGCGCATGCCGTGCTCCTGGGCGCGCCGGGCTGCGGCTTCCGCGGCCATCTGCGCCGCGAACGGGGTCGACTTGCGCGAACCCTTGAAACCGACCTGGCCGGCGCTGGCCCACGAGATCACCGCACCGGTCGGGTCAGTGATCGAGACGATGGTGTTGTTGAAGGTGCTCTTGATGTGAGCGTGGCCGTGGGCCACGTTCTTCCGCTCCTTGCGGCGCACCTTCTTGGCGCCCGCCTGGCGACTCTTGGGAGGCATTTGGCTGGTTCCCCTACTTCTTCCCTGGCTTCTTCTTGCCGGCGATCGCCTTGCGCGGGCCCTTGCGAGTCCGCGCGTTGGTGTGGGTCCGCTGACCGTTGACGGGCATGCCGCGGCGGTGCCGCAGGCCCTGGTAGCTGCCGATCTCGACCTTGCGCCGAATGTCGGACTGCACCTCACGGCGCAGGTCACCCTCGATCTGGTAGCTGGCCTCGATCCAGTCGCGGAGCTTCACGAGGTCCTCGTCACCGAGGTCGTGAACCCGCAGGTCGGGTGAAACGCCGGTCGCAGCGAGTGTCTGCTGCGCGCGAGTGCGGCCGATGCCGTAGATATAGGTCAAGGCGACCTCGAGCCGCTTATCGCGGGGAAGGTCGACGCCGGCGAGGCGTGCCATCTTGGCGTACTCCTGCTTCGCTCATGGCGGAGGTCTGACACAGCATCGGTCCTGCCGGACGGCAGGTCCCCGGCCTCCGTGCCGGGGGTGTCGTCCCGATCGTTCCTGAGGGATCGAACGGGGTCGGATGCTGCTTGCGGTACGGACTCGAGGTGTCAGGTCCGGCTCAGAAGCATTCCGGGGCTTCAGCCCTGGCGCTGCTTGTGCCGGGGGTTATCGCAGATCACCATGACCCGCCCGTGGCGGCGGATCACTTTGCACTTGTCGCAGATCTTCTTGACGCTCGGCTTAACCTTCATGGCTCTCTCCAGGGACATCTCTCATCTCGCGCTCGAGAGCGTCGAGTCGGGGTTCGAAGGTCGAGCCCCGGCCGGACGGGACGGCCCCTACCATCTCCAGCGCTGCCGGATGTGCTTACTTATAGCGGTAGACGATCCGGCCACGACTCAGGTCGTACGGACTCAGCTCGACGACCACCCGGTCGTCAGGGAGGATCCGAATGTAGTGCATCCGCATCTTCCCGCTGATGTGCGCGAGGACCTTATGCCCGTTAGCGAGCTCCACCCGGAACATCGCGTTCGGGAGGCTCTCGACGACGGTGCCCTCGATCTCGATGGCACCCTCTTTCTTGGGCATGTCCCTCCGCCTGGGCGTTGGTTGGGTTGATCGCCTTTAGTCGGTCCGGATCATGATCTGTGCATCGCCCGAAGCCGGCGAAGACGGATCGTTGATCACGAATCAGTTCGGTGGCACACACGAAGCCCCGCCGTACGAGCACCGGAAACCAGCCGCGGGGTGCCGACGGGCAGGGGCCAATAGTGAACCGAGGGACGAGTTTACGTCAAGAACGGTCCCGCTCGCCAATCGGCGACGATCTCGCGGTCTCCCCACAGTCAGGGGGATGCCACCGCGGCCAGCTCGGCCAGCTGGGCGCGACCCCCGTCGAGGGCGGTGAGCACCCAAGGTCCGCCCTCGGTTATGGCGACGGTGTGCTCGAAATGGGCGGCGTACGAGCCGTCGGCCGTGACGACGGTCCAGTCGTCGGCGAGCAACCGGGTATGCCGATTACCGAGCGTGATCATCGGCTCTATGGCCAGTGCCATGCCCTTGACCAACCGCGGTCCGCGTCCAGGACGCCCGTAGTTGGGCACCGGTGGATCTTGGTGCATGGCTGAGCCGATGCCGTGACCGACGTACTCCTCTATCACCCCGTAGGGGCCGGCGGCGCGGATGTACGACTCGACGGCGTGCGAGATGTCGGTGAGGCGGTGGTCGATGACCGCGGAAGCGAGCCCGCGCCACAGTGCTGCCTCGCAGACGTCCATGAGTGCGGTCAGCTTGCTGCTGACCTCCCCAACCGGCACCGTGATCGCAGCATCTCCATGCCATCCATCCACGATCGCGCCGCAGTCGATCGAGATGATGTCACCCTCGCGCAATATCCGCGGGCCTGGGATGCCATGGACGATCTCGTCGTTGACCGATGCACAGATCGTTGCCGGGTAGGTGCCGTGGTAGCCCTTGAACGACGGCACCGCACCGCTGTCCCTGATGTGCTCCTCGGCGATCGCGTCGAGCGCAGCAGTCGTCACGCCGGGAGCGACGGCGCCGCGCAGCACCTCGAGGGTCCGGCCCACGACCAGGCCGGCCTCGCGCATCTTGGCGATCTGCGCCTCGGTCTTCAGCTCGATCATTTCGTCCTGCTTGCGTAGGAGTCCCATGCCCTATCCCCCGATGCTCGGCGTCCCCCGATGCTCCGCTTCGCCTCAATGCTCAGCTTCGTCTCAATGATTCGTTCCCCTCGAGGTTCAGCTTCCCGGATGTTCATTCCCTGATGCTCAGCTTCCCTGATGCTCGGCTCTCGATGTCAGCTTCCCCCGATGTCCAGGCCCTAGCCGCCGAAGCGCATCAAGGCGTTGATCGCCCGGTCCGTGACGTCCTCGACCGGACCCGTCGCGTCCAGCCCCACGAGGATGCTCTTGTCCGCATAGAAGTCGATCAACGGCGCCGTCTGCTCGGCATAGACCTCGAGCCGGTGCCGAACGGTCTCCTCCCGGTCGTCGTCACGCTGGAACAGTTCCCCTCCGCACTGGTCGCAGATCCCCTCCCTGGTCGGCGGGTCGAAGTCCAGGTGCCATACGCGGCCGCAGACGCGGCAGGTTCGCCGCCCGGACAGCCGGCGTACCACCTCGTCGTCATCAACGACGAGCTCCAATACGACGTCGAGCTTCGTGCCCATATCGTCGAGCGTCTCGTCGAGTGCCTTCGCCTGGGTGAGGGTGCGCGGAAAACCGTCGAGCAGGAAGCCGTCGCTGGTGTCGCCCTCGGCCAGCCGATCCCTGACCATGGCGATCGTGACGGAATCCGGCACCAGATCCCCTCGGTCCATATAGGCCTTGGCCTCGCGCCCGAGCTCGGTTCCCTGGCTCACGTTCACGCGGAAGATGTCTCCTGTCGAAATCTTGGGGATCGACAGGTGGGAGGCGATGAACTGGGCCTGGGTCCCCTTCCCCGCTCCCGGCGGCCCGACGAGGACGATGCGCACTACCGCAAGAAGCCCTCGTAGTTACGTTGCTGAAGCTGGCTTTCGATCTGCTTGACCGTCTCCAGGCCGACACCGACGATGATCAGGATGCTTGTGCCGCCGAACGGGAACCGCTGGTTGACTCCTCCGCCGAAAATCGCGATTGCGATCATCGGAATGATCGCGATGAGCCCGAGATAGAGCGAGCCGGGCAGCGTGATCCGGTTGAGGATGTACGAGAGGTACTCGGCGGTCGGCCGACCAGCGCGAATGCCGGGAATGAATCCGCCGTACTTCTTCATGTTGTCGGAGACTTCGGTGGGGTTGAAGGTGATGCTCACGTAGAAGTAGGTAAAGAACACGATCAGCGCGAAGAACGCCAAGATGTACAGCGGGTGGTCGCCTCGCACGAAGTGGGTCTGCACCCACAACGCCCAGCCGGAATCCTGATTTCCCGACAGCTGCGAGCCCAGCGCGGGCAGGTAGAGCAGCGATGACGCAAAGATCACCGGGATGACGCCAGCCTGGTTGACCTTAAGTGGGATATAGGTCGACGTGCCGCCATACATCCTTCGGCCGATCATCCGCTTCGCGTATTGGACCGGGATGCGGCGCTGCGACTGCTCGACGAAGATCACCGCGGCGACCAGAGCCAGACCCACAGCCATGACGACGAGGAAGGCGCTCCAACCCTCCTGCAGCTTGATGGCCCACAGTTGCTGCGGGAAGGTCGCGGCGATCTGCGTGAAGATCAGGATGGACATGCCATTGCCGATACCGCGGTCGGTGATCAGCTCGCCCAGCCACATGATCACGCCAGTGCCGGCTGTCATGACGAACACCATCGTCACAATCCCGAGGAACCCGACGTCCGACCGGATCAGGGGGAGCGAGCAGCCCTGCAGCAGCCGCCCGGGCTGCTTGGCGATGGCGATCAAGCTGGTCGACTGGAGAATCGCCAGACCAATGGTCAAATAGCGGGTGTACTGCGTGATCTTGGCAGTGCCTGCCTGGCCTTCCTTCTTCAGCGTTTCCAGCCGCGGGATGACCACCGTGAGCAGCTGCAAGATGATGCTGGCCGTGATGTAGGGCATGATGCCGAGCGCGAACACCGACAGCTGCAGCAGCGCGCCGCCGCTGAACAGGTTGATAAGCCCGTAGATGCCGCCCTCGTCGAGGAGCGGTTTGAGGCACTGGTTGATCGCCCCTGTGTCGACGCCGGGCGCGGGCACCGCCGATCCCAGCCGGAACAACGCGATGATCGCGGCTACGAAGAGCAGCTTTCGGCGCAGGTCAGGCGTGCGAAATGCCCGGGCGAACGCGGTAAGCACGGATCCTCCTGCGCAACCGCCCGCGGCACGGGCGGGGCTTCGTCGTCGGTTGAGGCGTCCGGGCGCACGTTGTCACACCGGACGCACACGGACAATACCTGATCCTCGGCGCCCCACGAAGTTTCGATCTCCTCGCTCCACGACCGCGCGGGGAGCCCTAACTGATCATTTGTCGTGACCACACCGGCTGGGGACCGGGCCGCCACGCCCAGAAAGGTTCTCCGGCTGGCGCAGCGAACGAAGACCCGGTGGGCTGGCGGCGCCGCCGGATTCAGCCGGTGATGTCCGGCGTGGGTGCCGGAGCGAGCGACCATTCGTGGGTCCCTAGACCTCGGTCGTGGTGCCACCGGCAGCGGTGATCTTCTCCTTGGCCGATGCGGAGAACGCGTTGGCGCTCACCTGGAGTGCCACCGTGATCTCCCCGGTGCCGAGGACCTTGACCGACCGGCCGGGCCGAACAGCGCCCTTGTCGACGAGATCGTCGACAGTCACCTCACCACCTTGCGGGTAAAGCGCGGCGAGCTTGTCGAGGTTGACGACCTGAAACTCAACCCGGAACGGATTCCTGAACCCCTTCAGCTTTGGCAGCCGCATATGCAACGGCATTTGGCCGCCTTCGAATCGGGCCGGCACCTGATTGCGGGCCTTCGAGCCCTTCGTGCCGCGGCCGGCGGTCTTGCCCCTAGCGCCGGCATTACCTCGGCCGACGCGGGTCTTCTCGGTACGTGCGCCCGGCGCTGGGCGCAGGTGATGGACCTTGAGCGCCATGACTAGTCGACCTCCTCAACGGTGACGAGGTGCGACACCGTCTTGACCATCCCGCGGATCTCCGGGCGATCCTCCTTGACGACCACGTCGCCGACGTGCTTGAGACCCAGTGTGCGCAGGGTCTCACGCTGGTTCTTCTTTCCGCCGATGTCCGACTTGGTCTGCTTGACCTTCAACCGCGCCATCAGGCACCCACCCCGGCCCTGGAACGCAGCAGCGCCGCCGGAGCCACGTCCTCGAGCGGAAGTCCACGGCGGGCGGCCACAGACTCCGGCCGCTCGAGTTGCTTGAGCGCCCGGACGGTCGCGTGCACGATGTTGATCGCGTTGGAGGAGCCGAGCGACTTTGACAGTACGTCGTGGATGCCGGCGCACTCCAGTACGGCACGCACGGGTCCGCCGGCGATGACACCGGTACCGGGTGCGGCCGGTTTCAGCAGGACGACGCCTGCGGCCTCCTCGCCCTGCACCGGGTGCGGAATGGTGCCCTGGATGCGCGGCACCTTGAAGAAGTGCTTCTTGGCCTCCTCCACGCCCTTCGCGATGGCGGCCGGCACCTCCTTGGCCTTGCCATAGCCGACGCCAACCGTTCCGTCGCCGTCACCGACCACGACGAGGGCGGTGAAGCTGAAGCGGCGGCCGCCACGTACGACCTTGGCCACGCGGTTGATGGCGACTACGCGCTCGAGG
Organism: Actinomycetes bacterium; assembly: GCA_036560395.1. Lineage (GTDB taxonomy): Bacteria > Actinomycetota > Actinomycetes > JAKEEW01 > JAKEEW01 > DASYTV01. The sequence continues at coordinate 35,948 of DATBRJ010000009.1, read as the reverse complement.
TAAGCGGTCTTCTCGGTGGCACTGTCGCGCCGGCCGTCACCACGACGGTCACGCCGCTCGCCGCCACCGCCGCCACGGCGCTGGGGTCCTGCCATCAGAACGTCCTTCTTTCAGTTGATCGCCGGGACATCGTTCCCTGGTGCTTCCTGAATGCCCTGTCAGTTGCATGCATCAGAACGTCACGTGCATGCATCAGAACTCGAGCCCTCCCTCACGAGCGCCGTCCGCGAAGGCGGCGACGCGACCGTGATAGCGGTAGCCGCCTCGGTCGAAGATGACCGAGGCGAAGCCCGCCGCCGTTGCACGCTCGGCCAGCAGCTTGCCGGCCTGACGTGCTCGCGCGGTCTTGTCGCCCTCACTGTCTCGGATGGTCTCGTCCATCGACGAGGCCGAGGCGAGTGTGTGGCCGGCGACGTCGTCCACGAGCTGGCCGAGGATGTGCCGCGAAGAGCGGGACACGACCAGCCGCGGCCGGTTGGAGCTGCCTGCGACCTTCTTCCTGACGCGCAGGTGCCGGCGGATTCGCGCAGAGCGCTTACCTGCGTGACCCTTGCCGGTCTTCACACCGACAGCCATGACTTACTTACCAGCCTTTCCGACCTTGCGACGGACGACCTCGCCCTGGTAGCGCACGCCCTTGCCCTTGTACGGGTCGGGTTTGCGGAGCTTGCGGATATTTGCGGCGACCTCGCCGACCTTCTGCTTGTCGATGCCCTGGACGTGGAAGCGGGTGGGCGTCTCGACCTGGAAGGCGATGCCCTCCGGTGCCTCTACAAGAACCGGATGGCTGAAGCCCAGGGAGAACTCGAGCGCCGAGCCCCGTGCCTGGACACGGTACCCCACACCCTGGATCTCCAGGGTCTTCTGATAGCCGTCGGTCACGCCGGTCACCATGTTGGCGACAAGGGTGCGGGTCAACCCGTGGAGTTGGCGGTTGCGCCGCTCGTCGTCTGGCCGCGTCACGCGCAGGTTGCCGTCCTCCCTGGTCACCGCGATTGGTTCGACGACGGTGTGGGAGAGCGTGCCCTTCGGGCCCTTGACAGTTACCTCGCTGCCCTTGATGTCCACCTCGACGCCCGCGGGAACCGGGATAGGCATGCGTCCAATACGCGACATTTTGCGCTGCCTCCTCCCTTACCAGACGTAGGCGAGGACTTCCCCACCCACGCCCTTCCTGGCCGCTTGCTTGTCGGTGAGCAGACCCGATGACGTCGAGATGATCGCGACACCTAGTCCGCCGAGGACGCGGGGCAAGCCTGTCGACTTGGCGTACACCCGCAGGCCGGGCTTGGAGACCCGGCGCAAGCCGGCAATCGAGCGCTCGCGGTTGGGGCCGTACTTGAGCATAAGGGTGAGCGTCTTGCCCACCTCGGCATCCTCGACCTTCCAGCTTGCGATATAGCCCTCCTGCTGAAGGATCTCCGCGATGTGCGACTTGATCTTGCTATAGGGCATCGACACATCGTCGTGGTATGCCGAGTTGGCGTTCCGCAGACGGCTGAGCATGTCTGCGATGGGGTCTGTCATGGTCATGGCCTGGGGCCTCTTTCCCGCCGCGGTTTCCGGCTCTCCGCCGGAGCAGGACCTACGGCGATTGGTGCTGCTTTCTTGGGTTTGCGATGTTCAGTTCTTCCGTTGAGCGCGGCCTCCGCCGCAAACGGCGAGGTTTACCAGCTGGACTTGGTGATGCCGGGCAGCTCGCCGCGGTGTGCCATCTCGCGAAGGCAGATCCGGCAGAGGCCGAACTTGCGATAGACCGAGTGCGGCCTGCCGCACCGCTGGCAGCGGGTGTACGCACGGACCTTGAACTTCGGCCTGCGCGCAGCCTTAGCGATCAGTGACTTCTTCGCCACGGTCAGTTCTCCTTGAAAGGGAAGCCGAGGTGACGCAGGAGTGCGTGGCCCTCGTCGTCGGTGTTGGCGGTCGTCACGAGCGTCACGTCCATGCCGCGGACCCGGTCTATGCGGTCAGGGTCGATCTCGTGAAACATGCTCTGCTCGTTCAGACCGAAGGTGTAGTTGCCCTTTCCGTCGAACTGCCTCGGCGAAAGCCCGCGGAAGTCACGGATACGGGGCAGCGCAATGGCCAGCATGCGGTCGAGGAACTCCCACATCCGGTCGCCACGCAGGGTCGTGTGGGCGCCGATCGGCATGCCCTCACGCAGCTTGAATTGCGCGATCGATTTGCGCGCCTTGGTCACCGCCGGCTTCTGTCCGGTGATTGCGGCGAGATCGCGGATCGCACCCTCGATCAGCTTCGAGTCGCGGGCCGCCTCACCCACGCCCATGTTCACGACGATCTTGGTGACCTTCGGCACCTGCATGACATTGGCGTAGCCGAAGTCTGAGCGAAGCTGCGGGACGATCTCGTCCAGGTAGCGCTGCTTCAGGCGTGGCCTGCTCCGCTGACCGCTCCCTTGGGAGCGCTCTGTCGTAGTCGCAGTCATCAGATGTCCTTACCGCTTCGCTTCGACAAGCGGACCTTGCGTACCTTCTCATTGCCGTCTGCGCCGGTGTGGGCTTCTTTGCGGTAGCCGACCCGGCTGGGCTTCTTGGTCTCCTCGTCAATGATCATCACGTTGCTGACGTGGATCGACGACTCCTGGGTCATGATCCCTCCGGTCTTCGCGCCACGAGGGGTCTGGTTGACCTTGGTGTGCCGCTTGACCATGTTTACGCCCTCGACGTGCACGCGCTGTCTGGCCGTGTCGACGGAGATGACCTTGCCTTCGACGCCTTTGTCCCGACCGGCGATGACGATCACCGTGTCACCCTTTTTGATCTTCATGTCACAGCACCTCCGGTGCCAGCGAGATGATGCGCATAAACCGCTTCTCCCGCAGCTCGCGGCCGACCGGGCCGAAAATGCGGGTCCCTCGCGGGTCACCGCCGTCCCTGATGAGGACGGCCGCATTCTCATCGAAGCGGATATAGGAGCCGTCGACGCGGCGGCGCTCCTTCTTGGTCCGCACGATGACTGCCTTGACGACCTCACCCTTCTTCACGCTTCCGCCAGGAATGGCGTCCTTGACGGTTGCGACGATGACGTCACCGATGCCCGCGTAGCGCCGCCCGGAGCCGCCGAGCACACGGATGCACAACAGCTCCTTGGCACCCGTGTTGTCGGCGACGCGCAGTCGCGACTCCTGCTGGATCACTGAACTCTCCTGTGTGTCGAGCTGGTTCTCGGCGATCTGACCGGCCGCCGAGCCTGGCCGAACCTGTCTCCTACTTGGCGCGCTCGAGAATCTCCACGACACGCCAGCGCTTCGTGGCCGACAACGGACGGGACTCCATGAGGAGGACCCGGTCACCGACTCCGCACTGGTTCTGCTCGTCGTGCGCCTTGAGCTTGCTTGTCCGCCGCATGACCTTGCCGTAGAGCGGGTGTTTGACCCGATCCTCGACAGCCACGACCACGGTCTTGTCCATCTTGTCGCTCACCACGAGGCCTTCGCGGACCTTGCGAAAGCCGCGCCTGGCAGTGGTATTCGTCTCCGTCACGCTTCCTCCTCGCTCCGGCTCGTCGGTCGCGTGACGAACGTGCTCTGCTCATTCGCTCGCTCGCTCACCCCACGTCCTCCATCTCCACCGGCGTGATGCCGAGCTCGCGCTCGCGCATGATCGTGTAGATGCGCGCGATATCCCTGCGGACTGCACGTAGCCGGCCGTGGCTCTCGAGCTGGCCGGTCGCCGCCTGGAAGCGCAGGTTGAACAGCTCCGCCTTCGCCTCCTGCAACCTCGCGAGCAGCTCGTCCTCGGGCAACAGCCGAAGCTCGTTAGGTCTAGTTCCGACAGCCATCACGCCTCCTCACGCTTGACGATCCGGCACTTCATCGGGAGCTTGTGGGTCGCCCTGGTCAGCGCCTCGCGAGCGATCTTTTCGTTCGGGAACGAGAGCTCGAACATGATCCGTCCGGGCTTGACGTTGGCTACCCACCACTCGGGAGAGCCCTTGCCCGAGCCCATCCGGGTCTCCGCCGGCTTCTTCGTCAGCGGCCGGTCCGGATAGATGTTGATCCAGACCTTGCCGCCACGGCGGATGTGCCGGTTGATCGCGATTCGGGCCGACTCGATCTGCCGGTTAGTGACATAGGCGGGCTCGAGCGCCTGGATGCCATAGTCACCAAAAGCGATCTTCGTACCGCCCTTCGCCGCGCCAGAACGGTCCGGGTGGTGCTGCTTGCGGTGCTTGACCCTGCGAGGAATCAGCATCGTCAGCCCTCCGTTCCTGACTCGGGTGCCGCGGCTGCCGCAGTGGTGTCCTGAGCAGTCGCCTCGGCAGCCTGGCGGGTGCCCGGACGCTCGCCGCGCTCGCCACGCTCGCCGCGTCCTGGCCCACCGGCGCCCCGGCGAGCACCACGTGCCGGGCGGCTGCGCTGGCCGGCGCGTGCGGCGGCCTGCGCGGCCTCCCGCTCAGCGCGCGTGCCGGTGACCTCACCCTTGTAGATCCACACCTTCACGCCGATCCGGCCGAAGGTGGTCCGGGCCTCGTAGAAGCCATAGTCGATGTCCGCTCGAAGTGTGTGCAGCGGCACGCGGCCCTCGCGGTAGAACTCCGACCGGCTCATCTCGGCGCCGCCAAGGCGCCCGGAGCACTGGATCCTGATGCCTTGCGCGCCCGCCTTCATCGCCGTCTGCAGCGCTTTGCGCATGGCCCGACGGAAGGAGACACGGGCCGACAGCTGCTCCGCCACACCTTGGGCGACGAGCTGCGCGTCGGTCTCCGGGTTGTAGACCTCGCGGGTGTTGATCCGCACCTGCTTGCCGGTCACCTGACGAAGCTCGTCGGTGAGACGGTCGATTTCTTTGCCGCCACGACCGATGACCATGCCGGGACGTGCCGTGTGGACGTACACCTCGACCCGGTCACGCGTGCGCTCGATCTCGATGCTCGACACGCCGGCCCTATCCAGGCGGCGCATCAGAGTACGGCGGATGACCACGTCTTCCTTGACGTAGTCCTTGTACAGCTTGTCGGCGTACCACCGGCTCTTGTACTCGGTGGTGATGCCCAGGCGGAACCCGTGCGGGTTGACCTTCTGCCCCACTAGCGGGTCCTCCTATCCCTCGTCGTGGCACCGGTGGTGTCGGTCTCGAATGACCGCACGACCACCGTGATGTGGCTGGTGCGCTTACGGATCCGGTATGCCCGGCCTTGGGCGCGTGGGCGGAATCGCTTGATCGTCGGGCCCTCGTCGACGTACGCCTCGCTGACCCACAGGCTTTCCGAGTCGAGCTGCGAGTTGTGCTCGGCGTTGGCGATGGCGCTCGCGAGCACCTTGCTCACCGGCTCGCTCGCGGCCTGTGACGCGAACCTGAGCACGGCCTGCGCCTCTGCAGCTGGCAGGCCGCGAATGAGGTCCACCACCCGGCGGGCCTTCATGGGCGTGACGCGGGCGTACCGCGCCTGAGCCCTGGCTTCCATCGCTACCCCTTCATCCCGCGAGTTCCTCGGTTCGCAACCCGCAGGGATACAAATCAGTGATTCGTGTCTTCGGTCTGTGTCTCGGTTTGGGTGTTCGGTTGAGTCTTTGGTTCAGTCAGTTCTTCGGTTCAGTTCAGTTGTCGTGTCCGTTGTCGTGGTTGCTCAACGACGGCGGGCCCTGCGGTCGTCCTTGACGTGTCCGCGGAAGGTTCGCGTCGGCGCGAACTCGCCCAGCTTGTGGCCGACCATCGCCTCGGTAACGAACACCGGCACGTGCTTGCGCCCGTCATGCACGGCGATCGTGTGGCCGAGCATGGCCGGCACGATCATGGACCGGCGGGACCAGGTCCTGATCACATTCTTCGTGCCCCTCTCGTTTTGGGTGACCACCTTCTTCATCAGGTGGTCGTCCACGAAGGGTCCCTTCTTCAGGCTGCGCGGCATGCCGACCTACTCCTAGCGCTTCTTGCCGGTCTTGCGACGACGGACGATGAACTTGTCGCTCGCCTTCTTGGCCTGGCGGGTGCGACCTTCCGGCTTGCCCCACGGGCTGACTGGGTGCCGGCCGCCGGACGACTTGCCTTCACCACCACCGAGCGGGTGGTCGACAGGGTTCATGGCGACACCGCGCACGGACGGACGCTTGCCCTTCCAACGCAGCCGGCCGGCCTTGCCCCAGCTGATGTTGGACTGCTCGGCGTTGCCGACCTCACCGACGGTCGCGCGGCAGCGCACATCCACGTTGCGGATCTCGCCGGAAGGCATCCGCAGCTGAGCGTACGGACCCTCCTTGGCGACCAGCTGGACGCTCGAGCCGGCCGACCGGGCGATCTTCGCCCCGCCGCCAGGGCGCAGCTCGATCGCATGCACAACCGTGCCGACCGGGATGTTCCGTAGCGGGAGGTTGTTACCAGGCTTGATGTCAGCCCGCGGCCCGTTCTCGATCCGGTCGCCCTGCCGAAGACTGGTCGGCGCAAGGATGTAGCGCTTCTCACCGTCGACGTAGTGCAGGAGGGCGATCCGGGCAGTGCGGTTGGGGTCGTACTCAATGTGTGCGACCTTCGCCGGTACGCCGTCCTTGTCCGCCCGCCGGAAGTCGATCAGCCGGTACGCCCGCTTGTGACCGCCGCCCTGGTGCCTGGTCGTCACCTGGCCGTGGTTGTTGCGACCGCCCTTGCCGTGCAAGGGGCGCACGAGCGACTTCTCCGGCTCGGTGCGCGTGATCTCCACGAAGTCGGAGACGCTCGCACCCCGGCGGCTCGGAGTCGTCGGCTTGTACTTACGGATGCCCATCTGCCTGGTTCCTCAGCTCTTCGGTCGCCCGGTCATGAGACCGGACCTCCGAATATGTCGATACGGTCGCCTGGGGATACGGTCACGACCGCCCGCTTGGTGTTGGCACGGGTACCGAGTCCGAACCGGGTACGGCGCCGCTTGCCCTTACGGTTGACCGTGTTGACGGTCGTCACCTTGACGTTGAACAGCTTCTCGACAGCAATCTTGATCTCGGTTTTGTTGGCGTTGGGATCGACGAGGAACGTGTACTTGTTCTCATCGAGCAGTGCGTAGCTCTTCTCCGACACGATCGGCCGCAGCAGCACATCACGGGGGTCTTTGGCCAGAGCGTTCATGCCTTCTCCTCCGCTGCCGCAGACTTGCTGCTGCTCGTCTTGCTGCTGCTCGTCTTGCTGCCGCTCGTCTTGCTGCCGCTCGTCTTGGGACTGCTCGTCTTGGGACTGCTCGTCTTGGGACTGCTCGTCTTTGGACTGCTCGTCTTGGTGCTGCTCGTCTTGGTGCTGCTCGTCTTGCGGGTCGTGCTCGCCGGCCGGGCCGGTGCAGGCGGCTCCTCCACCGGGACGAGGGTGATGCCGCCCAGGAAACGGTCGAGCGCAGCCGTGGTGAAGACGACGTGATCGCTAACCAGCACGTCGTAGGTATTCAGCTGGTCCGGAACGAGCAGGTGCACATCGGAAACGTTGCGCAAGCTCTTCCACGCCGCCATGTCGTTGCGGTCAAGAACGACGAGCACGTTGCGGCGGTCGTCCACCACATTGGCAAGCGTTTCGACGGCTGCCCTGGTGGAGGGCGTGTCACCGTCGACGAACCCGGAAACGACGTGAACCCGGCCGTTGCGGGCCCGATCTGAGAGAGCGCCGCGCAGTGCGGCGGCCTTCATCCGCTTCGGTGTCCGCTGCTCGTAGGTGCGTGGCGCCGGGCCGTGTGCCACGCCGCCGCCGGCGAACTGTGGTGCCCGGATCGATCCCTGGCGGGCTCTGCCGGTCCCCTTCTGCCGGTACGGCTTACGGCCGCCACCAGCGACCTCGCCGCGTGTCTTGGTGCTGTGGGTCCCCTGGCGGGCCGCAGCGAGCTGGGCGACGACGACCTGGTGGATGAGGGGTACGTTGACCGTCACGTCGAAGATCTCCGCAGGGAGCTCTACCGTGCTCGACCTCGCGCCCGTTGCGTCCACGACGTCAACGCTGGTCATTGGGCACCTCCCTTGGAGGCCGTACGGACCAGGACGAGACCGCCGGTCGGGCCTGGAATCGCACCCTTGAGAAGCAGCAGACCCTGCTCGCCGTCGACGGAATGCACGGTTAGGTTCTGCGTGGTTGTCTTGACCCCACCCATCCGGCCGGCCATCCGCATGCCCTTGAACACCCGCCCAGGCGTCGCACAGCCGCCGATCGAGCCGGGTGAACGGTGTTTGCGCTCGACACCGTGCGAGGCACGCAGGCCAGCGAAGCCGTGCCGCTTCATCACGCCGGCGAAACCCTTGCCTTTGCTCGTCCCCACCACATCCACGAGCTGGCCCTCTTCGAACACGTCCGGACCCAGCTCCTGGCCGAGTGTGTACTCGCTCGCGTCGTCCGTACGAAGCTCGACGACGTAGCGGCGCGGCGTCACGCCCGCCTTGGTGAAGTGGCCCGTCGACGGTTTGTTCACCTTGCGGGGGTCGACCTGCCCGTACGCGAGTTGGACGGCGCTGTAGCCGTCGGTGTCCGGCGTGCGTACCTGAGTGACGACACATGGGCCTGCCTTGACGACAGTGACCGGCACGATCCGGTTGCTCTCGTCGAAGACCTGCGTCATGCCGAGCTTCTCGCCCAGGACGCCCTTTATTTCCTTGGCCATGATCGGTGCGTCCTCAGAGCTTGATCTCGATGTCGACGCCCGCCGGGAGCTCGAGTCGCATGAGCGAATCGACCGTCTTCGGCGTGGGGTCGAGGATGTCGATGAGTCGCTTGTGCGTGCGCATCTCGAAATGCTCGCGCGAGTCCTTGTACTTGTGCGGCGAGCGGATGACGCAATACACGTTCTTCTCAGTGGGCAGCGGCACCGGGCCTGCGACCTGCGCGCCCGTCCGGATCACCGTGTCGACGATCTTGCGCGCCGAGCTGTCGATGACCTCGTGGTCGTAGGCCTTGAGCCGGATGCGGATCTTTTGTCCCGCCATGGTGCTCAGCTTTTCCTTTACCTATCGGTCCAGGTCGCCCTGGGTTGGCTGGCTTGTGCCGCCGCTGTCGTGTTCGTGACGCGGGGGCCGGAGTCCCTTCCAGGCCTTCGGCCCCCGCATCCTTGGGGTCCTATTTGAGGATCTTGGTGACTCGGCCGGCGCCGACGGTACGACCACCTTCGCGGATCGCGAAGCGAAGGCCCTCGTCCATGGCGATCGGCTGGATCAGCTCGACCCGCATCTCCGTGTTGTCACCGGGCATGACCATCTCCGTGCCCTCGGGGAGATGCACGACGCCGGTCACGTCGGTGGTACGGAAGTAGAACTGCGGACGGTAGTTGTTGAAGAACGGCGTGTGCCGGCCGCCCTCGTCCTTGGACAGGATGTAGACCTGCGCCTCGAACTCGGTGTGCGGCGTCACGCTGCCGGGCTTGCAGATCACCTGGCCGCGCTCGACCTCCTCGCGCTTGATGCCGCGCAGGAGCAGGCCGACGTTCTCGCCCGCCCGCGCCTCATCGAGGAGCTTGCGGAACATCTCGACGCCGGTGACAACCGTCTTGGTGATCGACGGATGGATGCCGACGATCTCGACTTCCTCGTTGACCTTGAGGACGCCGCGCTCGGCGCGACCGGTGACGACCGTGCCGCGACCGGTGATCGTGAACACGTCCTCGATCGGCATGAGGAACGGCTTATCGATGTCGCGGACCGGCTCGGGGATCGCGGTGTCAACCGCCTCCATGAGCTCCACGATCTTCTCGGACCACTCGGCGTCGCCCTCGAGCGCCTTGAGCGCCGACACGCGGACGACCGGGACGTCGTCGCCGGGGAACTCGTTGTTGGAGAGCAGCTCGCGCACCTCGAGCTCGACGAGCTCGAGGATCTCCTCGTCGTCGACCATGTCCGCCTTGTTCAGCGCGACCACGATGTAGGGCACGCCGACCTGGCGGGCAAGCAGTACGTGCTCGCGCGTCTGCGGCATCGGTCCGTCGGTCGCTGCGACCACGAGGATCGCGCCGTCCATCTGGGCCGCACCGGTGATCATGTTCTTGATGTAGTCGGCATGACCCGGACAGTCGACGTGCGCGTAGTGGCGCGCCTCGGTCTGGTATTCCACGTGCGCGATGGAGATCGTGATGCCCCGCTGCTTCTCTTCCGGCGCCTTGTCGATCTCATCGAACGGCGTGAACGGGTTCACGTCCGGAAACTTGTCATGCAGCACCTTGGTGATCGCCGCGGTCAGCGTCGTCTTGCCGTGGTCGATGTGACCGATGGTGCCGATGTTGACGTGCGGCTTAGTCCGCTCGAACTTCGCCTTCGCCACTGTGACTCCTTCTGAGTGGGTTACGCCGTACGACGTGTCCTGGTGTGCTTCGGCCGTACGGGCTACTCGCCCCGGGCCTTCTTGATGATCTCGTCCGCGACGTTCCTGGGAACCTCGGCGTACGAGTCGAACTGCATGGAATAGCTCGCCCGTCCCTGCGTCCTGCTCCGGAGATCGCCCACATAGCCGAACATCTCGGAGAGCGGAACAACTGCCTTGATGAGGCGGGAGCCGGCACGCTCGTCCATGGCCTGGATGTGGCCACGGCGCGAGTTGAGGTCGCCGATCACGTCGCCCATGAAGTCCTCAGGCGTCGTGACCTCCACCGCCATCATCGGCTCAAGCAGCACCGGGTCGGCCCGGCGCGCCGCCTCCTTGAACGCCATCGAACCGGCGATCTTGAAGGCGAGCTCAGATGAGTCGACCTCGTGGTACGCGCCGTCGCGCAGCGTGACCTTCACGTCGACCATTGGATAGCCGGCAAGGACGCCGAACTCCATGGCCTCCTGGCTGCCCGCATCCACCGACGGGATGTACTCCTTGGGGATTCGGCCGCCGGTGACCTGATTCACGAACTCGTAGCCACCGTCATTGCCCCTGGTCGGCTCGACGTCTATAACGACGCGGGCGTACTGCCCGGAGCCGCCGGTCTGCTTCTTGTGCGTGTACTCGACCTTCTCCACCTTGCGGCGGATGGTCTCCCGGTAGGCCACCTGGGGCTTGCCGACATTCGCCTCGACCCTGAACTCCCGGCGCATCCGGTCGACGAGCACCTCGAGGTGCAGTTCACCCATGCCTGCTATGAGCGTCTGTCCGGTCTCCTCGTCGGTGCGTACCTGGAAGGTGGGATCCTCCTCGGCGAGCCGCTGGATGGCCGTGGAGAGCTTTTCCTGGTCGCCTTTGCTCCTCGGCTCGATGGCGACGTGGATGACCGGCGCCGGGAAGCTCATCGACTCGAGGACGACCGGTGCTTCCGGACCGGAGAGGGTGTCGCCGGTGGTGGTGTCCTTGAGCCCCATCACGGCCACGATCTGGCCAGCAGTCGCCTGCCCGATCTCCTCGCGCTTGTTCGCGTGCATCCGGTAGATCTTGCCGATCCGCTCCTTGCGGCTCTTGATGCTGTTGAGCACCTGAGAGCCCGCCCTGAGCGTGCCGGAGTAGACCCTGAGATAGGTGAGCTTGCCGAGGTGTGGATCGCTCATGATCTTGAATGCGAGAGCGGAGAGCGGTGCCTCAGGGTCGGGCTCGCGCTCGATGGGCTCGTCCTCGTTGTTCACCGCGTGACCAGTGATGGCACCCACGTCGAGCGGCGACGGGAGGAAGTGCACGATCGCGTCGAGCATGGGCTGGACGCCCTTGTTCTTGAATGCGGATCCGCAAAGGACCGGCGTGAGTTTGCTGGTGATGGTGGCCCGCCGGATACCGGCGATGATCTGTCCCTCGGTCGGCTCCTGGCCCTCGAGGTACATCTCCATGATCTCGTCGTCCGCCTCGGCGAGCGTCTCGATCATCCGGTCCCGCCACTCGCGCACGGCCTCGATGTGAGACGTGGGCACTGGCTGGATCTCGTACTTCTCCCCCTTGGCGGCTTCCTCGCTCCACACCAGCGCCTGCTGGGAGACGAGGTCGATCACTCCACGGAAGTCGGCTTCCGAGCCGAGCGGGAGCTGTACGACCAGGGGGGTCGCGTTGAGCCTGCTGACGATCATGTCAACGCACCGGTGGAACTCGGCGCCGACGCGGTCCATCTTGTTGACGAAGCAGATCCGCGGGACGTGGTAGCGGTCGGCCTGCCGCCAGACCGTCTCCGTCTGCGGCTCGACACCGGCTACTCCATCGAAGACCGCCACCGCGCCGTCGAGCACCCGCAGCGACCGCTCTACCTCGACGGTGAAGTCGACATGGCCGGGTGTGTCGATGATGTTGATCGTGTGCCCGTCCCACTGGGTGGTCGTCGCGGCGGAGGTGATGGTGATGCCGCGCTCCTGCTCCTGCTCCATCCAGTCCATGGTGGCCGCGCCCTCATGAACCTCACCGATCTTGTAGTTGATGCCGGTGTAGAACAGGATCCGCTCAGTTGTCGTGGTTTTGCCCGCGTCGATATGAGCCATGATCCCGATGTTGCGGACCTTGGCCAGCTCAAGAGTGGTGTTGTCAGCCACGACGGCTCTTCCTGTGCTCTCTCTCATCTCTGCGGTGTTCGTCTTCGTTGCTGTTCTTCGTTCGTTGTGGTCTTCGTCTTCGTTGCGGTTTGCCTTTGTTGCGGTCTGTCGTCGGTCTTATGGCCTTGGCTATTCCGGCGGGGTTCCAGCGAATCTTCGAGCGAGCGAAGACTCCGGGGGGCTACCACCGATAGTGCGCGAATGCCTTGTTGGACTCGGCCATTTTGTGGGTGTCCTCGCGGCGCTTCACGCTCGCCCCGAGGCCGTTGCTCGCGTCGAGCAGCTCGTTCATCAGTCGCTCGGTCATGGTCTTCTCCCGGCGAGCCTTGGAGTAGCTGACCAGCCAGCGCAGCCCAAGCGTGGTCGCTCGCGGAGCTTTCACCTCGACCGGGACTTGGTAGGTCGCGCCGCCGACACGGCGGCTTCGGACCTCGAGAGTCGGCCTCACATTGTCCAGAGCACGCTTGAGCGTGATCACCGGGTCGGTGCCGGTCTTCTCCCGGCAGCCCTCGAGCGCGCCGTAGACGATGCTCTCGGCTACCGACCGCTTGCCTGCCAGCAGCACCTTGTTCACCAGTTGGGTGACCAGCGGCGAGCCGTAGACAGGGTCGACATGGACCGGCCGGCGCGAAGCTGGGCCTTTGCGTGGCATTAGCTCTTCTCCCTCTTCGCGCCGTAGCGACTGCGCGCCTGCCTGCGGTTCTTCACGCCCTGTGTGTCGAGCGTGCCACGAATGATCTTGTAGCGAACGCCAGGCAGATCTTTCACCCGTCCCCCACGGACGAGCACAATCGAGTGCTCCTGCAGGTTGTGGCCGATGCCCGGGATGTAGGCCGTGACCTCGATCTGACTACTGAGCCGCACCCGCGCGACCTTCCGTAGCGCCGAGTTGGGCTTCTTGGGAGTCGTTGTATAGACACGCATGCAGACGCCCCGGCGCTGGGGGCTGCCCTTCAGCGCGGGCGTCTTGGTCTTGGCGACCTTGTCCTTGCGACCCTTGCGGACCAGCTGCTGGATCGTGGGCACCGCGTCTCCGTTTTTGTCGGTTGGTGGTCTTCGTGTTTTCGTCGGTTGGTGGTCTTCGTCGGTTGGTGGTCTTCGTCGGTTGCTGTCGTAGTGGTCGGGTGCTCCTCCGATGTGCCCGAACGGCCCACATTCCTGCCATATGGTCCGCCCGCTCGACGCGAGAGGAGCCTTTCTTTACACCGGGTTCGTCCCAGTTTGTCCGGCCCACGCGGTCGGGTGTGTCGCCCGATCCGGCCGTGCTTCATACCCTCGTTGAACGGGAGGGTTGAAACTCGATCGGCTGAGGTGGCGTCGTGCGCGCTGATCAATCAGCTGACTCTGGCGCACACCCGTATGCCCGGGCCTGCCCAGGCACGAGGAAGAAGACTACCCGCCCGCCCCCGCTAGGTCAAAATGGGATCACGCCCATTCGCCGGACAGCCGGGGAACCTTCGGTGCTCTTGCTACTAAATGGTAGGTCGCGTGCCGCCGGGTATGCCACCCGCAACGATTCGGTCGCAAACCGCGCTTGCACCGATGAGTCTCATCGGCCTTGGCGGTCCAACAAGGATGTGGGGCCGATCCGCACTCGATCGGCCGACGCGTGACAGCAGAAAGGAGCGTCATGCTCGCAAACAGCAAGGCTTACAGCGGCTTCGCCGTCGACGACGTGGCCCGGGCCAAGCAGTTCTACACAGAGACGCTCGGACTGAGAGTCTCCGACCTGGATGCCCAGAACGGGCTGCTCGAACTCCACGTGGGAGGGGAGCGACCGATCCTCGTGTACCAGAAGCCTGACTTCACGCCGGCGACATACACGATCCTCAACTTCCCGGTCGACGACATCGACAAGATCGTCGACGAGCTGACCGCCAGGGGCGTCAGCTTCGAGAAGTACGAGGGCTTCGGCCAGGACGAGAAGGGCATCGCGCGGGACCAAGGACCAAGCATCGCCTGGTTCAGGGACCCGGCGGGCAACATCATGTCCGTGATCGAGGAGACGCCGGCCTCGTAAGGTGCGCGTCGACGAGCAGCGCATCAGATCGCTGCGGATGCGGGCCCAGCGGCTGACCGCTCCGATCAGGAACTCGGTGCCAGACCTCGTCCGGCATATGGTCGGGCTGCAAGCTCAAGACACCCGGATGACCCGGCTGCTGGTCCGCCCGCGAACGTTGGGTGTCGACGCCGCCTCGGTAGACCGCGCGTGTCAAGATGCCTCGGTGGCCCGTACCTGGGCGATGCGGGGCACCCTCCATATGGTGGCTGCGGAGGATCTGCGCTGGCTCGTCGATCTCCTCGGTCCGACCTTCATCGCCCGCAATCGGCCCCGACGCCGCCAGCTGGGGCTTCCGGACGACCTGTGCGAGGACGCCACGGAAGTCATGGTGGCGCTTCTGGCCGGGAGGCAGCTCTCTCGCGCTGCGCTCGTCGAGGAGGTCCGCGCCCGCGGCGTCCCCGTGCAGGGCGGGCAGGCGCCAGCGCACCTGGTGGCCTACGCGGCGATGCGCGGTGTGATCTGCCGGGGGCCAGACCGAGGCAACGAGCCGACGTACGCCCTAGTCAATGAGTGGGTCACCGCTCAACGAAAGCTCGGTCCGCACGAGGGTTTGGCCGAACTCGCCCGGCGCTACCTGACGGCACATGGTCCGGCCGGCGTCGAGGACTTCGCCACCTGGTCGGGACTTCCGGTCCGGCAGGCTAGGAGGGCGATCGAACTCGTAGTAGAGGAGTTCGAGGAGATCGCCACTGGCGTCGGCAAGGCGTGGCTGCGTCCTGACCGGCGGCGAGAGCCGCATGCCCGCGTCGCCCTGCTGCTTGGCCATTTCGACCCGTACCTGCTCGACTATCGCGACCGGGAGTTCGCCCTCGATCCGGCCTTCGCCAAGCGTGTGCAGGCTGGCGGCGGGTTCATTCAGCCCACCGTCGTCGTCGACGGGCGAGTAGTCGGAACCTGGCGCCAGCGGCGGGAACGCGAGCGGGTAACCATCGACATCGAGCCCTTCCGGCCGCTCGGTCGGGCAGTGTTGCCCCATCTCGAGCAAGAGGCGGCGGATCTCGGTCGATACCTCCATGTCGACGCTGTCCTCCGGCTTCCCGAGTCCGGATAACGGCTCGACCCCCGGCGGGCAGTTTGAACCGCGGGCATTGACCCCAGGCGCTGAACCACGGCGGTGGTCTCTGGCGATCGACAGATCCTCCGCGCGCCACAGCAGATCGTGGTGCCAAGACAGAATCGAGCACTTCAGCGCGTGATGCCTCTCGGCTCTGCGCTGGTCCCCCGGATCCCACGCTGCACGGGATGGAACCGCAGCTAGCTCAAGCCACGCCGCCGCAGCAGCAGGACGGTGGCGAAGGTCGCCAGGAAGGCGCCAGCCGCGCCGGAGAACGCCCCAAAGAAGGGTAGTACGGCGAAGATCACCCAGACGATGACTGCGGCCACCACACCCGACACGGCAGCGGCACGAGCGCGCGCTGTCGTTCTCGCCCCGAAGGAGTCCGCGGGGCGGCGCCCACCAGACCCGCTGTCACGCGCGGGTTTACCGTCGACCACACTGTCGACCTCAGCGAGCAGCTTTTCGATGTCGGTGCGCTTGTCGGCCTCATCTGCCATACCTCGATCCTGCCTCACGGCAGGTCCAGTGCCATACCTCGATCCCGCCTCACGGCAGGTCCACCGGGAAACAGTCGGCTAAGAGCTGATGGCTTCATGATCACTGGCGGCTGCTAGCGGATCGCGCCACCCACCCGCCAGTGATCGCACAGTGAGCACGGGCAGCGGTCCACCTCGGCGAGACACTACGCTCGGGCGAATGCCATACGCACTCATCAACAAGCTCACCGCCAAGCCTGGCCAGCGCGACCGGGTGGCACAGATAGTGATCGAGTCAGGCAAGCTGTTCGACGACAACGCTGCGTGCATCTTCTCGGTGGTCAGCGAATCCGCCCAAGACGCCAACGTGCTGTGGGTGACGGACCTGTGGACCAGCCGTGAAGATCACGAGGCCGCTCTGAAGCAGCCAGAGCTGCGACCGTTCGTGGAGCAGGCGTTGCCCCTACTCGAAGGCATGCCGGAGCAGATCGAGATCCGCCCCATCGGCGGCAAGGGACTGCCGGAGTGACCTACCGGCCGGCGCGCGAGAACGCGCAATGCAAGGATTGTGCGAGCAAAGGCGACTCGCCGCCTGGAATCACGAGCGCGTCGACACTCCACCCTGCGTGAACGCACACTCAGCAAAAGCGAACAGAGGCACACAGCTAACTAACGCACAAGACCGGACGAAGTAGCCCTATCATCTCGTCGGAGCAGCGTTGGCCATGTTCGTCTGTGCACGCGCCTGGCGCACAGACCAGCTGCCCCCGGCCGAGGGAGGCAGGCCGGAGGGATGGCGTCCGGGGTGTGGTCGGGCGTAAAACGAGGGCGACGAAGGAGCCCGAGCGGGCGGGGACGGCATCACTGCGGCCTGCCGACCGGCACCACTAGCCCGAGGTCGGCGCTCCTGTGGCGAGCCGATTGCTACAACTGCGGCGGTTTATGCGCCCACTGGCCGTGCTTCTGATGTGGCTCGAGCTGTGGATTGGTGTCCCGCCGGCGAATTCGCTTCTGGTGCCCTTTCCGGTTGACACACGTTAGGGCGCGCGTGCGGGCTGAAAGGGACAACCAAGCAGTGCGGGCCGCCCTATCAGGGCGGCCCGCACTCTCGTTGTTACCAGGTATTAGCGGTAACCGCCGAGGTCGTACTCCTCGAGCGGCACCGCCTGGCCGGAACCCGTGCCGAAGCTCGGGTAGGCCGTGTAGTCGGCGTCGTACGGCGTCATCGTGTACATCGCGGCCTTCGCCTCTTCGGTCGGCTCCACCCGGATGTTCCGGTAGCGCTGCAGCCCGGTCCCGGCTGGGATGAGCTTGCCGATAATGACGTTCTCCTTCAGGCCGAGCAGCGGGTCCGACCGGCCGTGCATCGCCGCTTCGGTCAGGACCCTCGTCGTCTCCTGGAAGGAGGCGGCAGACAACCACGATTCCGTCGCCAGCGACGCCTTGGTGATGCCCATGAGCTGCGGACGTCCGGAGGCCGGCTGGCCGCCGTCGGCTACCACCCGACGGTTCTCCTCCTCGAAGCGGGACCGCTCGACGAGCTCACCTGGCAGCAGCTCGGCGTCACCGGATTCGATGACGGTCACGCGCCGCAGCATCTGCCTGATGATGATCTCGATGTGCTTGTCGTGGATCGAGACACCCTGGGAGCGATAGACCTGCTGGACTTCGTCGACGAGGTGCTGCTGCACAGCCCGCTGACCCAGCACCCGCAGGACGTCGTGCGGGTTGACTGCACCCGCGACGACCTGGCCGCCGACGGTGACGTGGTCGCCGTCGTGGACGAGCAGCCTGACGCGCTTGGAGACCGGGTAGGCGGCCTCTTCCGATCCGTCGTCTGGGGTGACGATGATGCGCCTGGTCTTTTCCGTGTCCTCGATCCTGACCCGGCCAGTGACCTCCGAGATCGGCGCGACACCCTTGGGCTGGCGGGCCTCGAACAGCTCGACGACACGCGGCAGGCCGTGGGTGATGTCCTCACCCGCGACCCCACCGGTGTGGAAGGTACGCATCGTCAACTGTGTGCCGGGCTCACCGATGGACTGGGCGGCGATGATGCCGACCGCCTCGCCGACGTCGACGAGCTTGCCGGTAGCGAGCGAACGGCCGTAGCACGCCGAGCAGGTGCCTACCTTGCTTTCGCAGGTGAGGATCGAACGCACCCGGATCTCGCCGATGCCGCGAGCGATCAACGAGTCGAGCAGGATGTTGGTGACATCCGTGCCCGCGGTCGCCAGCGTATCGCCGTCGACGACGATGTCTTCGGCGAGGTTACGGGCGATCACGCCGGTGTCGACGTTCTCTTCCTTGCGAAGGCCGCCGTCGGCGGTGCGAACCGCGATGGGCAGCCGAACCGCCCGGTCGGTACCGCAGTCGTCCTCGCGGATGATGACGTCCTGGGAGACGTCCACCAGCCGGCGGGTGAGGTATCCGGAGTCCGCAGTCCGCAGCGCGGTGTCGGCGAGCCCCTTCCTGGCGCCGTGGGTCGAAATGAAGTACTCGACCACGGACAAGCCCTCGCGGAAGTTGGACTTGATCGGCCGTGGGATGATCTCGCCCTTGGGGTTTGCGACCAGACCACGCATACCGGCGAGCTGCTTGACCTGCATCATGTTGCCGCGCGCGCCGGAGTTGACCATCGCGAAGACCGAGTTGGTCTTCGGGAAGTTCTCCTCCATCTTCTTGGAGACTTCGTTGGTCGCGTGGGTCCAGATCTGGATGAGCTCCTGGCGGCGCTCCTCGTCGGTGATCAAGCCCTTTTCGTACTGGGCCTGGACCCGGTCGGCTTTCGCTTCGTACGACTCGAGGATCTGAGCCTTCTCGGCCGGCTGGATGACGTCGCCGATGGCCATCGTGACACCGGACCTCGTCGCCCAGTGGAAGCCCGTCTCCTTCAGCGCGTCGAGCGCCGTCGCCACCTGAACCTTGGGATAACGCTCGGCCAGGTCGTTGACGATCGCCGACAACAGCTTCTTGTCGACCTCGGCGTTGACGTAGGGGTAGTCCGCCGGGAGGGTCTCGTTGAAAAGCGCCCGGCCCAGCGTGGTGGTCAGGGTGACCGGCTGGCCCGGCTCCCAGCCCTCAGGAGCCGTCCAACCGCGCGGCGGCACGAGGTCGGTGAACCGGATGGCGACCTGCGACTGTAGGTCGATGTCGCGCGCGTCCAGAGCCATCAACGCCTCAGCCGGCGATGCATACGCCCTGCCGTCGCCATCCTTTGCCTCCTCGCGAGAGCTCGTGAGGAAGTAGATGCCGATGACCATGTCCTGGGTCGGCATCGTGACCGGCCGGCCGTCGGCGGGCTTCAGGATGTTGTTGGAGGACAGCATCAGGATCCGGGCCTCGGCCTGCGCCTCGGCGGACAGCGGCAGGTGCACCGCCATCTGGTCGCCGTCGAAGTCCGCGTTGAACGCGGTGCAGACCAGTGGGTGGATCTGGATTGCCTTGCCCTCGATCAGCTGCGGCTCGAACGCCTGGATGCCGAGCCGGTGCAGCGTCGGCGCACGGTTGAGCAGCACCGGGTGCTCAGCGATCACCTCTTCGAGCACATCCCACACGACCGGCCTGGCTCGCTCCACCATGCGCTTCGCAGACTTGATGTTCTGCGCGTGGTTGAGGTCAACCAGCCGCTTCATGACGAACGGCTTGAACAGCTCGAGCGCCATCGCCTTCGGCAGTCCACACTGGTGCAGCTTGAGCTGCGGACCAACGACGATGACCGAACGACCTGAGTAGTCGACCCGCTTGCCGAGCAGATTCTGGCGGAAGCGGCCCTGCTTGCCCTTGAGCATGTCGGAGATCGACTTGAGCGGACGGTTGCCTGGTCCCGTGACTGGACGGCCGCGGCGGCCGTTGTCGAACAGCGCGTCGACGGCCTCCTGAAGCATCCGCTTCTCGTTGTTGACGATGATCTCCGGCGCCCCGAGGTCGAGCAATCGCTTGAGCCGGTTGTTCCTGTTGATGACCCGGCGGTAGAGATCGTTCAGGTCGGAGGTGGCAAACCTGCCACCGTCGAGCTGGACCATCGGCCGCAGGTCCGGCGGAATGACAGGAACGCAGTCGAGCACCATGCCGAGCGGCGAGTTGCGGGTCGTCAGGAATGCGGAGACGACCTTCAGCCGCTTGAGCGCGCGGGTCTTCTTCTGACCCTTGCCGGTGCGGATGATCTCGCGGAGTCGCTCGGCCTCAGCCTCGAGGTCGAAGGACTCTAGGCGTGCCTTGATCGCTGCCGCGCCCATGCCCCCGTCGAAATACTGACCGAACCGGTCGCGCATCTCGCGGTAGAGCATCTCGTCACCCTCGAGGTCCTGGACCTTGAGGTTCTTGAACCGACTCCACACCTCTTCGAGCCGGTCGAGCTCGCGCTGCGCGCGATCGCGCAGCTGCTTCATCTCCCGCTCGCCGCCCTCGCGGACCTTGCGGCGTACATCGCTCTTGGCGCCTTCGGCCTCGAGCTCGGCCAGGTCGGCCTCGAGCTTCTTCTGCCTGGTCTCGACGTCGACATCGCGGCGCTGCTCGATGCGCTGCTTCTCGACCTGGATCTGGGCCTCGAGCGTAGGCAGGTCGCGGTGGCGCGACTCCTCGTCCACCCAAGTGATCATGTAGGCCGCGAAGTAGATGACCTTCTCGAGGTCCTTGGGCGCCAGATCGAGCAAGTAGCCGAGGCGGGACGGGACACCCTTGAAGTACCAGATGTGGGTAACCGGCGCAGCTAGCTCGATGTGCCCCATCCGCTCACGGCGGACCTTTGCCCGGGTCACCTCGACGCCGCACCGCTCACAGATGATGCCCTTGAAGCGGACGCGCTTGTATTTGCCGCAATAGCATTCCCAGTCCCGAGTCGGACCGAAGATCTTCTCGCAGAAGAGCCCGTCCTTCTCCGGCTTGAGCGTGCGGTAGTTGATGGTTTCAGGCTTCTTGACTTCGCCGTGGGACCACTGACGGATGTCGTCAGCGGTCGCCAGGCCGATTCGTAGCTCGTCGAAGAAGTTGACGTCGAGCACGTGAATCCTTCCCTTACCCGACTGGGGCCTTCTGGCGGATGGGCTCGAAAGCCCCTGTCGGAACCCCGGAATTCGGTGGCTGTCCCTCGACACGGGCGTAACCCGGGCTAGGTGCAGCTTTGCTGTCTTCTCTCGTTCCGTTGTCTTCGCTAGTTGCTCAGTCTCTCGTTGCTCTGGTTTAGGTGTTCTGTCTTTAGGTGTTCTGTCGCTAGGTGCCGTGTCGTTGGTCGCCCTGTTTGTCAGTGCTCCATTGTTGTCAGTGCTCTGTGTTGTCAGTGCTCTGTCATCAGTGGCTCTCGGATGGGGTGTTTCGTCGGTCCTCGGGTCTCAGACTTCCTCGACGCTGCTCGGCTCTCGACGGGACAGGTCGATCCCGAGCTCCTCTGCGGCACGGAAGACGTCCTCGTCGGTCTCGCGCATCTCGATGGACATGCCGTCGCTGGAAAGCACCTCGACGTTGAGGCACAGCGACTGCATCTCCTTAATGAGCACTTTGAAGGACTCCGGGATTCCCGGCTCCGGGATGTTCTCTCCCTTGACGATCGCCTCGTAGACCTTCACCCGGCCCAGGACGTCGTCCGACTTGATAGTGAGCAACTCCTGCAGTGCGTAGGCCGCGCCATAGGCCTCGAGCGCCCAGACCTCCATCTCGCCGAACCGCTGCCCACCGAACTGGGCCTTACCGCCCAGCGGCTGCTGCGTGATCATCGAGTAGGGACCGGTCGAGCGAGCGTGGATCTTGTCGTCGACCAGGTGGAGGAGCTTGAGGATGTAGATGTAGCCGACAGCTACGGGAAACTCGAACGGCTCACCGGTGCGGCCGTCGTACATCTTGGCCTTGCCGTCTGGACCGACCAACCGCTCACCATCGCGAGTCGGCAAGGCTGACGAAAGGAGACCGGTGATCTCCTCTTCGTCAGCGCCGTCGAAGACCGGGCTGGCCACCCTGGTTCCTGGTTCGGCAGTACGGGCGTCCGTGGGCAGCTGAGCAGCCCACGCGGGCTTGCCCTCGACCTGCCACCCGGAGCTCGCGACCCAGCCGAGATGAGTCTCCAGCACCTGGCCGAGATTCATCCGGCTCGGCACACCCATCGGGTTGAGGATGACGTCGACCGGAGTGCCGTCCTCGAGGAACGGCATATCTTCCACGGGGAGGATCTTGGCGATGACGCCCTTGTTGCCATGCCGGCCGGCGAGCTTGTCACCATCGGTGATCTTCCGCTTCTGCGCGACGTAGACGCGCACCAGCTGGTTGACGCCGGGCGGCAGCTCGTCGCCCTCCTCACGGTCGAACAGCCGTACACCGATGACCTTGCCCTCTTCACCGTGGGGCACCTTGAGGCTGGTGTCACGCACCTCGCGGGCCTTCTCGCCGAAGATGGCGCGAAGCAGCCGCTCTTCCGGGGTCAGCTCGGTTTCGCCCTTTGGAGTGACCTTGCCAACCAGGATGTCGCCGTTGGTCACCTCGGCGCCGATGCGAATGATGCCGCGTTCGTCGAGGTCGGCGAGGACCTCCTCGGAGACGTTCGGGATGTCCCGGGTGATCTCCTCCGGGCCGAGCTTCGTGTCGCGGGCGTCGACCTCGTGTTCCTCGATGTGGATCGAGGAGAGGACGTCCTGTTCGACCAGGCGGGACGACAGGATGATCGCGTCCTCGTAGTTGTGGCCTTCCCATGGCATGAACGCGACAAGAAGGTTCTTGCCGAGCGCCATCTCACCGTTGTCCGTGCAAGGCCCGTCGGCGATGACCTGGCCGACCTCGACCCGGCTGCCCTCCTCCACGATCGGCTTCTGGTTGATGCAGGTGCCCTGGTTGGAGCGGCGGAACTTCTGCAGGCGGTAGGTCGTGTAGGTGCCATCGTCGTTGGCCACCGAGATGTACTCGGCGGACGACTCCTGGACGACGCCTGCCTTTTCCGCGGTGATCACGTCGCCGGCGTCCACGGCACCGCGGTATTCCATGCCGGTGCCCACGAGCGGCGCCTCTGCCCGCAGTAGTGGCACAGCCTGCCGCTGCATGTTGGAGCCCATGAGCGCACGGTTGGCGTCGTCGTGCTCGAGGACCGGAATCATCGCGGTCCCGACGGAGACCATCTGCCGCGGTGACACGTCCATGTAATCGACCTCGTCACGAGGGACGAAGTCGACCTCGCCGAACCGCTGGCGGACTAGGACACGGTCCTCGGCGAAGGCACCATCGCGGCCGAGCGGAGCGTTGGCCTGCGCTATGACGTGCAGGTCCTCCTCATCGGCGGTGAGGTAGTCAATCTGGTCGGTGACCTTGCCGTTCTTGACCTTGCGGTAGGGCGTCTCGACGAAGCCGAACGGGTTCACCCGGCCGTAGGTCGACAGTGAGCCGATGAGGCCGATGTTCGGACCCTCAGGAGTTTCGATCGGGCACATCCGGCCGTAGTGGGACGGATGGACGTCACGGACTTCGAAACCGGCCCGCTCCCTGGACAGACCCCCGGGGCCGAGCGCGGACAGCCGCCGCTTGTGGGTCAGGCCCGCCAGCGGGTTCGTCTGATCCATGAACTGGGACAGCTGGGAGGTGCCGAAGAACTCCTTGATCGATGCCACCACCGGGCGGATGTTGATCAGGGTCTGCGGTGTGATCGCCTCCACGTCCTGCGTGGTCATCCGCTCGCGGACGACGCGCTCCATCCTGGCAAGGCCGGTGCGGACCTGGTTCTGGATGAGTTCGCCGACGGTCCGCAAGCGGCGGTTGCCGAAGTGGTCGATGTCGTCGACTTCCACCCTGAGGTCGCCGCGCGGGGTCTTGATCTCTGCCTCGCCTGCGTGCAGCGCCACCAGATACCTGATCGCCGAGACGATGTCCTCGACGGTCAGCACGCCCGAGTCGAGCCCGCCCTGCAGGCCGAGCTTCTTGTTGACCTTGTAGCGGCCGACCTTGGCGAGGTCATAACGCTTGGGGTTGAAGTAGAGGTTCTCCAGGAGGGTCTGCGCCGCCTCCCGGGTGGGTGGCTCGCCCGGGCGCAGCTTGCGGTAGATGTCGAGCAGCGCCTCGTCCTGGCCGTTGGTGTGATCCTTCTCCAGGGTCTGCCGGATCGAGTCGTAGTCCCCAAACTCCTCGAGGATCTTGTCGTTGCTCCAGCCGAGGGCCTTGAGGAGCACGGTGACGCTCTGCTTGCGCTTGCGGTCGATGCGTACCCCGACCATGTCGCGCTTGTCGATCTCGAGCTCGAGCCACGCGCCGCGGGACGGAATGATCTTTGCCCCGAAGATGTCGCGGTCGGAGGTCTTGTCGACCTGCTTGTCGAAATACACACCGGGCGAGCGGACGAGCTGCGATACGACGACTCGCTCGGTGCCGTTGATGATGAAGGTGCCCTTGTCGGTCATGAGCGGGAAGTCGCCCATGAAGACGGTCTGGCTTTTGATCTCGCCGGTTTCGTTGTTCATGAACTCCGCGGTCACAAAGAGCGGAGCGGAGTAGGTGAAGTCGCGCTCCTTGCACTCCTCGATCGAGTTCTTCGGCGGCTCGAAGCGATGATCGCGGAAAGTCAGCGACATCGAGCCGGAGAAGTCCTCGATGGGGGAGATCTCTTCGAAGATCTCCTCAAGACCGGACTTGGTCGGGATATCCTCCTTGCCCTCGGCCGCTGAGGCCTCGAGACGGGCCTTCCAGCGCTCGTTGCCGAGCAGCCAGTCGAAACTGTCGATCTGAATGGCGAGGAGGTTGGGGACTTCGAGAGGTTCCCTGATCTTGGCGAAGGAGATTCGGCGCGGTGCGGTGGTAGTGCTTGATAGGTTGCGCGAGGCGGCCAACAGAGGTCCTTCCGAAAGCTCGCGGACTCACTGCGCGCATGCCATCAGACCCCGTGTCAAGGGATAGATGGAGGGCAGCGCAAAATAGCAGTGTAGCCGATCGGCTCACCGCTGTCGAGCGGGGTCCCAAACCTTTCCAGGATCCCGTGCCTCACGCGTTCGCACAGCGTGTCGGCAGCATGTCTCGCGAGACGCCAAACGTCAAGACTTACAGGCGCTTTACCCCGCAAAAACGGCCCGCGAACTCGTCACAACCGGGTGTGAAGATCGCCTAACCACCCGCCCGGACATCAAGCCGACCTGCGCCTTCAGGCAGCGGCCGGGGGTACAACCGCAGGCCGGGCGTCATTCCTCGATCGTTTGCGCGATAGCGCGATGAACGATCGGCAGCAGGGCTATGGCCGCAATGCCGAGCGAGGCTGCGCCCAGGAGGAAGGGCGCACGAAGGCCCCATCGGTGCGCCACAAATCCTCCGATGACTGCGCCAACCGGCATCGCGGCGAACCCGACCACGCGATAGGCGGCGGTGACCCGGCCCAAGAGTTGATCGGGCACCAAGCGCTGCCGCAACGAGACGGTGAGGACGTTCCACAGCGTCGATCCGGTGCCGACGGCTATCACGCCGAGGGCGGCGACCACTGGCCGCACCGTCAGACCCATCACGAGCAGGCCGGCAAAGGACATGAGCACGGCCGCCACGATCGCTGGATACGGCCCCAGGGAGCGCCGGGCCAGCGATGCGGCGCTTGCACCCAGGACGCCGCCGACCGCATACGTCGATATGAGGAGCCCGTAGCCGATGGGACCCAGGCCGAGGGTGGTCTTCGCGTATAGCACCAGAACCGCAAGCGCCGCGGCTCCGGCGCCGTTGAAGACGAGCAGCAGCACGCAGAGCGTTCGCAACAATGCGTGGTTTCTCAACCATGCCAGGCCCTCCCGCAAATCTGCGCCGATCGATCGGCGGGACGCCCCCGCAGACACGGCAACTGTCCTCGTTCGCATGGAGAGGACGAGGCCGGCCGCGGCGAGGAAAGTCAGGCCGTCCACCGCGAACGGCAGAGCATGTCCAAGACTGAAAAGGACCGCACCCAGCGGCGGGCCGATCATCGAATTCCCCAACAACACGCTGCCTTGCAGCCAGGAGTTGGCCCGTTCGAGCCGATCGGTAGCCACCACCGAAGGCAGGATCGCGCTCGCAGCGTTGTCCCTGAGCAACCCACCCGAGCTGAGCAAGAACGCAACGAAAGCAAGGAACAGCACGGTATTGGCACCGGCCACGATGGCGAGAGCGAACACAACAAGAACGGCAGTACGGGCAGCATCCACGGCCCACATCGTCCGGCGCCGGTCGACCCGGTCGACGAAGACGCCGGCCAGCAGGCCGAAGAGTACCCACGGCAGGTATTCGCCCACGCTGACCAGGGCGATCTGCCGCGGATCGGCGGTGATCGTGGACGCGAGGAGGGGGAAAGCGGCGAAGGAGATGCCGTCTCCGTAGGAGGAGATGGTGTCGGCGGACCACAGCCGCCAGAAGGACGCCCCGAGGCCGGCGCGTGCCGACCTGGCGGCACCCTCGCTAGCCATCAGCGTCGAACCACCCGCCCGAACCCTCGTTTGGCTCGCCACACTAGCGCCCTCGCCGAACGCTCAGCAGGCCTCTCAGATCGCGGAGGGCGGAAAGCCCGCTCGGTCCGTCGGCGTGACTGACTCGGCCCGACCGACCCCGCCCGACCGACTGGCCGGCCGACCCCGCCCGACCGCTCTGAATCCGAGGGGCGGCCACCCGGGATGGCCGCCCCTCGTGGGGTGCCGCATTCGGCACAGACGCTGGGACGTGGAGCCGTTCTGCTACTTGACGGTCACGGTGGCGCCGGCGCCCTCGAGAGCAGCCTTGGCCTTCTCCGCAGCCTCCTTGTTGACCTTCTCGAGCACTGCCGTCGGGGTGCTCTCCACCAGGTCCTTCGCCTCCTTCAGGCCGAGGCTCGTGAGAGTACGAACCTCCTTGATGACCTGGATCTTCTTATCGCCCGCTGCCTCGAGGACGACGTCGAACTCGTCCTGCTCCTCCTCGGGCTCGGCCGGGGCGCCCAGCGCGGCAGCACCCGGCGCGGTCGCGACAGCGACCGGGGCTGCGGCGGTGACACCGAAAGTGTCCTCGAACTGCTTGACGAACTCGGAGAGCTCGATGAGCGACATCTCCTTGAACGCGTCAAGCAGGTCGTCGGTGCTGAGCTTCGCCATGATCGGCGGTTCCTTCCTTACAGGCCGGCGATAGCGCCGGACGTGCGATCTGCTGTGGTTTAGGTAGTCGAGTCAGGACTCGGGGGACCCGCTGGTTTCGGTGTCTGGGGTGGAGGTCGCCGCTTCGGCCTTGGTGCTTTCTGGGCTTGCGGTGCTGTCAGCGCTACCGGTGCCGTCAGCGCTACCGGTGCCGTCAGTACTTTCGGCGCTGTCAGTGCTTTCGGCGCTGTCAGTGCTTTCGGTGCCGTCAGCGCTTCCGGTGCTAGCGGTGGTTTCCGTGCCGCCAGTGTTCTCGGAGCTGTCCGTGCCGCCCGTGGTGTCGGCTGTGCCGGCGGCGCCCTCCTGTTCGACCTTCTCGCGCAGGGCCTCGATCAGGCGGGCCATCTGAGATAGCGGAGCCATGAAGAGCGAGGCCGCTTGCTGCGGTCCGGCCTTCATCGCGCCGGCGAGCTTCGCGAGGAGCACTTCGCGCGACTCGAGGTCGGCGAGCTTCCTGATCTCGTCAGCGCTCAGCGGCTTGCCGTCGAGCACGCCACCCTTGATGACGAGGAATGGGTGTGCCCTGGCGAAGTCACGCAGACCCTTGGCCGCTTCGACCGGGTCACCCCTGACGAACGCGATCGCGGACGGCCCGACCAGCAGTTCGGTCAGCTGCTCGACGCCCGCCTCCTTCGCGGCGATCTTGGTCAGCGTGTTCTTCACCACGGCGTATTTGGCGGACTCGCCGAGCGAACGCCGCAGCTCCTGGAGCTCGGCGACGCTGAGACCGCGGTATTCGGTCAGCACGGCCGCATTCGAGGCGCGGAACTCATCCGCAATCTCGGCAACGGCGGCTACCTTGTCAGGCCGCGCCATGGGCCTCCTTCCTGCGCCTTTCCGCGCCTGCGGAGTCAATGGCACCGCCACCGCCCGCAGACGTCGGCCCACTGGGCCGAGGTTGTCAATCGTTCCGGCTCAGCCCCGCTGCGAACTGGGCTGAGCGTCGGTGTGCTGTGTATCGCTCTCGCTGTGTTCGGTATCTCTGTTCGCGCAGCTTGTCCGCTGAGCCGTAGTCGCTGAGGCGTGTTGCCTCAGCTCGGTCGAGGAGTTCGGGTGCCCGGTTGGCCCGTACAAGCGAAACGCCCCGGCGCAGGCACGGGGCGATACCAACTGCCGCAACAGCACGACCGGCAACTTCCGCGCCTACGCTGGCCGTCCGCTTCCGGAACCTTCGGTCGCTCCTAGCGGAGCGACGACCGGTGATCTCTGGCAGGTGCCACGGTACGTGACGAACCCGCACCGCAGCAAATCGACATGATCGGCGTGACAGATGCCGGGCCTGGTGGCGAAGCTCCTAGCTGCCGGGGAAGTCGGCCACCTGATCGGCGGACGGCGCGGACAGGTCGACACGCTTGTTGATGTCAGCGATGTTCATCGTGACGGTCACGTCGCCGGAGGAGGATGGGGTGTGGACGACGATCTTGCGAGGCTGGTACTGGCTGTCGACCCACACCGTGTAATTGACCTCCTTGATGCCCAGCTCGTCATAGGTCTTCTTCAGCGCCTCGCGCTGGGATTTGTCCAGCGAGGAGAGATTGGGGAGCTGCTCGGGCTTGAGCGTGGCCGAGTACTTCGTGGTCTTAACCCCGTCGATCTCGTCTGTCCCCGCCTCAGTGGCGTTGCCGGAGGAGACGAATGCCCGCATCTGAGTGCTGGGGTCAATCGAGGCAAGCTGGTCGAGGAGCTGGCCCATACCCATTGCGTTGCCGCCGACCTTGATCCAGTGCTTGCCGCCCAGCGCGGAGGACAGCTCACCGAGATGCAGGTAGACCGTGTTGTCGACGAGGAGTACCTCCGCGCCGCTCAACGACTGCCCAGCCGCTTCGAGGGTGTCGAGCTTGAGCTGCATGGCGAGCGCGGGCTCGCGCTGGTATTGGCCGGTGCCCTTCATGTTGAGCGCCGTGTCACCGCTGCTCTTCATGTCGACCGTGAATGACCAGGACTTCATGTCGTCGAGCTGCTGCCCGACCTTAGCCATGGCCTCCTGGGCGGTCAGCGTAGTGGTGCCACCGCTTGCGTTGCCGTTGTCGTCGCCACCGCCGCACGCGGTGAGAACGAGCGCGAGAGCCGCCACACCCGCGATCGCCGCAGGGCGCAGGCAGCGCAGGATACGCACGGGCTTCCCCTATCGATTCGCAAACACGCCATCGGGACGAACCACCCAGCACCGGATCCTGGCGGTGGCGCCGGGCATCGTCACCAATCCTACGCACTTACTGATGCGCCGGAGATGCCGCACCGTTCCTTCCGAGCCGGATTTCACGGGTCTACCTCCCGCGTCCCTCTCCCCTGCAGGGACGGGTTTAGCTCGCGGTTGCCGCGTCTTCGGCGAGGAGATTGCGGGTCCTGTTCGGGTCGACCGGGATGCCTGGCCCCATCGTCGTGGTGAGAGTTGCCTTCCTCAGGTAACGACCCTTCGCGGCTGACGGCTTAAGCCGAAGGACCTCGTCCAGGGCCGCGGCGTAGTTCTCGACGAGAGCCTGGTCGCTGAAGGATGTCTTGCCGATGATGAAATGCAGGTTCGCGTGCCGGTCCACCCGAAACTCGATCTTGCCGCCCTTGATCTCTGAAACCGCCTTCGCCACGTCGTTGGTGACGGTACCGGTCTTCGGGTTCGGCATGAGCCCACGCGGACCGAGTACGCGTCCAAGCCGACCGACCTTGCCCATGAGATCGGGCGTCGCGACCGCGGCGTCGAAGTCGAGGAAGCCGCCTTGGACCCGCTCGATCAGGTCGTCCGCGCCGACAAAGTCGGCGCCCGCAGCCTGTGCCTGGTCCGCCCGCTCACCGGCGGCAAAGACCGCAACCCGTGCGGTCTTGCCGGTGCCATGGGGGAGATTGACGGTGCCCCTCACCATCTGGTCGGCCTTGCGCGGGTCGACACCGAGCCGCATTGCGACCTCGACGGTTGCGTCGAATTTCACCGTCGACGTCTCCTTCGCCAGCCGAACTGCCTCCAGCGGCGAGTAGAGCTCGGCGCGGTCAACGCCGTCGGCTGCCTTGCGATATGCCTTGCTGCGCTTCATGGTGCTTCTCCCTCGTATGGAGTACGTGGTCAGGGGAGTTCGTGGTTGGGGGCCAGCGCGTGACCCTCCCACTGAGGCGTTGCGTGACGTGAGATGCGCTGCCGCGCTTGGGCATCTCGGGTAGCTGGTCTTACTCGATCGTGATGCCCATCTGGCGGGCCGTACCGGCGATGATCTTCTCGGCGGCGTCCAAGTCGTTGGCGTTCAGGTCCACCATCTTGGTCTGGGCGATCTCACGTACCTGCTCGCGGCTGAGCTTCGCGACCTTGGTCTTGTGCGGCTCCCCGCTTCCCTTTTCGATGCCGGCGGCCTTGAGCAGGAGCTTCGCCGCCGGGGGCGTCTTAGTGACGAAGGTGAAGGAACGGTCCTCATAGACCGTGATCTCCACCGGAATCACGTTGCCCCGCTGCGACTCGGTGGCCGCGTTATAGGCCTTGCAGAATTCCATGATGTTGACGCCGTGCTGGCCGAGCGCCGGGCCGACGGGCGGCGCCGGAGTGGCCTGGCCGGCCTGGATCTGCAGCTTGATGACCGCTGCGATCTTTTTCTTCGGTGGCATGAGCGATTCTTCCTGGATTAGTTCTTCTGGATTTGCTGGAACGAGAGCTCAACCGGCGTCTCCCGCCCGAAGATCTCGACCAGGCCCTTGACCTTCTGCGCGTCGGGGTTGATCTCGTGGATCGTGGCCTGCAGCGTCGCGAACGGCCCGTCGATGACGGTGACCGAGTCACCCACTTCGAAGTCGAGCACCTTGACCTGTGTTGGCGCACCCTTCTCCTTGCGGTGCACCTGGGGCGCCAGCGCGTCGAAGACCTCGCCGAAGGTGAGCGGCACCGGCGAGTGGCTGTGGCCGACGAATCCGGTCACCCCTGGCGTGTGGCGTACGGCCGACCAGGACTCGTCGGTGAGATCCATCCTTACCAGCACATAGCCAGGCATCTTCACCCGCCGGACGTTCTTGCGCTGGCCGTTCTTGATCTCGACGACCTCCTCCTGAGGCACCTCGACCTGGAAGATGTAATCCTCCATGTTGAGGGACGCAATCCGGTTCTCGAGGTTGGCCTTGACCCGGTTTTCGTAACCCGCGTAGGAGTGAACGACGAACCAGTCGCCGGGCACCGACGCCAGCTGCTTGCGGAACTCAGTCAGTTCGGCCGGCTCGGACTCGTCCTCTTCGGCATCCCCTGCGACTTCCTCCGCTACCTCACCATGCTCATCGGCACTGGACTCGGTGCTTGACTGCTCGCCGCTGGACTGCTGGGCGCCGGACTCACCGGCGTCGGACTCCTCAAGGGCGAGCTCAGCCTGCTCCGAGGCAAGACCAGGCTCGGTGGTCTCGTCGGCGTCGTGCAGGGACTCGGACACGGTTGTTGCTCTCTTCTCTGCGTTCGGGTTGTTTCGTTCGGGTTGCTTGCTTCGGGTTGTCTGCGGTCAGGTCGGTGAAGGTCAGGTCGTCAACGAACCGGAGTGAGGCGATCAGCCGAACACCTTGAGGACCGCCTTGCTGAACACGTAGTCCAAGCCGGAGACGTAGGCGAGCACGATCACCACGAAGATGACGACCACAGTGGTGTAGGTCACCAGCTCTCGCCGCGTCGGCCGTACCACCTTGCGGAGCTCCGCGATCACCTGGCGGTAGAACAGTCCAGGCCCGGTGCGCGTCCTCGCCGGAGGTCGCGAGGGCTGGCGCAGTGGCGCCTCGGTGGAGCCGCGCGTGTCGGTCACGTGATCCTCACCTGATCGGGATGTCCTTCCGCGGCCATCGAACCGCCGCCGGGCAGGGCCTTCGTGTGTCGCATCCGCCGAACGGCGGGCGCGCCGCAGGGCCGGAGGGACTCGAACCCCCAACCACCGGTTTTGGAGACCGGGACTCTACCAATTGAGCTACGACCCTATGATGATCAGACGCTGGCCGCCCTCGCCGGGCATGCGAACGCAGACCACCAGGCGACGAGTGTACGTGGAAGACCGGCCCGAGGCGAACGGAGCAGCAAGCTCGCCGGCCGGCTGCAAAGATTAGCCCTATGCCAGCTTCGAACCGCATCTCCGCTCGGATCGGCGCGATTACCGAGTCGGCCACGCTCGCCGTCGATGGCAAGGCGAAGGCGTTGAAGGCGGCCGGTCGGCCCGTGATCGGCTTCGGCGCAGGCGAACCGGACTTCCCGACGCCCGGCTACATCGTCGAGGCGGCCGCGCAGGCCTGCCGTGACCCGCGAAACCATCGCTACACACCCACCGCCGGCCTTCCGGAGCTCCGTGAGGCGATCGCGGTGAAAACCCTGCGCGACTCCCAGCTCTCCGTGGACGCGGCGCAGGTCCTGGTGACCAACGGCGGCAAGCACGCCGTGTACGAGGCATTTGCGACCTTGCTCGACCCCGGCGACGAGGTCGTACTGCCTGCGCCCTACTGGACCACCTACCCCGAGGTGATCAAGCTTGCCGGTGGAGTGCCGGTCGAGGTACCCACCGGCGAATCGCATGGCTATCTGGCAACCGTCGATCAGCTTGACGCGGTGGTGACCGACCGCACGAAAATTCTGCTGTTCTGCTCGCCGTCCAACCCGACCGGCGCGGTCTACCCGCCGGAGCAGATTGCCGAGATCGGCCGGTGGGCAGCCGCGCGAGGTCTCTGGGTGGTTACCGACGAGATCTACGAGCACCTCGTATACGGCGATGCGCGGTTCGCGTCGATCCCAGTGGAGGTTCCGGAGCTTGTAGACCGGTGCGTGGTTCTCAATGGGGTGGCGAAGACCTATGCCATGACCGGCTGGCGGGTCGGCTGGATGATCGGCCCAGTCGACGTGGTCAAGGCAGCCACCAATCTCCAGTCGCACGCGACGTCCAACGTCTCCAACGTGGCGCAGCGAGCCGCCCTCGCTGCGGTCTCCGGCGATCTCTCCGCCGCGGCCGAGATGCGCGGCGCCTTCGATCGCCGCCGACGGATGATCGTCAGCATGCTCAACGAGATTCCCGGTGTGACATGCCCCGAGCCACTCGGCGCGTTTTATGCCTACCCGTCCGTCAAGGCCCTGCTAGGACGAGAGATCAACGGACGGACAGCCACATCCTCTGCTGAGCTGGCGGAGATCATCCTCGATGAGGCCGAGGTGGCGGTCGTGCCAGGTGAGGCGTTCGGCACTCCCGGCTACGTGCGCCTTTCCTATGCGCTCTCCGACTCCGATCTCGTCGAGGGGATCACCCGACTGCAGAAGCTCTTCAGCTAGCAAGCGCATTCGTGCAGGGGAATCTTTGTCCAACCGCATTCGAGCGAGGGAACTTGCGTGCACCTTCGCGGCTGAAGAACGGCACCGTCTTCCAGGGTCCTTGGCACAAGGTGCCCTTTTTCGCGGAGCGAGCCTTCGGGAGCGAGCAGCGACGGAGGTGCCGGGCTGACTGAGCGACGGCGAGACGTACGAACACTGCCGAAGGCGCACCTGCACCTGCATTTCACTGGGGCGATGCGCCACTCCACGCTGCTCGAGCTGGCCGACATCCATCAGATCCGGCTGCCTGAGGCCCTGCTCCGGCCCGGCCCGCCGCAGCTGCGGGCGACCGACGAGCGTGGATGGTTTCGCTTCCAGCGCCTCTACGACGCAGCGCGATCGGTGATCCGTACACCCGAAGACATACACCGGCTGCTTGCGGAGGCCGCCGAGGACGAACGGGCGGACGGCTCGGGCTGGCTCGAGATTCAGGTCGACCCGACGTCATACGCGCCGAGGCTCGGTGGCCTGACCCAGGCAGTCGAGCTCATCCTGGCCGCGGCGGCCGATGCGTCGGCGGCGACCGGCGTCGGCATCGGGCTGATCATTGCTGCGAACCGCACCCGGCACCCACTCGACGCACGGACGCTCGCGCGGCTTGCCGGGCAGTACGCAACCCGTGGGGTCGTCGGCTTCGGGTTGTCCAATGACGAGCGCCGCGGCCGGCCGGCCGACTTCGATCGCGCCTTCGCTATCGCCAGGCGGGCCGGACTCGCCGGGGTGCCGCACGGTGGCGAGCTCGCCGGACCGAGCAGCGTCCGGGACTGCCTGGACCTTCTGAGTGCCCGCCGCATCGGTCACGGTGTCCGCGCGACGGAGGATCCGGCTCTTGTCCAGCAGATCGCCACGGCCGGTGTGGTGCTCGAGGTGTGCCCCACGTCTAACGTCGCGATGGGCGTGTACGACAAGGCGGCGGACGTGCCGCTGCCCATGCTTCGGGCGGCCGGGGTTCAGGTGGCGCTCGGCGCAGATGATCCGCTGTTGTTCGGCGATCGGGTCGCCGCACAGTACGCACTGGTCCGCGACGCGTTCGGCAGTTCAGATGACGAGCTGGCTGCGCTCGCGCGGGAGTCGGTGCGCGGCTCCCTCGCGCCCGGCCACGTCAAGGTGGACCTCCTGGCCGGCGTGGACGCCTGGCTGGCCTCGGATGGTTGAGGTCGCCGTCGGTCTCTGCGTCAGCCTCCTTATCGCAGCCTCTGTCGTCATCGCGGCCTCTGTCGTCAGCCGTACCGTCGGCTTTAGAGCACTGCGCCGACGACGACAGGCTCGTGGCTGAGCTCGATGCCGTATTGCCGGCGCACTCCATCACGGATCTCGCCGGCGAGGGCAAGCAGATCCGCAGCCCGGGCGCCGCCTCGGTTGGTGAGCGCAAGGGTGTGTTTGGTCGAGATGCGCGCTGGTCCCTCGCCGTAACCCCTTCCGAAGCCGGCGTGCTCGATGAGCCAGGCGGCCGAGATCTTGACCGTCCCGTCGGATTGCGGCCAGCGCGGCAGGCCGGCCGGCAGATCCGCAACCTGTGCTAGGGCCACGATCGGGTTGGTGAAGAACGAACCCGCGCTCGCAGTGTCCGGGTCGGCGCCATCGAGAACCATCCCCTTACGCCGGCGCAGCCGGAGCACGGCTTCACGTACAGCGGTCAGCGGGAGGCGGGCGCCGACCTCAGCCTCGAGCGCGAGGCTCAGCTCGTCGTAGCGGATGGGCCGGGCCAGTGACGATGCC
The DNA here is from genome assembly GCA_036560395.1 of Actinomycetes bacterium. Classification (GTDB taxonomy): domain Bacteria; phylum Actinomycetota; class Actinomycetes; order JAKEEW01; family JAKEEW01; genus DASYTV01. The sequence continues at coordinate 903 of DATBRJ010000009.1, read as the reverse complement.
TCCAGGGTGTACGTCACATCGAGGACGACGTAGCGGTCGGATCCCTTGAACACACTGCTGCGATAGGTGAAATGACACTCAGCGGGTTTCATCGACCTGGTTGCGCCGGACCGGCGGTCATACACAGTGACGTTCGTGATCGTCTCGGACACTTCGCCACCGTAGGCACCTACGTTCTGGATCGGCGTAGCGCCGACCAGCCCTGGTATCCCGGACATCGTCTCGAGTCCGGACCAGCGTTCTGTGACGGAGAGGGCGACGAGCTGGTCCCAGTCCTCGCCAGCCTGAGCGGTCACGGCGACGACGTCGGACGTTGTCTCGACGTGCAAACCGCCCGTGGCCATCCGTACCACGGTGCCGGCGAAACCCTCATCGGGAACGACCACGTTTGATCCACCGCCGAGGATGAGCACCGGCTCGCCTGTACGGTCCGCGGCGGCGACGACCTCGACTGCCTCCTCCGGCTTCTCGACCTCGACGAAACGGCTGGCTGATCCACCGACCCGCAAGGTCGTGTAGTCGGCCAGCACCACGCCGGACAGCTCTCGCACGGGGCCCAAGGTTACGCGGCCCGCGCCGTACCACGACTGCCTCGAGCGTCCGCTCGACGGCTGGCTAGTAGTGGTCGCGCCCGTCAGCCCGCGGTGTATGGCGGAGTCCGGCCGGATGCATCGCAAGGCGGAGGAGGAGGCCGCTAGCGGCGCTAATGGCGACGACGACGACAACGTGGCGAGGCGCCGGCTGGGCCCGCCAGACGCGGCGTAGTACTTGCGGGCGCGACCACTAGGACAGCGGGAGGCGGCCGCGAGTCTCGACGACCCTTGTCGCTAGATCGACGAGGCGCACGTGCGAGCGCTGTGAGGCGGCCAAGAGCCTCCTGAAGGCCGTGTCCTCGTCGCAGCC
>DATBRJ010000008.1:0-24646 GCA_036560395.1 Actinomycetes bacterium | reverse complement strand
GAGGACGAAGCGCTTATCCGGATGGATCTTGCGGAGATGCTCCAGGAGGAGGGCTACGACGTCGTCGCTGAGGCAGGCGACGGTGAAACGGCGGTGAAGCTTGCCCAGGAGCATCGGCCCGATCTGGTGATCCTCGATGTGAAGATGCCCGTGCTCGACGGGATCTCGGCGGCGGAGCGGATCGCCGAGGAGCGACTGGCGCCCGTACTCATCCTCACCGCGTTCTCCCAGCGTGAGCTTGTCGAGCGGGCCCGCGAGGCGGGGGCGATGGCCTACCTCGTGAAGCCGTTCAGCAAGTCCGACCTCGTACCTGCCATCGAAATGGCCGTGTCGAGATACGCCGAGATCATCTCGCTCGAGGCTGAGGTGGCGGATCTGACCGAGCGGTTCGAGACGCGCAAGCTCGTCGACCGCGCCAAGGGAATCCTGCAAACCTCCTTCGGCATGTCCGAGCCAGAGGCTTTTCGGTGGATCCAGAAGACCTCGATGGACAAACGGGTCACGATGCGCGATGTCGCTGAATTGGTGATTGCCGAGCACGGCTGAGCTGGATAGCACGGAACCGCCCGGTCTGGTCGGACGACCTGCGGCTGATTGTTGCTGTATCAACTGCCTCGCTCAATGTCACGAGTAAGCAACGCGTGGTTCGCGAATCGCGACGATGTCTGGTGTCGGATGGGTGGTCCTCTATAGGTTTCCCACACCAACAGACAGAGCCGGTCGCACCCCGGCGGCCCCGCTCGTGCGAAGGAGAACAAATGATCCGCCCCATTCCCGTATGGCGAATCCTCGCCGTGCTGGGCGCGGCCAGCCTCATCCTCACCGCCTGCGGCGGCGACGACGACGACAACGCCGGAGGCGGCGCCTCGCCATCCAGCACCCTCCCGGCCGGTGACAGTACCCTCACGCTCGGCACGCTGCTCCCGCAGACCGGCGACCTCGCCTTCCTCGGTCCCCCCGAGTTCGCTGGCGTTCACCTCGCGGTCAAGGAGATCAACGAGGCAGGCGGCGTGCTCGGCAAGCCGCTGAAGGAGATCGACACCGACTCCGGTGACGACGCTCCTGACGTCGCCAACCCATCCGTGGACGCCCTGCTCAACCAGAAGGCAGACGCTATCGTCGGCGCGGCGGCCTCAGGCGTGTCGCTCAACGTCATCGACAAGATCGCCGGCGCTGGTGTCGTCCAGTTCTCGCCGGCGAACACGTCAGACAAGCTCTCCACCTACCCGGACAAGGGCTTCTACTTCCGGTCGGCGCCGCCGGATGTGCTCCAGGGCCGCGTTCTCGCCGACCTGATCGCGGGGGACGGGAAACAGAAGCTCGCGATCATCGCCCGTCAGGACGCCTACGGCACCGGTCTGGCCGACAACACCGAGAAGTTCTTCACCGAGGGCGGCGGCCAGGTCGTCGTGAAGCAGGTCTACGGCACCGACACGACCAACTTCGCGTCGGTCGTCTCGGCCGTCAAGGCAAAGAAGCCTGACGCGATCGCGTTGATCGCGTTCAACGAGACGCAGAACATCGTGCCCGAGCTGGTCAAGCAGGGCCTCGCCAACAAGACCGTGCCGTGGTACTTCGTGGACGGCAACCTGTCCAACAGCTACAAGTTCCCGAAGGGCACGCTTGACGGGGCGAAGGGCACCCTGCCTGGCGCGGCTTCGCCTGAGGACTTCCAGCAGGCCCTGCTGGCCGTCGACCCGAAGCTGGAGGACTTCAGCTACGCACCAGAGTCCTACGACGCGGCGAACTTGATCGCGCTCGCCGCGCAGGCCGCCAAGAACGACACCGGCGCAGGCATCAAGTCCCAGCTGATCAACGTCAGCAAGGGCGGCGAGAAGTGCAACGACTTCAAGTCCTGCAAGGCGTTGCTCGACGCGGGCAAGGACATCGACTACGACGGTAAGTCCGGTCCGATCGAGTTCAACGACGTCGGTGACCCGGCGACTGCCACCATCGGCATCTACCAGTACGGCGCCGACAACACGTACAAGAACATCGACTACCTCACCGGGAACATCTCCGGCTGACCGTAGCTGATGGCACGACCTGTGGGCCCGGCCTCTCGGCCGGGCCCACAGGTCGTCTCGCCCATGAGGCAGGCCCACCGACCACACCGGACGGCCCTTAATACGGCTCTGTCTGGAAACCCGGCATGAGCAAGGCGAGGACGCCTCAGGCCGACCCTAATCGGTGACCGATGCGCAGCCGTGCACGATCTCGTCAGCGGCCTGGCGGTAGTCACGCAGGCTCGCGACCTGGGTCGCCCGTGGCGCGGTCGCCGGCACGACCTGGTAGCCATCCTTGACGAGCCGTTGCGCTGCCGGCTGCAGCGATGCCGGCAACTGGCTGCCGTAGCGCTCCGCCGTCCCGATCGCCTCCGCGATGCCGCCGCGTGCCGCGTCGTCGAACTTCTGACGGTCCTCCTGGCCCGCCGGCAGCAGAGACTCTTCCGAGTAGCCGATCAAGGCGACCAGCCGCTCGCAGGCCTGCGCCGCACTCGAGCCGCTCGAGGAAGTGGGGGTGGGGTTCGCTGAGGACGAGCTGTTGTCACTGGACGAGCAACCAGCGACGACGGCAATGCACGCGAAGGTCGCGCAACAGGCACGGATGGGGCGAAACACGCGGCAGAGCCTATCGATTGCTAGAGCCACGGACTCAGACCGCTCCACACGGTCGCACCAACGGAAAGGGCTCAGTTACACCCTGGCGAGGGTGCCGAGATAGAGCTCGATGACCTTCGGGTCATGCATAAGGTCGCGCCCACTCGCCGTATAGGCGTTGCGGCCTTGGTCGAGGACGTAGCCTCGGTCGCAGATCTGCAGGCACCGGCGGGCGTTCTGCTCGACCATGATCGTGGTGACGCCGGCCCGGTTGACCTGTTGCGCCCGGATGAACACCTGGTCCTGAAGCTTGGGCGACAGGCCGGCCGAAGGCTCGTCGAGCAACAGGACGGATGGTTCCGTCATCAGTGCGCGGGCCATAGCGACCATCTGCCGCTCGCCGCCGGAGAGCGAACCGGTGCGCTGCCTACGCCGCTCGGCCAACGCAGGAAAGAGCTCGGCCACCACGTCGAAGCGCTCGCGGAACCGCTTGGGCGCCTGGTAGACACCCATTTGGAGGTTCTCCTCGATCGTGAGGCTCGGGAAGACGTTGTTGACCTGCGGTACGTACCCGACGCCCTTGGCGACGAGCTCGTGAGTCTTGGCGTTGGTGATGTTCTCGCCACGCAGCGTCACAGATCCGCTGCGCACGTTCACCAGGCCGAAGAGAGCCTTGACCAGCGTCGATTTGCCGGCACCGTTGGGTCCGATAATGCCGACGAGCTCGCCGTCCCGGACGTAGAGGTCGGTGCCGTTGAGGATGTTCACCTCGGGGACATAACCGGCGACGATGTCATCCGCCCGCAGCAGCGCGTCCTGTGCGCCGGCGAGATGCGCGCTGCGGTCGATCTCGACGGTGCCGCGCCGGGACGGAGTGCCGACCCCGTTGGTCGGCTCATTCACGCTCATCACGCGCGCTCCTGCTCGGTTTCGCTGATCTCCTCGCGCAGCTCGGCCTCTGCCTCGGCGAGCTGCTCCTCCGCTTCCTCTTCGCTCAGGGGAGCGTCGTGGTGCGAGCCGAGGTAGGCGTCGATGACCATTTCATTGACCATGACCTTCTCAGGTGGGCCCTCGGCGACGATGGCACCTTGGGCCATCACGATCACCCAGTCACTGATGTCACACACCATGTCCATGTCGTGCTCGACGAAAAGCACGGTCATGCCCTCGTCCCGCAGCGACTTGACATGTCTGAGCAGGGACTGGGTGAGCGCCGGGTTCACGCCGGCCATCGGCTCGTCGAGCATGACCAGCTCAGGGCCGACCATCAGAGCGCGCGCCATCTCGAGCAGCTTGCGCTGGCCGCCCGACAGCTCGCCGGCGAACTCGTCGCGCATCCGGTCGAGCTTGAAGCGCTCGAGCAGCTCATCGGCGCGTTCGGTGATCTGGCCTTCTTGCGGCTGCCAGATACTCCCGACCAGCGCAGCGAGGAAGTGCTCCCCGCGCTGCGCCTGAGCCCCCAGCCGCATGTTCTCGATGACACGGAGCTTTGCGAGCGCCTTCGTCAACTGGAACGTACGGACCATGCCCCGCCGGGCGAGCTTGTAGGGCGCAAGGCCGGTGATCCGGTCGCCGTTGAATGTCCAGGAACCCCCGTCTGCGCTGTCGAATCCGGTGAGGACGTTGAAGAACGTGGTCTTGCCCGCGCCGTTGGGCCCGATGAGCGCCGTGATGGAGCCGCGCTGGACCTCCACGTGCTCCACGTCCACCGCGGTCAACCCGCCGAACCTGCGCATGACCCCGTCCGCGACCAAGATCGGGTCGGGCTTCGCGACGCCCGGCTCGGGATCAATAGTCGCCAGCGCGGCTCGAGTCGCGGCCTCGTGGTCGCCGGAGAGGGCCGCGTCTGCGGCGCTGACGGTTTCCTCAGCGTGCATCGAGTGCGATCTCCCTCTTGTCGCCGAAAATCCCTTGGGGGCGGAAGATGATGAGCAGCATCAACCCCAGTCCGACCAGAATAAATCTGACAGCGCCAACTTGCGTCGTGTCCATGACCGAGTTCGGTATATAGCCGGCGCTGATCGCTTGGCGCAGGAGCTGGTCGGAGAACTGAATGAACAGCCAGAAGATGACGGCGCCGACAACCGGTCCCAAGACGCGGGCGGCACCACCGAGGATCACGATGGTGTACGCGAAGAACGTGACCTCGGGCGCGTAGCTGTCGGGCAGCACAGAGCCGGTCGAGAGCGCGAAGATGAACCCGGCGAGCGCGCCGATGACGCCGCCCAGGATGAGGGACTGCATCTTGTACGAGAAGACGTTCTTGCCCAGGCTGCGCACCGCATCCTCATCCTCCCGGATCGCCTTGAGCACACGCCCCCACGGGCTGCGCATCAGGAGGTAGACGAGCAGGCAGCAGAGCGCCACGAGAATCCAACCGACTGTCAGCACCCACATGGTTCGCTCGTCGAAGCTGACCGGCCCGACGCCGTACTGACCGCGCCCGTACGGGTTGATGTCGAAAAAGGCGCCAGAGAACTGCTGCAGGCCGTCGGTGCCTCCGGTGACGTCGCGGTAGTTCGAGGTTCGTACCGTGATCCGGAAGATCTCTGCCGCGGCGATCGTCACGATGGCCAGATAGTCGGCACGCAGCCGCAGGGTCGGAACGCCGAGGATCAGGGCGAGGGCGACCGCGGCGGCGAGCCCGATGCCGACGCTGAGCCAGAAGTTGAGGCCCCACGTGGCGACTCCGATCGCGAGACCGTACGCACCGACGGCCATGAAGGCTGCTTGGCCGAAGTTGAGCAGTCCCGTGTAACCGAACTGCACGTTGATGCCGATCGCCGCCAAGGTGTAGATGACAGCGCTCGTTCCGATCGCCGATTCGACGCTGACCGAGAAGATCGTGTCCCAATTCATTGCCGGACTCCTCTCAGCCCACCCGCTCGGCACGGCCGAGGATTCCCTGTGGCCGGATGAGCAGGACGATGATCAGTACGAGCAGCGCACCGACGTTCTTCATCTCCTCGGGAATGAACAGCGTGGAGAGCTGGATCATCAGGCCGACGATGAGGGAGCCGACCAGTGCACCGAACGCGGTGCCGAGCCCACCGAGAATGACTCCCGCGAACACCAGCAGGAGGATCTGGAAGCCCATCTGGTAGTTCACCGACTGCTGCATGGCGAGCAGGATGCCTGCCACACCCGCGATCGCCGCGCCGACGGTCCAGACGATTCTGATCACTCGCTCGACGTCGATCCCTGACGACGCGGCGAGCGACGGGTTGTCGGCGACGGCTCGGGTCGCCTTGCCGAGCCGGGTTCTCAGCAAGGCGATGCCGACCGCGACGATGATCACGATCTCGATCGCCATCCCGAACAGGGTCGCCGGCGTCACGTTCACCGGGCCGAAGTCGAGCCCGGCCTGGATGGTGTAGTCGGAGTACTGCCGCGACTGGCCGCCGAAGAGGTACAGGTACAGGTGGCGCAGCACGAGCGCAAGACCGATCGACACGATCATCATGGCGATCAGGCCGGTTCCGCGCCGCCGCAGCCATCCCCAAAAGAAGCGGTCCTGCAGGTAGCCGAAGGCGCCGGCGACGACAACTGCCAGGATCGCGGCGGGGATGAGATTCAGCCCCACGGTGACGTTGAAGTAGTAGGCGCCGAGCGCGCCGAGAGTCACGAGCTCGCCGTGCGCGAAGTTCGTCAACCCGGTCGTGCCGTAGATCAGCGACAACCCCAGAGCGGCCAGGGCGATGATCAGGCCGAAGTTGATGCCGTCGAAGACGAGCTGCGGGACGCGATCCCACTTGGACTCGCTCTTCTCCGAGGCCGCACCCCCGGGAGCGATCCGGAAGAGCACCGTGCGCACGTTACCGGAGAAGACCTGGACGCGGAGGGTCTGCTGGTCCGGGTTGATCAGGCCGACGCCCTCGGGCAGCGTCGCGGTGTCGAGTGAGATCTCGTACCGCCCGCCGGATGGAACGTCGACGCGCCACTTACCCTTGTCGTCGGATACGGCGCTGCCCACTGCGACGCCGCCCTCGACTTTCACGTCGATCTTTACGTTGGCCACCGGTTGGCCGGCGCTCACCAACGTTCCCTGCACTGCCTCGCCACCCTCCTGCGCCGACGCGGTGCCCGCGCCGAGGCAAAGGACGATTAACAGGCCGCCGAGGAAGGCTGTGAGCGCAATCGCTGCCTTGCGCACAGGTGGTCCTTCTTCCGGATGTCTGTGGTGACCCAGCACCACAGGGTGTCGTGAGCGTTTGGCGGAGCATAGCCGCGATATGGACCTACTGGAAGATCGTCACCAATCGGTGATGTGGGCTTCTCCTACTTGTCGTACCCGATCTCTAACGAACCGTCACTACCGCCTCTACCAGTAGCGGAGCAATGATCAGGGCCGGTAACAGATCACCGACCGGCACCTGCTTGATACGGAGCAGACGCAGGCCGACACCGACGAGCAACAGACCACCCGTCGCGGTGAGAGCGGCGATATGAGCGTCGGGCAGGAAACCCCCCAGTGCGAAGCCGATGACAGTGAGCGAGCCTTGGACAACCAAGATCGTCAATGCCGAGGCGGCGACCCCCCAACCGAAGGACGCCGCGAAGGCGATCGCGGCGAAACCGTCGAGGACGGACTTCAGTGCAAGCTGGTCGATTCCACGCCCGAGGCCGTCGGAGAGCGAACCGAGGATGGTAAGCGGTCCGACACAGAAGACCAGAGACGCGGTGACGAACCCCTCGATAAACCGCTGCTGGCCATGGGCCGCCCGGTGTCGCGCAACCGGTCGAGCCTGCGCAGGGGTCTCGGCAGCCGGGCCTGTGCCAGGTGTTGCCACGCCCGGCCTGCGATGGCGGCCTGCCTGTGTTTGTGAATCCTCGCTGGCCGGCGACGGGTCCGTGAGGCGTGCGTCGGCGTTGGCGGCCGAGCGCGGCGCGAACCGGCGCTGCAGCGCCGCGCCGATGCCTTCGAGGCGGTCTTCGACGCGGAGGAGCGAGCCGGCGATCCCGCCCATCAGCAGCGAGCCGAGCACGATCAGTACCGGCGCCCGGGCGCCGACCGCCCGGCCAAGTGAGGTGTCCAGCACGCTCGCGGCGGACAGCGCGGCAACCAGGAGGGTGACCAGACCGAGCGCGTCGGTCACCACTTCCCTGGTCCGGTCCGGGAGCCGGTGCCCGAGGAGTACGCCGATGCTCGAGCCGACCAGGACGGTCGCAACGTTGAGCGCCGTGCCCGCGCCGCGCATAGCCCTCCCCAGCTACATCCGCGTGAGGAGGTTCCGTCCTATCGCACCGCGGACAGCTCTGTCACTGCGCCTTGGCGCTTGGTTTTGCTACCTGGGCTGTGCGTGTTGTGTCACCAACGACTGCCGCAGCTGTCCTGCCTCTGGGCGAATGAGCGGAAAGGTCGTACGCTCCGCACATCCGCAGTTCTGGGCGCCTCGTTATGGGCGTCGGGATCCCCCAGCCGGCGGGATCCGCGCGGACACGTTGGCTCCCGCAGCGCGGCGGGCTGGAGGTGCGCCGGCGACGGCGTATGGAGCGGAGGTGGGGACCCAGTGACCCGCATGCAGCCCGTGGTCCGGCCCGCCAGTGCCGAGGACCTGCCGGCGATCGAGGAGATGTGGGGTGAGTTGCGGGAGACCGGAGGCCGGTTTGGCCGGGCGATGTCAGATCCCGCCGCCGCGGCTGCCGGCCTTGCCAAGCTGATCGAGAATCCTGAGGCGCGGCTGTTCATTGCGGTGATGGATGACGAACCGGTCGGTCTCGCCTACGTCGTGTGCCAGCCGCTCGTCCCCTTGCAGGCGTCAAACGCGGTTCACATCGCTTACATCCATGTCCGGCCTGAACATCGGCGTCGCGGCATGGGCCGGGCGCTCATGGTGGCCGTCCTCGACTATGCCGACGACATCGGCGCGGACCAGATCTCGGTCGCCGTTGATCCGACACTTCGGGACGCGAGCCGGTTCTTCGCGCGGCTCGGCCTGCGGCCGCTGACGATGGTCCGGTCGTCTTCGTCGGCGGTGCTGCGCCGGCGGCTCGCCGCCGACGAGCTGCGTGCCGACGTCGCAACCGACCTCATGGAACGCCGCAAGAGGTTCCTCACCCGATCAAGGATCCGCGCCGTCATGGTGAGGCTCGCCGAGCGGTCGGCCGAACCGGTCGGCAGCGACTGAGGCGCAGCGAGCCACGCCTGGACTCGTCAGGCGCGCCGTGAGCGTGCTGGCCTAGTGGTCGCGCCCGTAAGTCCCGCGGTGTATGGCGGAGCCCGGCCGGATGCGTCGCAAGGCGGAGGAGGAGGCCGCTAGCGGCGTTAACGGCGACGACGACAACGTGGCGAGGCGCCGGACGGGCCCGTCAGACGCCGCGTAGTACTTATGGGCGCGACCACTAATCGCCGCCTTGCCGGAGCAGGCAGGTCAGGCGCGACGTGCAGACGCGCCTGCCCCCGTCGTCGGTGATGACGATCTCGTACGTCGCGACGGTGCGGCCGACGTGGATCGGCGCCGCCACTCCGGTCACGTAGCCGTTGCGGACGGCACGGTGGTGCGTACAGGACAGTTCGATGCCCAGCGCCTGGGCTCCGGGTCCCGCGCTGAGTTGTGCACCGATCGAGCCGAGCGTCTCGGCGAGAACCGCAGAGGCCCCGCCGTGCAGGAGGCCGTAAGGCTGGGTGTTCCCTTCGACGGGCATCCGGGCGACCAGTCGTTTCGCAGCGATCTCCGTGAACACGATGCCCATGCGCTCGGCGAGGGTTCCCGCGCTTAGGTCGCGCAGCCATGCAGGCATCTCGACGCCTTCGCCTGCCGGTGGCGGCTGGTGGCTCTCCGCCGCCTCAAGGCCGTCAGATCCGCTGCTCGTCGGGTTCACCTAGCCTCCTTGCCGGCCACTGGCTTCGTACCCGACCATAGAGCGCTCATCGGCCGACGCGTTCACTGGCGTGGATGACCTTGTCGTCGAGGCGCATTCTGTCGGCGTCACCTCATAGGCTTGCCGCTGTGATGGCGAATGAGAACCCAGGTGCGGCGAGGCCGGGCGGCGGCAAGCGGCTGCTATTGCTCGACGGCCATTCGCTGGCCTATCGGGCGTTTTTCGCGCTGCCCGTCGAGAACTTCTCGACCACTACCGGCCAGCCGACCAACGCGGTCTACGGGTTCACGGCGATGCTGATCAACGCGCTGCGCGACGAGCAGCCGACGCACATCGCCGTGGCGTTCGACGTCTCAAGGAAGACGTTCCGCGCCGAGCGCTACGCCGAGTACAAAGCGAAGCGGACTGACACACCGGTCGACTTCCGTGGCCAGGTCGAGCTGATCGGCGAGGTGCTTGATGCGCTGCGAATCCGCAAGCTCGCCCTCGAGGGTTATGAAGCCGACGATCTCATTGCGACGCTGTCGACGGAGGCGGAAGCAGCGGGCTACGAGGTGCTGATCGTGACTGGCGACCGCGATGCGTTCCAGCTCGTGTCGGACTCGGTGACAGTGCTCTACGCCAGGCGGGGCGTCTCCGATCTTGCCCGGATGACTCCGGTTGCGGTCGAGGACAAGTACGGGCTGACCCCGCATCAATACCCGGACTTTGCTGCGCTGCGCGGTGATCCGAGTGACAACCTGCCCGGGATTCCCGGCGTGGGGGAGAAGACCGCGACAAAGTGGATCATCGACTTCGGGTCTCTCGACGCCCTGATTGATCGTGTGGACGAGGTGAAAGGAAGGGCCGGGGACGCCCTGCGGGCCCATCTGTCCTCGGTGATGACCAACCGGCAGCTGACCGAGCTCGTCCGCGACGTGCCGCTCGAGGTCGGGCCCGACGAGCTTGCTTGGCCCGGCTGGGATCGCGACGCTGTCCACGCCGTTTTCGACACGCTTCAGTTCAGGGTGCTGCGCGACCGCCTCTACCAGACCCTTACGAGCGCGGCGCCGGAGGCGGAGGCGGGCTTCGATGTGGACGGGCGAGTGCTCGCCCCCGGCGACCTGTCCGAATGGCTGAGCGAGCACGCCTCAGGAAAGGACCGGGTGGGGATCGCGGCCTCCGGCCACTGGGGTCGGGGGACGGGCACGGTGACCGGTGTCGCGCTGGCCTCGACGGATGGAACGGGCGCCTGGTTCGACCCGGCGCAGGTGACCGCAGACGATGATCGTGCCTTCGGCGACTGGCTGGCGGACCTGGATCGACCGAAAGTGCTCCACGACGCGAAGGGGCCGCTGCTCGCCTTCCGTGCTCGTGGCTGGGAGCTTCGCGGCCTGAGCTGCGACACCGCGCTTTCGGCCTATCTCGTCCTTCCCGGCCAGCGGTCCTTCGATCTCGCCGACCTGACCTTGCGCTTCCTCCGCCGGGAGTTGCGTGCCGAGGAGCCCGCGGACGGGCAGCTCTCTCTTGACGGTGGGGACGAGGCCGACGAGTCTCACGCGCTCATCGTGCGTGCGCGGGCTGTGGTCGATCTCGCCGAGGTACTCGACGGAGAGCTCGAAGCCAAGAACGGCATGCCTCTGCTGCGCGATGTCGAGCTGCCGCTCGTACACGTTCTCGCCAATATGGAGCAGGTCGGGATCGCAGCCGACGCTGACTACCTTGCCGATCTCGAAGCCGGCTTCGCCGCCGAAGTGAAGACAGCAGCCGAGCAGGCTTACGCAGTCGTCGGACGAGAGTTCAACCTCGGCTCGCCCAAGCAGCTCCAGGCCATTCTCTTCGAGGAGCTCAAGCTCCCCAAGACGAAGCGCATCAAAACGGGGTACACCACCGATGCCGACGCGCTGACCAGCCTGCATGCGCAGACCGAGCACGCGCTGCTCGCCCACCTCCTGCGTCACCGGGACGTGTCGAAGCTGCGTACGACGGTCGAAGGACTGATCAAGTCCATCGAAGACGACGGGCGGATCCACACAACCTTCAACCAGATGATCGCCGCGACCGGGCGGCTGTCCTCGACCGACCCCAACCTTCAGAACGTTCCGATCAGGACCGACGAGGGGCGGCGAATCCGGCGGGCGTTCGTGGTCGGACCGGACTTCGAGTCACTGATGACCGCTGACTACAGCCAGATCGAGATGCGCATCATGGCGCACGTATCAGCGGATGCCGGACTGATCGAGGCGCTTCGGTCTGGCGCGGACTTTCACGCGGCCACGGCATCCCGAGTCTTCGGTGTGCGGCCTGGCGATGTAACGCCGGCGATGCGAGCCAAGATCAAGGCGATGAATTTCGGACTCGCATACGGTTTGTCCGCATACGGCCTTTCTCAGCAGCTCGGCATCTCCAGCGAGGAGGCACGAGGGCTGATGGAGGAGTATTTCGAGCGCTTCGGTGGCGTCCGTGACTACCTGCGCAACGTCGTGGACGAGGCACGCAGGACCGGCTACACCGAAACGCTGCTGGGCCGGCGCCGCTATCTGCCCGATCTGACCAGCGACAACCGCCAACGGCGGGAGATGGCCGAGCGCATGGCGCTCAACGCGCCGATCCAAGGCTCGGCGGCCGACATAATTAAGGTCGCGATGCTTGGTGTCGACCGAGCGCTGCGCGAGGCAGGTCTGCGGTCGCGGATGCTCCTCCAGGTCCATGACGAACTCGTTCTCGAGATCGCGCCGGCGGAGCGTGCAGCGGTGGAATCGCTGGTCAAAGAGCAGATGGCGGGAGCCTACGAGCTGCAGGTCCCGCTCGACGTCTCGGTCGGCTTTGGCGCCACCTGGGAGGACGCCGCCCACTAAAACTGCCTGAAGCGAGGACGTCTACTCCGTGATCGCTGGCGGTTATGCGCCGAGCCCGTCCCCAACAGCCAGTGACCATGAACTGTTGGCGGTGAGCCCAGCGAACACGTCACCAGCTCGGCCCGCCTCCCTGACCTGCACGGACGCGGCTTCCGTCGGCGGCTCGGAGCTAGGGTTCACGATCTTTTCTTCAAGAGTTGCCGGTTCGGTCTGGCACCGATTCGCGGAATGATTTACGTTCGACAAACGGGCGCCTAAGGTCGGAGACGACTACGGGGAGGCAGGGTGCGCACGACTGTGACCATCCGCCGCGGGGCGCTATTAGCTGCCGCTGCGATGGCTTGTGCCGCCGTAGGCCCGCCGACGCAGGCCTTCGACCTCATCGCGCTCGCCCGCGGCGCGCTGCCCGGCGCGCTCGTATCCTCTGCCTATCCCTTCGACCCCTGGGCGACCCCGGTCCATCTCCCCGCCCCAGGCGACCTCGCTGTGCCGCCGGCGCCGCCGCCGCCCGCCGTCTCCGGGCCAACCGACCCCGCTAACCCGACCGGGACAGGGACAGGCGCGCTTCCCGGCTCCGACCTGGGCATCCCGGTCAATGTGCTCGCCGCCTATATCGCGGCCGCGGACACGATGACTCAGCGTGCGCCGAGCTGCGGCCTGACCTGGGAGATGCTCGCCGGAATCGGCCGGGTGGAGTCGCAACACGCGGCTGGAGGCAATCTGCGCAGCGACGGCACAACGGTGACCCCGATCATCGGTCCGGCGCTCACCGGTGGCGGGTTCGCCACCCAGACCGACACCGATCACGGCAGGTATGACCGCGACACCCGATGGGATCATGCGGTTGGACCGATGCAGTTCCTGCCGGCGACGTGGCGGACCTATGGCGTGGACGGTAACGCCGATGGGATCAAGGACCCGAACAACGTGTACGACTCGACGTTGGCGGCCGCTCAATATCTCTGCGCGGGCGGCTCGAACCTCGCCGTCGAGGCCAATCTGCGGGCGGCGCTCTATGCCTACAACCCCTCGGCCTCCTACGTCGACACCGTTCTCTTGTGGATCAGGGCGTACCAGCGCACCGGCGGAATTCCGGTACTCCCGACCCCGACCACGAGCTTCCCGCCGCCGACACCGTCCACCTCCACGCCTGCGCCGACTCCTGCGCCGAGCCCGACTCAGCGGCCGCCTGCCGACCACGAGTCGCCGTCCACGCCGGCGAACCTGCGGGTGATCGGGCATACCGGGACGTCCGTGTCCCTCGCCTGGGGCGCGGCCAAGGACAACGTCGGCGTGACCGCATATGAGGTCTTCCGCGGCGGCAACCGAGTCGCGACCGTCAGCGGTACGAAGCTCACGGTGAACGGACTTGCGGCCGATCACACGTACACCTTCAGAGTCCGCGCGCGCGACGCGGCAGGCAACCACTCGGCGCTCTCCGGCCCCGTCACCGTCCTCACCGACGTCACGCCGCCATCTGTGCCGGCGGGACTCGAGATCCTCCAGCAAGACCGCGACTCGCTTCAGCTCCGCTGGGCGGCGGCCAACGACAACGTGGACTCCTCGCCGACCTATCTCGTATTCGTGCGTGACCCAAGCGGCGCCGTTGCGGGCGGCGCACGGGTGACCGTCGACGGGACAACCGCCGCGGTGGCAGGACTGTCGTCCGGCACGCCCTACACGGTTGAGCTTTTCGCGATCGACAGCAACGGAAATCGATCCTCGGCGGCTGCGGCGACCATCCCGGCAGACCGTGAGGCGCCGACCACGCCGGCGGGGCTCGCCGGGCTCGCATCGCCGCCGGCGCCCGGCGATCCGGCCGCCACCTGGTCGGTGAAGCTGGCGTGGCTGCCGGCCAGCGACGATGTCGAGGTCACCGACTACGTCGTGTCCTACACCAAAGCGGGCGGCCAGGCGTCCACCCTGCCCGTCTCGGCCTTGGACTGCACGGCCGACCAGGCCACCGGAAACATGACCTGCGCTGCGACCGTTAGCGGCCTGGACGCAGATGGGGACTATGCGTTCACGGTGGTGGCGAAGGACGCGGCAGGACACTCGTCGCCCGCGTCGGAATCGATAATGGTGAAGACAGCGGCTTCCGCGGGGGGCTCACTCGGCGGGTCACCGGACCCCACCAGCGCGCCGACCGACACCCCTACCACCAGCCCGTCGTCAGGCGGCTCGTCGACGACACAGGCTCCGAGCCAGTCCTCCAGCCCGTCGTCAGGCGGCTCGTCCACATCATCGTCCACGAGCTCGTCGACGCCGAGCGACACCTCGAGTTCGACGTCCTCGTCGACCACGACGTCCGACGGCTCATCGGGCGGCTCGACGAGCTCTTCGACCACGTCGAGCGATCCCGCACCGAGCAGCGGGTCGACGAGCAGCACGGACTCGACGCCGAGCACGACCACGTCCACGGCGAGCACGCCCGACTCCACGGCGAGCACGCCCGACTCCACGGCGAGCACGCCCGACTCGACCGCGAGCACACCCGACTCCACGGCGAGCACGCCCGACTCGACCGCGAGCACACCCGACTCCACCGCCAGCACAACCGACTCCACGTCGAGCACTACCACGTCCACCGAGGCGTCGACCGATCCCTCCGCGGAGCCGACGACCACGCCAAGCCCCACTCCGTAGTCGCGGCCCGAACGGAGTCCCTCCTCAGCGCAGGGGAGCGATGCAGGCGAAGGGGAACCCGGCAAGGGTGTGATCGCCCAGTTCGGCGATGATCAAGGGCACCATTGCCCGATCTCGCCCCTCATGCGGACGGTTTGTCGCAGACGAAGATCGCCGTCCCTGGTATCAGCCGGCCACGCAACGGGCTCCAACCGCCCCAGACCCGGTCGTGCCCATCCGGCCATTCCGGCTCCACCAGATCGACGAGCCGGAAACCGGCGGCGACGATCTCCCTGACTCGATCACCCATCGTCCGATGGTGCTCCGCATACGTCGCGATGCCGCGGTTGTCCTGCTCCACGTAGGCGCGCCGGTCGAAATAAGAATCGCGCACGGTCAAGCCCGCTTCGCCGGGGTCATCGGGAAAGCACCAGCGGATCGGGTGCGACACGGAGAAGACCCAACGGCCGCCGGGCGTGAGCACCCGGGCTACCTCCCTTGTGAGCCGCGCCGAATCGGCGACGAACGGGACCGCGCCGAAGGCCGAGCAGGCCAAGTCGAACGCTTCCGATCCAAATGGCAGCCGTTCCGCATCGCCTTGGACCAAGAACGGGTGCAGCCCTGACCTCTCGTTCAACCCTGTCGCGTGGCTGAGCTGGGTAGAGGAAAGATCGATGCCTGCCACCGTGGAAGCCCCGGCAGCGAGCAGCCAGCGCGCGCATTGACCGGCCCCGCAGCCCACCTCCAAGACGCGGAGGCCGCGGACAGGGCCGAGGAGCCCGGCCTGGGCTTCGTCCAGGCCTTCCGGAGACCAGATGAAGCCGACGTCACGGAGGAACTCCCCGTGTTCCGCCTGGTACCAGTCAGCCGCGCGGTCCCACCACGATCGGTTGGCCCGTATCGTCTCGCCTGCGGAAACGGGTCGGCGCATGACAGGCTCCACCATTGGACTGATCTTCTCCCGCAGTCGTGATGGATCTTCTTTCGGATTGACCTTGTGCGAAGACGCACCGTATTCTGGCCGGTGCGCTGCGGGGCCTGCGCGACTCAGACCGAGCAGGCCGCGCTCGACCGTGTCGACCACCTTCCGGTCATCGAATTCTGACCCGACGGACATCGGCAGGGCGAACCAGGCCCGCCGCGCGACAACCACCACACCAAATGTCCGTATCGGAGTCCACTAGCTGATGACGAGCACCACCGAGGCCGCCTCGAACACCCCGCAGGTAGCGGTTAACGACATCGGGTCCGAGGAGGCGTTCCTCGCCGCAGTCGACGAAACGATCAAATATTTCAACGACGGTGACATCGTGGACGGTGTCGTCGTCAAGGTCGACAGGGACGAGGTCCTGCTCGACATCGGCTACAAGACCGAAGGCGTCATTCCCAGCCGCGAGCTGTCCATCAAGCACGATGTCGACCCGCACGAGGTCGTTGCCGTGGGAGACAGCATCGAGGCGCTCGTTCTCCAGAAGGAGGACAAGGAAGGTCGTCTGATCTTGTCCAAGAAGCGCGCCCAGTACGAACGCGCCTGGGGCACGATTGAGAAGATCAAGGAGGAGGACGGCGTCGTCACCGGCACCGTGATCGAGGTCGTCAAGGGTGGCCTCATCCTCGACATCGGTCTACGCGGCTTCCTGCCGGCCTCCCTCGTCGAGATGCGCCGGGTCCGAGACCTGCAGCCGTACGTCGGCAAGGAGCTTGAGGCCAAGATCATCGAACTGGACAAGAATCGCAACAACGTGGTCCTATCCCGCCGCGCGTGGCTGGAGCAGACCCAGTCCGAGGTACGCCAAACCTTTCTCACGACGCTGCAAAAGGGCCAGATTCGTACGGGTGTGGTGTCGTCAATCGTCAACTTCGGGGCATTCGTCGACCTCGGGGGTGTCGACGGTCTCGTTCACGTCTCCGAACTGTCGTGGAAGCACATCGATCACCCCTCGGAGGTCGTGGAGGTCGGTCAGGAGGTCACCGTCGAGGTTCTCGACGTCGACATGGACCGCGAGCGGGTCTCGCTGTCGCTCAAGGCGACCCAGGAAGACCCGTGGCAGCAGTTTGCCCGCACCCACGCGATCGGTCAGGTCGTCCCCGGCCGGGTTACCAAGCTGGTGCCATTCGGCGCGTTCGTGCGAGTCGACGAGGGCATCGAGGGCCTGGTTCACATCTCCGAGCTGGCCGAGCGTCATGTGGAGATCCCCGAGCAGGTGGTCCAGGTCGGCAACGAGATCTTCGTGAAGGTCATCGACATCGACCTCGAGCGGCGGCGCATCTCGCTCTCCCTCAAGCAGGCCAACGAGGGAACCGTGGGCGAGGCGGTCGAGGACCACTTCGACCCCACCCTCTACGGCATGCCCGCCGAGTACGACGAGCACGGCAACTACATCTACCCCGAAGGCTTCGACCCCGAGACGAACGAATGGCTGCCGGGCTACGAAGGTCAGCGTGACGCGTGGGAGAAGCAGTACGCCGAGGCGCGGACGCGCTACGAGGCGCACCGCAAACAGGTCGAGGAGGCCCGCAAGGCAGACGCCGAGGCCGACGAAACACCGGCACCGGCCACCGAGCAGCCGGAGGAACCCGAGGCCGCTGGCACGCTTGCCTCTGACGAGGCGCTCGCTGCACTCCGCGAGAAGCTCACCGGCAGCAGCTGACTTGGCAGCTCCAAGAGAGCCCCATCCGGATCGTCCGGATTGGGGCTTCTTGAACGCGCGGACAGATTGGCTGGTCAAGCAGAGTCGCGGATGATGAGCTCGGTCGGGAGCAGCACCGGGGATTGAGCCGGCCCGTCGGCGAGGGTGAGCAGGAGTTTTGCCATCTCCTGCCCCATCCCGACAGTCGGCTGCCGGACCGTGGTCAGCGGTGGGTCGGTGTGCTGCGCAAGGTCGAGGTCGTCGAAGCCGACGACGGCGACGTCGTCAGGAATCCGCCGGCCCGCTCGGCGCAGCGCTCGCAGCGAGCCTGCCGCCATGAGGTCAGCCGCGACATAAACCGCGTCTAGGGATGGATGTGCCTCCAGCAGCTCGGCCGTGGCCCGCTCGCCGCTGGCCTCTGAGAAGTCGCCGTACGCCACCAGCGTCGGATCAGCCGTCTCTCCGACGACGTCGCGGTAGCCCGCGAGCCGGTCGACACCGGGCGCCATGTCCTGCGGTCCGGCGATCGTCGCGATTTCCCGCCGGCCGAGGTCGCGCAGGTATTTCACAGCTGACCGGCTGCCACCGCGGTTGTCGATGTCGACGTATGGCAGATGGACCCGCGGGTCGAGTGGCCGGGCGCCAACCACCGTGGGAACGTCCGCCCTGTCCAGGGCGGCGAGAAGCGGATCGGCGCCGTGCAACGACAGCAGGAGAACGCCGTCGACGTGCCCACCGAGCAGGTACTTCTCGACTCTGGCGTGATCGTCGGCACTCTGCACCATGATCAGCAGGAGCTGTTGCCCGGTGTCGGCAAGCTGCTGGCTGACACCGCGCACAATCCCGCCGAAGAATGGGTCGGTGAACAGCAAGGCGTGCGGCTCGGAAACCACCAGGGCGACGGTGTCCGTACGCTGGCTGGCCAACGCTCGAGCGGCCCGGTTGGGGACGTACCCCAGCCGGCTGATCGCGGCCTCGACCGCGTCTCTCGCGTGCGGGCTGACCTTCGGCGAGCCGTTGATGACGCGGGACACCGTACCGCGTGAGACACGGGCGAGCGCCGCAACGTCCTCGAGCGTCGGTCGCTGATACCCGACTGCCACCGTCGCCTCCTCCCCGCGTTTCCGATACGAACCGTACGACGCCAGCGTCCGACTAAGGAGACCTGTGCACCTCCGTTGCCGCGGACACGGCCTCGGTCACGCGAAACCACCGCGGGTGATGATGTCGCGGTACCACAGCGCGCTCTCCTTCAGCCGGCGCTCGCCGGATGCGAAGTCCACATGGATCAGCCCGAATCGACGCGTGTAGCCCTCCGCCCACTCGAAATTGTCCAGCAGCGACCAGACGAAGTAGCCCCGCAGATCGACTCCAGCCTCCATCGCTTGCGCCGACACCCGAAAATGCGCATCGAGGAAGTCGATCCGGCCCTGGTCGAGCACCCGGCCGTCAGACGTGACCAGGTCGTCGAACGCCGCACCGTTCTCGGTGACTGCGAGCGGGATGGCCGGATATTCACGGTCCAGCCGGAGCAGCACCTCCAGGAGGCCTTCCGGATTGATCTCCCAGCCGCTCGCGGTCACGGGTCCTGGTGCGGGCCTCGACTCGATGTCGTCGCATCCGGGGTAGGGCGACCGCTCGCCGCCCCATCCGCCATGCGGCGTACCCGCTGCGGCCTCGACGGTCGGCGTCGCTGCTCCGGGAGTCTTCGCCGCAACCCTCGCGGGCCGGTAGTAATTCACGCCGAGCAGGTCGATGGGCGCGGCGATCGTCTTCATGTCTCCGTCCGCCACGAAGGACCAGTCGGTCAGTGAACGCGCATCGGCGATCAGGTCCTCCGGATACCGGCCGAGGAGAACGGCATCGAGGAAGATCCGGTTGTACAGCGCGTCGATCCTGCGCGCCGCCTCGCGGTCGGCCACGCTGTTCGTGTGCGGCAGGATCGGGTCGAGATTGAGCGCGATC
The DNA here is from genome assembly GCA_036560395.1 of Actinomycetes bacterium. Classification (GTDB taxonomy): domain Bacteria; phylum Actinomycetota; class Actinomycetes; order JAKEEW01; family JAKEEW01; genus DASYTV01. The sequence continues at coordinate 5,167 of DATBRJ010000008.1, read as the reverse complement.
GAGAGCCGGTTGTCTGGGACCCGACCCATCGCCCGCATCGCCGCGATGGCTAGGCCATGCCCGAGCAGAAGGTGATGCGCCGCGCGCAGCGACGCGGCCGGCTCGTGGCGGCCCGGCGCGTGCCTGCCGGAGCAGTAACCGAGGAAGGCTGCGCACCACGGCTCGTTCACGGTCGTCCAGATGGGGACACGATCCGCGAGCGCGTCGTACACGAGCTCCGCGTAGTCGGCGAACCGGTGGGCAGTGTCGCGGGCGGGCCACCCGCCCGCATCCTCGAGCGCTTGCGGGAGATCCCAGTGATAGAGGGTGAGGACAGGTGTGATACCGGCGGCGAGCAGTTCGTCGACGAGCCTGCGGTAGAAATCGAGGCCCGCCTGGTTGGCGGGGCCGCTGCCATCTGGCTGGATGCGTGACCATGCCACCGAGAACCGATAGGCGGTGAGGCCGAGCTTCTGCATCAGCGCGACGTCCTGCATATAGCGGGTGTAGTGGTCGGCTGCGACGTCGCCGGTGTCGCCGTTGCGCACCATCCCTTGGGTATGGCTGAAGGTGTCCCAGATCGAAGGCCCGCGTCCGCCGGCGTACACGCCGCCCTCGATCTGGTACGCCGCCGTCCCCGCGCCCCACATGAAGTCCGCCGGGAAGGGCGCCACCGCCTCGGCGCTCCTACGTGGCTGGGGTGCTGTCACCTTGTGCACGATCATCCCTTCACTGCGCCCTGCATGATTCCGGCGACAATCTGGCGGCCGAGGAAGATGAAGCCGATGATCAAGGGCAGGGTGGCGAGCGTCGTTCCCGTCATGATCAGCGAGAAGTCCTTGCTGAAGCCGGTGTTGATCTGGTCGATCGCCACCTGGACCGTTGGGTTCTCCGGGTTGAGGGCGATCAGCGGCCAGAGGAAGTCGTTCCAGGCCATCACGAAGGTGAAGACACCGAGGACGGCCGCCGCAGGCCGCGCTGCCGGCACGCACACGTGCCAGAAGACGCGGATCATGCTGCATCCGTCCACCCTGGCTGCCTCGATGAGCTCGTTCGGGACGGCTTGGACGAGGTACTGCCGCATCCAGAAGACGCCGAGAGCAGTGACCATGTTGGGCACGATGACGGCCTGGAGGTGTCCCACCCAGCCGTACTTCGCCATCAAGATGTAGAGCGGCACGATCCCGAGCTGAGTAGGCACGGCGAGGGTCGCGATGACGAAGACATACAGGGCGTTGCGGCCACGGAAGCGCAGTTTGGCGAAGGCGAACCCGGCGAGGGTCGAGAAGAGGACGACAGACAGGGTGATGGCGCCGGCGGCGATCAGGCTGTTCGACAGTGCCTTCCAGAATCGGACCTGGTCGAAGACCCGCTGCGCGTTGCTGAAGAAGTTGCCGCCGGGCAGCAGCGGTGGGGTTGAGTCGAAGGCAGTCGTGGATTCGCGGCTGCCCACCAGCGCCTGCCAGTACAACGGGAAGGCCGAGCCGAGGAGGAAAGCCGTCAGCAGGCCATAGGTAAGCAGGGTCGGCCGCCAGCTGCGGCCACGGTGCCGGGCCTGCCGCGCGGGACGCGGCACGCGCGGGGGAGCGCTCGGCGGTGCCGCCCGGGGCGTGGTGGCGTCGAGGGTCGTCATTGCTCCTCCGCCTCCGCCGACGAGATCCTCCGAACGACGAAGAAGTTGGCGATGGCGAACGCAACGATGATCAGGAAGAGCGCCCACGCGATGGCGGCGGCGTAACCCAGGTGGAAGTTGCGGAAACCCTCCTGCCAGAGCAACAGCGTGATCGTCTGGAACTGATGGCTGGCACCGCCGTTCCCTGTACCAGGGATGGGGTCGAACATCCTCGGCTCGGTGAAGATCTGCAGCCCGCCGATCGTCGAGGTAATGACCACGAAGATGATGACCGGCCGCAACATGGGGACGGTGATGTAGCGGAACCGTTCCCATGTGTTGGCGCCATCGATGCGCGCTGCTTCGTAGAGGTCTTTCGGGATGGTTTGCATCGCGGCGAGGAAGATCAACGCGTTGTATCCGGTCCATCGCCAGTTGACCATGGTCGAGATGGCCAGATGACTGGGGAGGCGGTCGGTGTGCCAGTTGATGCCGTTCAGGCCGAACCAGCCGAGGATGTTGTTGATCAAACCGAACTGGTCGCCGAAGAGGTTGCTGAAGATGATCCCGACCGCGACCAGGCTGGTGGCATAGGGCAGGAGGAGCGCGATTCGGAAGCCGGTGCGAAACCGGATCTGCTCGTTGAGGAGAACGGCGAGCAACATGGCCAGCACGATCTGCGTGGTGCTCGAGATCAGGAAGATGCTCACCGTGTTCTTGAGCGAATTCCAGAACAGCTCGTCGTGCCAGAGCCGCTGGTAGTTGTGCAGCCCGACATAGGCATCTGGCTTATCGCTCCCGAAGCTCCATCGGTGCAGGGACACCCACGCCGTGTAGAGCAGCGGGAAGAGTCCGACCAGGGCAAAGATGATGAAGAAGGGGGCGATGTAGAGGTAGGGCGACAGCTTGACGTCCAGCCGGCTCAGTCGTTGTTTGACCGTCAGCCGCCGAGTGGGCGTCGCGATGGTGGTCGCGGCCATCGTCACCCCTCCTTTGCTGGCGCTGCGGAGTCGGACACAGTCAAACAGGGCGGTTCGGTGATCACCGGCAGCAGTCAGCAGCCCGGTGACAGCGGCCGGTGATCACGGACCGCGAGGCGTACCGCCGATGGTTTGGTCGTGGCCGGGGCACCGATGTCCGGGTGGGGGCCGCCGCCACGGCCCCCACCCGACGAGAGCTAACCGCCCTCGGCGATGCGCTTTGCCTCGTCGACGAACTGGGCCCAGCCCTGGTCAGCGGTTTTCCCCTGCTCGACCGCTTGGAGAGCGGGGCTCGCCGCGTTGTCCTGGATCGCGAGGTCGTTCGGACCCTTCCACTGGGCCTCGGTGATCGCCTGGGCTCGCTCGCCGAAGATCTTGCCCACCTCGGCGCCACCGAAGTAGTCGTCCTTGAAACTGAGCAGATCGGGGCTGGTCAGCGCCTGGACCTGGCTCGGGAAGGTGCCCGCCGCCTTGAAGGCTTTGATTTGCTGCTCTGGGGCCGTCAGCCAAGCAGCGAGCTCAGCAGCCTCCTTCGGGTGCTTGGTCTGGCTGGGAACGGTGAGGTACGAGCCGCCCCAGTTGCCTCCGCCACCGGGGAAGGCGTCCGCGACAGCCCACTTGCCGGCGTTCTTCTCGCCCGCGCCGCCCTTGATCACACCGAGCATCCAGGACGGGCACGCCTCGGTGGCGAAGGTGCCCTTCTGGAAGCCTGCGTTCCACTCGTCACTGAAGGCGGGAAGCTTCGCTGACAGTCCGTCCTTCACGGCTGCCGACACGGTGTTCCACGCGTTATGCAGGTCCGTGTTCGTCTCGATGACGAGGTTGTTGTTCTTGTCCGAGAAGCCGACAGGTAGCTGGTTGTACATGGCGTTGAAGATCTGGCTCGCCGAGTCGAACCACGCGACATCCGACTTCGTGATGAACTGCTTGCCCGTATTGAAGTAGGAGTCCCAGGAAGCGAACAGCGGGGCTACCGCCGCCGGGTCGGAGGGAAGGCCCGCTTTCGCGAACAGATCCTTGCGGTAGCAGATCGCCTGCGGTCCGATGTCAGTGCCGTAGCCGATCAGCTTGCCGTCGGGTGTAGTGGCGCGGGCCGTCTTCCAGTCGAGCCAGCGGCCATCCGTGTTCGGGCCGATCGCTTTCAGGTCGTTGAACTTGTCGGCGATTTTCATGGCCTGCCCGATCGAACCTTCCTCGATCGCTGCAACGTCAGGAGCGCCGGAACCGGCGCCGAGCTGCTGGAACAGCGCCTGGGCGTACGGCCCACCCTGCTCGACGTGGCGTTCAGTGATGTGGACGTTGGGGTGGAGCTGCATGTACTCGTCGTACAGCTTGGCCTGGGTGTACCCGAAGGTGCCGAACGTGCCGACAGTCAGGCTCACCGGTTCGTTGCTGTTGGCGTTGCTGCCGCCGCTGTCGTCATCTGACGAACAGGCCGCCATGAGCAACGCCGTAGCGACCGCGGCGACCAGGGCAGCGCCCTTCTTGGAACGGTTTCGCACGGTGTCTACCCCCTGCGGAGAGGTGGGGTCCAGCACATTGCCGGACCGGTCGAGGTTGTGTCCAGCGCTCGCTGGACTGGTTCGTGAGCGTTTTCTGTTCCGTGGGAGCGCTCCCACAGGCTTGCCGGAAGTCTGAGAGCTGTACGACGTCTGTGTCAAGGATGCGTTACCAAAAGGTTGCCGAGCGCCACGAAATCCGCGCCGGCAAGCGCCGTTCTCAAAACCAGGCAGTGTCCGGTGGACAAGCAAGCGGGACCGCGCCTGCGCAATCCCCGGATTTCTCCGAGCGAGCACAAAATGCCTTGTCGGAAAGGGCTGGCAGGAGCTGGCGCTGGCCGAATGACGCTTGACTCCGAGCGCGAGGACCCGGCCTCAGTGTGGTCGATGCGGTTGCCGGATCGCGGACGCCCGTGCTGATTCTCGGCGGCGCCAGGCCGCCACGACCAGAGACTTGACGGCGACCGACCGCCGGTCCACGATTCGTGTGAGCGCTCCCATCAGGCTACGTAATGGCCGACGAGGAGGGAGGTCCGGCGAATCGTCATCAGCCAACAGTTCTCCCGTTCGTGTGGACGCCCCGAGGAGGAGTAGACCACGCACCGAGCCATGATTCGGTGCGCTGCCGGCTAGCCCGCGCCCTGCAGCGTTAGCTAGCACTACTCCACGCCCCGCCGCGCTAGCCCGGTACTACTCCATGCCCACGGGGGACGGCTCTGTGCCTCGCTGCGGTACTGCGCGCCATGCAGCACTACTGCGCGCCCCAGGCCGTGACTCCGTGCCCTGAGTGCAGGGAGAAGACCGAGATTTCGGACTGAGTTGATGCACCGGGGAGCGGAGTCACGGCCAGTCGGCCGCCCACCTCGGGCGACCAGCGCCCACCTGGGTACGGACGAACAGGCATTGCCGTAGCCCGTTGCGTATGATCCCGAGGCGTGAATGTCGGGCTGACCGGCGGGATCGGCTCGGGCAAGTCAGAGGTGGCGCAGCTGCTCGCGAAGCATGGCGCTGTGCTCGTGGACTCGGACGCGCTTGCCCGCGAGGCCGTGGCGCCAGGGTCGGCTGGGCTCGCGGCGGTTGCCGAGGAGTTCGGGGAG
>DATBRJ010000007.1:0-18626 GCA_036560395.1 Actinomycetes bacterium | reverse complement strand
ATTACACGCTCGTTAATCGGGCTCACGACGAGAATCGCTTCGTCGACTCCCGCAGCGGCAAGATCCGCCAGTCCGGTCGCGATCGCTTCTGGTGATCCCATGAGTGGAGGAACGTCCTGTGTGTGAGGTCGATCTCGCCGGCCGTACTCCAAGGTGACGAACACCGTTGCGCTGCGGAGGACGTCGGCGGGTTCCCGCCCGGTTTCTCGGACAAGCCGGCTAACCCTGGCGTTTTCTCTCGCGAATCCGTCCGGCGTGTTCCCGTACCAGTCGTACCAGACGTTCCAAGCATCGGCGTGCGCCAGCGCTACTCGCAGGACGCGTTCGCCCATCGAGCCGATCATCAATGGAACGCGCGCGGCTGGTCTGGGTAGCAGGACTGCGTCCTGCGCCCATTCGAAGCGCCCCTCGTATGTAACCCGTTCGCCGACGAGCAGGCGTCTGATGATCTCAAAGGCCTCCTCGAACCGCGAGGCGCGGTGATCGAAAGGTATGCCGAAGGCGCGGAACTCCGTCTCGTTCCATCCGGCGCCCAAGCCCAGCACGAGTCTTCCATTGCTGATCTCCTGGACGGCCGCAGCCTTCCTGGCGAGCAGGCCCGGGAGGGCGAACGCTGTACACGCGACTAACGGGCCAAGGCGGATGCGTTCGGTGGTCGCCGCCAAGGCGGCCAGCAGAGTCCACGCGTCCCATGGGCCCCGCTCTTCGCGACCGTCACCCCGATACAGCAGATGGTCTCCCACCCAGACCGAGTCGAACCCAACCTCCTCAGCCGTTTGCGCGATGGCGAGGTACTCGGGCCACGGCACGTGTCGCTCGACCTCGGGAAGCTGCACACCGACGTCCGGGGGTTTTGTCATGTGGTCATACTCGCGGACTGACCCGCCCAACCCGCCCGAGTCAACCTGGAGTGTCGGGTCAGTGCCGGGGGCCCGGCCGGTGGACTCGTAGTCGCGGCTGGGGTCGAGGGTGAGCCGGCGTGACCCGACCGTCAACGAGCGGGGGACCCTATGCCGGCAGCGTTTGATGACCAAGCGGATCGTTGCCGCGAATCACCCGTGTGAACCGCCGAACAGCCCCAGGGCGCGCGCTTTCTGGACCGCGTTGGACCGCGAGGAGACACCGAGCTTGTGGTAGATCGATCGAGTATGCGTGTGAACCGTGTTGTGCGACAGATACAGCTCGCGGGCGATGTCGCGCTCAGACAGCGAACCGGCCAGCATCCGCAGCACCGCGATCTCGCGATCGCTCAGCTCGTCGGTCGTCTGTCGGCGCCGTGGCGCGGGTCTCGCGACCCTCTCCAGCCGCTCGCGCAGCACGCCGGGATCGGCGCACGCGTCGAGAACGGTCGTCGCCTCGGCGATCGCCGCATCGGCATCCGCATGATCACCCGCCATTCGAAGTGCAGCCGCCTGGCTGACTAGCGCCACGCCCAAGTGGAGGGGCGCCAGGAACCGGCGAGCGTCCGCCACACCGCGGTCGAAAGCCGGCCTCGCTTCGTCATGCTTTCCCTGCGCCGCCAGGGACATCCCGAGCGCGATGAAGACGCTCCCGTCGAAATCCTCGATCCCCTTTCCGAGCGCCAGCGCCATGGCTTGCTCGGCGAGGAGACTCTGCTCGTCCGATCGGCCTGCATCCCCGAGCACAAGCGAGCGATACGCCATCGCCGTCGCGGCGGCCAGCCAACGACCGTGCCGCGGCGCGAGCTCAGCCGCCTCTGCCAGCCAGCGGTCAGCCTCGTCCAGCTGCCCGCGAAGGTACAGACCGCGGCCGACTAGCCAACAGACCGCGGGTCGCCAGGGGGACTGGGGCCCCTCGAGCTCGGCGGCGCGGAGACTGTACTCGATCCCGGCCGCGAGGTCGCCGCGCAGCGGCCACACCGCGAGCAGGGTGGCCAGACTGGACTCGGCCGAAGCGAAGCCGTCGGGGAGCGGTCCGCGGTCGAGTCCGCGCATCTGCTGGACGGCGACCAGGGCCTGCTGAGACTCCTCGGGCCTTCCCGCGAGCGCGAGGACCCAGGCCCTAGTGAGCAGAAACCACGCGTCAGAGCTGACGACATCGGGAGGGATGCGCTGAAGCCAGGCAACGACGGTGGCATTGCGGTTCGTCTGCGCGAAGCGGTTCCAGGACTCACCGATCAGCTGAGATGCCATGGTGAAGTCGTTGGCAGCCAGGGCATGCTCCACCGCCTCCTCGACAAAGCCGTGCTCGCGGAACCAGGCAGCGGCACGCGCATGCAGACGAGGCGCGCGACCAGGTTCGCGCTGCTCCAGGTCGACGCGCAGCAGCTGCAAGAACAGCGGGTGGAAGCGATACCACTCTCCTTCGTCGTCGAGCGGAGTCAAGAACAGATTCGTTCGTGCGAGCGTGAGCAGGTCTATCGCTGACCCCGCGCGCTCGACGACGGCGTCGCACAGGCTCCCGCACACACGCTCCAGGACCGACGAGCGCAGCATCAGATCCTGCACGGCGGTGTCGTGCGCCCCGAGCACTTCACTGGCGAGGTAGTCGATCACGTGACGGTTCGCACCACCGAACCGCGCGACGAACTCGTGCCGTTCCGGCGCTCTCTGGAGGGAGAGTGCAGCCAGGTACAGCCCCGCCGACCAGCCTTCCGTCCGTCTGACGAGCTCCGCGACGTCGGAGCTCGTCAGATCGAGCCCCAGGTGACCGTTCAGGAGAGCGTCCGCCTCCTCGGCGGTGAACGCGAGCTCGTCGGCACGCACTTCGGACAGCGCGCCGTGCGCGCGAAGGGCGGCAAGTGGCAGAGCCGGCTCAGTCCGCGAGGAGACCACGATCTGAAGGGTTCCCGGCGCGTGGTCGACCAGCCAAGCGACACTCTCCCGGGAGACACCGCTCGAGAGAGCGTGAAAATCGTCGAGGACCAGTGCCAAATCGCCTTGCCCGGCGAGCTCGTTGACCAGTCGCGGCAGGACCAACCCGACGATGGCTGAGGAGCCCACCAGCTCCGGTGTGGGCGAGACGTCGACCTGGGGGCATGCCTGCCTGATCGCTTCCAAGATATGCACCCAAAGAATCACCGGGTCGTTGTCGCGCTCGTCGAGGCTCACCCACGCCACAGGTCTCATCGGCGCCTGAGCTGCGCACCAAAGCGCCAGCATCGTGGTCTTGCCGGAGCCTGCCGGTGCCGCAATCAGCGTCAGCTTGACGCCAGGGCGCGGGGCGAGCCGCTCGAAGAGACGCTCACGCGGAACCGTCTGTTCACGCTGAGTCGGCGGACGCAACTTGGTCACGAGCAGCCGGGCGGGCTCCCAGTTCAACGTTCCCCCACGCCGCTTGGGCACGTAACCCCGTCGCCGAGGACATCTTGAGGCATCGTGCGGACGGGGCTAGGAGATCGACAGCAAGGGCCCACCTAGCGTAACTCGGACAGCTCTCCTGTCGAGTTCCCAGTACGGAGCGTGAAGGCGATGACGTTGGAAAGTCCGACCCCTGCCGACAGCAGCGGCACCCTGCTGGCAGCGGGACTGTAGGCCGGCGCCAACCAAGCCTCGACCTCAGGCCACTACCTCAAGCCCGCGCTCCCGCTCGTACGCCTCGGCGTACCAGCCACTAGCGGCCATCAACTCCTCGTGACGGTCGCGCTCGACGACTCGCCCATGCGAGAGCACCAAGATCTCGTCCAGCTCCTCCAACCCGCGCAGGCGGTGGCTGACGACGACAAGCGAACGCCCGCGGGCCTCGTCGAGAAGGTCGCGGACGAGGTCGTCGGCGGTGGCCAGGTCGAGGTGCTCGGTCGGCTCGTCCAGCACCAACACGGGAAAGTCGGCCAAGAGCACGCGGGCGAGTGCAAGGCGCTGCCGCTCGCCGCCGGACAACCGTTCGCCGTGCTCGCCCACCGCGCTGTCCAGCCCCTTGGGCAGCGCGTCGACCCGGTCGAGCAGGCGTGCCTGCCGCAGAGCTTCGCGGAGCTGCTCCGGCGTGGCGTCCGGGCGAGCCAGCCGCAGGTTCTCCCGCACGGTCGAGTCGAAGATGTGCGCGTCCTGGGCGAGCAGGCCCACCGAGGAACGTACGACGTCACCATCGAGGTCCCGGGTGTCAATGCCGTTCAACTGCACCCGGCCAGCGGACGGCTCGAGGAAGCGCAGCAGTGCCATCGCGATGGTCGTCTTCCCAGCGCCACTCGGCCCGACGACTGCGACCCGACGACCGGGCGGCAGGTCGAGGTCCACGCCGGCGACGGCGTCCGCGGTGTCGGCATGCCAGCGCACGGCAAGCCCCTCTACCCGAAGGTGTGCCGGTCCCGGTGGCATCGTGCCGCTGATCTCCGGTTCGATCACTGGGTCTGGAGCATCCACGACCTCGAAGACCCGGCGGGCCGAGCCGGTCGCCCTGGTGAGCTCGCGGGCGCTACTAGGGAGCCCGGCCAGGACGTCGGCCAAGGCCAGCGGCAACAGCACCACCACGACAAGCAGCACAGCCGACAGCTGCCCTGACCGAACAGCGGACAGGGCAACAATCAGCGTCGCCCAAATGGTGAAGCCGACGACGAGAACGAGTCCGGCGGCGCCTAGCGCGTTCGCCCGACCCGCCCTGCGCAGCCCGGTGTCGAGCTGGGCACCCGACTCGTTGAGCGCGGCCAGGCGCCGGTCCGCCTCGCCGTACGCCTGCAGCTCGGGCACCCGCTCGAGGGTGTCGACGACTAGCGCCGACAATTCGCCGCGAGCACGAACCACGTCGATCTCGGCGGTCCGCGACCAGCGACGAACGGCGGCAGGCAACGCCACGGCTAGCAGGAGCACAGCCGCGCCCACGACTGCAGCCGCCGGCGGGAGCACCGCGACCAGGAAGACGAGGGTGCCGGTCGAGACCAGCAGTCCTGCGGCATAAGGCAGCAAGGCGCGCACGAACACGTCCTGTACGCCGTCGACATCGGCCACGAACCGCCCCAGCAGATCTCCCCGGCGCAACGCCGGAAGTCCGGCCGGGGCCAGGTGCTCCAACCGGCCGAAAATGGTGACCCGCAGGTCCGCCAGTGCGCGCAGCGTCGCGTCGTGGGTCGTCACGCGTTCCAGGTAGCGGAACGCGGCCCGGCCCACAGCGAAGGCGCGCACGCCGACCACGCCGAGCGACAGCGCAGCGATCGGCGGCTGCTCTGCCGCGCGCGCGATCAGCCAGGCACCTGTGGCCAGCAGGGCTACCGCGCAGCCGGACGCGAGCGCCGCGGCGAGCAGCCCGATGGCGAGGCGTCCCCACCGCGGCCGCACCAGGCCGAGGACGCGCGCCAGCACGGTCATGCCGCACCCCCGACCGGCGTTGTCGACGGCTCGTGGAGTGTGACGTGCCGGCCGCCGAGGGCGGTCACCGCGGGCCGGTGTGTCGCGACCACTACGGTGCGCCCCGCGAGAGCGGTTCCCATTGCGGCGACCACTTGACGTTCGGTCGCCACGTCCAGGTGTGCGGTCGGCTCGTCCAGCAGAACGAGTCGGCAGTCGCGGCGCGCCACGCGCAGTAGCACCCGCGCCAGCGCTACTCGCTGCCGCTGGCCGGCCGAGAGCCCAGCACCTGCGTCCCCGAGGGTGGCCGCCGCCGCGCCGGGAAGTCCGTCAACGAAGTCGCATCTCGCGGCCCGCAACGCATGGCTCACCTCTTCGTCGGTGGCGTCCGGCTCGCCGAAGCGGACGTTCTCGGCCAACGTGCCGGCGAACAGCAGCGGCCGTTGCGGGAGCCAGGCGACAGTGTCCTGCCATACCGCGGGATCGATGTCGGCGAGGTCGGCCGAGCCGACCCGCACCCAGCCGGAGTCGGGGCGTCGCGCCCCGAGAAGCACGGCCAGCAACGTGGATTTGCCACCGCCGCTGGGTGCAGTCACGACCGTGGTCTCCCCGGGGCGCACGGTGAAGCTGACCTCCCGCAAGGTGTCGCCCGCTGCATCGGGCGGCCGCACCCGCACGTGATCGACCCGCACCACCTGCTGTGCGAGATCGGCCAGGTCGCGACGCCCGCCCACGACCCGAGCCGGCGCGTCCACGACCGCGAACGCCTGGTCGGCAACGGACAACCCCTCCGCGCTTACGTGGTACGCCGCGCCGAGATTGCGGATCGGCAGGTAGGCCTCGGGAGCCAGCACCAGCACTAGCAAGGCAGTGTGCAGGCCGAGTTCACCGTGGAGCAGCCGCAGCCCGATGCCGACCGCGACGACCGCCACCGAAAGGGTGGCGGCAAGTTCCAGCACGAACGCCGACAGAAACGACACCCGCAGCACCCGGTTGGTGGCCCGCCGGTAGCGGTCACCCACCGTGCGGATCGTCGCGGTCTGCGCCTTCGCGCGGCCGAAGACCTTCAGCGTGGCCAGTCCTGCCACGACGTCGAGAAAATGACCGCCGAGCAGGGCGAGGCTGTGCCACTGGCGGTCGGTGGCGCGGCGCGTGTGCACACCGACGAGCACCATGAAGACGGGGATCAACGGCAGCGTGACCGCGATGAGCAGCCCACTGACCCAGTCGACAATGGCTATCTGCACGAGGACGACGACGGGAACGACCACCGCGAGGACGAGCTGAGGCAGGAACCGAGCGAAGTAGCCGTCGAGGGCGTCGACCCCTCGGGTGACCAGCGTCGCGAGCTCGCGTGACGATGCAGTCGCATGCGGCGGGCGGTCCAGGACAGCACGCTCAAGCACCGCCGACCGCAGCTGTGACTTGACCCGCGCCGCACTGCGTTCCGCTGCCGCCTCCTGGAGAAAGGCCAGGCCAGCCCGGGTGGCCACGACGGCGAGCAGAAGGGCGAGCGGTGTTGCGAGCGCGGCGGCGCTTGCTCCATCCGAGACGGCGGCGTCGAGGATGTCAGCGAGGAGCCACGCCTGCGCGACGACGAGCGCGGCGACGGCTACGCCGACGAGCGCCGTGCGGACGAGGAAGCGACGCGTCGTCTGTGACAGCCGAAGCAGACGCCGGTCAACCGGTCCGCGTTTTGACCCCCGCCCCCCGGCCGCGGCGATCGACGCCGGAAGCGCGGGGTGCCGTGCTTGTTGATGGCTAGTGGCAGGCCCGGTGCCTGGCTGCCCGTCGCCGCGGAATACGGCACCGGTGTCGGTAGCGGGGGGCGCAGCGTAGGAACGGGGGACCGTCAACGGGCCAGCGACATGGCGGCTCATGAGCTGCTCGGCGACACCGACCGTGGCGCCCATGGCGGGCGGCTCCGGACGTTGGCGGTCACGGCGCGGCTCCGATGGGAGCCGTCATGGCCGCGGCCTCTGCCGCTTCGGTGGCAACCCGTTCCTCGGCGCGGCGCCGATCGAGAAAGATGAGGATCATGCCGGCGATCACGAGATGGCCGAGGAGGACAGAGAGCGCCTGTGTGGCTCCGTGGCCGTTTGTGGCACGGACCATCTCCGTCCTCATCAGCTGCACCTCCGAGCCTCACGGCAGGTCCGAGGAGTCAGGCACTCCTGCCTTCGCCGTTCGCCGGCCTGACGAGTTGCTGAATCGAAACAAGCTCGAGCCCTAGCTCGGCGATCCGTTCCACGAGTCCGTAAAGCTCCGCGTCGTCGCGAACCTTGCCGGTCATGACGGTGGTGCCTTCCACCTGTGACAGCTCCATGCCAGTGAACACGAGCTCGAAGCGGGTATCTAGCTCCCCGCGCACCACGAGTTGGTAGGTGGCATCTCTCACGGCTACGCCTCAGTGGATCAACTCTCTACGGCTGTCAGCGGCCTGGTCACTGTCTCCAGCGACTGCCCCTCGGCTTTGACGCCAAACAGAATCTCGACGACGCCACCGAGGCACATGATCAGGCCACCAACCACATAACCCACGACCAATCCGGTGTGGTCAATCGCATGAGATGTCGGGGTGGCGACCACGCCGTCGGATGTCATGGCCACCCCCAGGTGTGGCCGCCGTCGGCTGTCGCGCGTCTCACGCGTTCAGCTCCTCGAGGCGCTCCTCGAGAATGATGCGACCGGCGGCCTCGATGAGTGCTAGGTGGGAGAACGCCTGGGGGAAGTTACCCAGGTGCCGCGCCCGCCCGACCTCGTACTCCTCGGCGTAGAGCCCGAGCGGGGAGGCGATCCGCAGCAGCTTCTCGAGCAGGTCCGACGCCTGCTGCATCTCGCCGACGACGCACAAGGCGGAGACCAGCCAGAACGAGCAGATCAGGAACGTGCCCTCCTTGCCGGAGAGTCCATCGTCGGTCTCGGTGGTGACGTAGCGCAGGACGAACCCGTCCTCGGTCAACTCTTCAGCGATGGCCTTGACGGTGGCCTGAAGACGTTCGTCCGAGCCGGGCAGGAACCCGAAGATCGCGGCAAGCAGCGTTGAGGCGTCGAGTGCATCGGTGTCGTAGTGCTGGCGCAGGACCCCTCGCTCGCTCACCCCGTGGGCGAGGATGTCGGCCTTGATCTCGTCCGCGACCTCGGCCCACTCGGCTCTGAGCTTGTCATCGCCGCGTATTGCGGCCAGCTTCGCCGCTCGATCGAGGGCCACCCAGCCCATCAGCTTCGAGGAGACGTAGTGCTGGGGCTTGCCACGGGCCTCCCAGATGCCTTGGTCGGGTTGTCGCCACACCTCTATGGCGCACTTGGCCTGGGCCTCGATCAGGGGCCATAGACGGCCGGGCAGTCGCTGGCTGCGGCGGGTGTGCAGCAGCAACGAGTCGAGCACGGCACCGTACACGTCGTTCTGGCGCTGGTCGAACGCACCGTTGCCGAGGCGCACGGGACGCGCGCCCTCGTATCCGGCGAGCTCGTCGAGCAGGTGCTCGGTGAGGTCACGCCGGCCGTCGATGCCATACATGATCTGCAGGCCGCCGTCCTGGTTGGGCTCGAGGTCGGCGACGAACTGCATGAATTCGTCGGCTTCCCAGTCCAGGTTTAGGTAATGGAGTGCCTGCAAGGTGAAGGTGGTGTCGCGGATCCACGTGTAGCGGTAGTCCCAGTTGCGTTCCCCGCCCGGCGACTCCGGCAACGAGGTGGTGAGGGCGGCAACGGTCGCGCCTGTCGGCATGTAGGTGAGGCCCTTGATCGCGAGCGCGGACCGCTCGAGCGCCGGACGCAGCGGGTGGTCAGGGACGCGGGCGCGCGCCAACCACTTGCGCCAGAACTCGACGGTGAGGCGAATCCGGTCATAAGCGTCGGCGACGTCGGTCGGCACCGCTAGGCCGTCGGCCCAGGACAGCGCGCAGAAGGCGCGATCACCCTTGCGGAGCACGTGGCGTGCGCGGGCAGCATTGCCTTCGATGCCCATCGAGAGGTCGGTCGCGAGCCGTAGCGTCACCCCGCCTCCGGTGACGTCGGCGGTGTGACCGTCCTCGTCGAGGATGGTCCACTGCGCGGGCACCCGCGCGTAGTCGAACACCGGTTCGCAGACCAGCTCGACCTCGGCCTCGCCGTCGAGGCACTCGACGACCCGCACCAGCATGTGCTGGGCATCGTCGTCCATCGGTGGGCGGGTGTGCAGGGTGACGCGGTCGGGGCCGGTGCGCGGTCCCATCGTCAAGGCCTCCTGCACCAACAGCCAGCCGTCGCCGCTGTGCCACCCCGTCGTGACCACGTTGGTGCCGGGGTTGTAGACCCGCCCGGTTGGGACATTGATGCCGTACGGGCCGAACCGGAACGTCCCGGCGCCGCGATCGAGGAGGCTGCCGAAGACACTGGGCGCGTCGAACGCGGGCACGCACAGCCAGTCCACGGAGCCGTCAGGAGCAATGAGCGCACCGGTATGGCAGTCCGACAGGAAGGCGTAGTCAGCGATCGGTGGGAAGGGGGACCGATTGAGCGTCATCGTCGGCTCCTACGGGCCTGGGCCGCCAAGGCGACGATCGCCACTTTTCCGTGCAGGCTCATGCTGGTGCTCCTTGGTCAGCGGAGGGGACGGGTGGGGGTCCAGGTACGCCCGCCGGCTGCTCAGGCGGTGCGCTGACCCGGCGGCGGAACACGACATACGACCAGGTCTGATACGCGAGGACGACCGGTGTGAAGACAAGTGCCGCCACGGTCATGACCTGCAGCGCATAGTGGCTGGAGGCAGTCGACGCGACGGTGAGGTTGTTGGCCGAGGACGTGCTGGACACCAGCACGTCCGGGTACAGATTGGTGAAGATCGACGTCGTGGTCAGACCGATCGCCGCCGCTGTCGCGGTGAACGCCCACCCCTCGCGACGCGCGCGCTCGGCAACCCCCGATGCGAGTATCGCGATCACAGCGAGCGCTGGCGGTAGCACACCGCGCAGAAAGCCCTGACCGGAGAGGAGAGGTGTCCAGACCGCGAAGCCGACCAGTAGGAGCCCAGCCACCCAATGAGACCGCACAGCCGTCGTGTGGGAACGCTCTCGAACCGACCCAGTGGTGCGCAGCGCCAGGAACGTCGCCCCGTGTACGACGCACAACACCAGCAAGGTGACGCCGACATAGAGGCCGTACGGCGTCAGCAGGTCCCAGAAGCTCCCGGTGAACTCCTGGTTCTCATCGACAGGCAACCCGGCGAGCAGGTCGCCGAGCGCGGTGCCGAGCAGCAGCGGGGCGAGCAGGCTGCCGACCACCAGCGTCCAGGACCACGTTGAACGCCAGCGGTCTGTGTCGAGCCGGCCACGGAACTCGAAGGACACGCCGCGGATCATCAACGCGAGCAGGATGAGAACCAGCACGAGGTAGCCGGCCGAGAACCACGTCGCGTACCACCCGGGGAAGGCCGCGAAGATGGCCGCGCCACCGACGACCAGCCACACCTCGTTGCCGTCCCAGAACGGCCCAACCGTGTTGATCGCGACACGTCTCTCGATGTCGTTGTGCCCAACAAAGCGGTGCAGGATCCCGACGCCGAAGTCGAATCCCTCCAGCACGAAGAAACCGGTCCAGAACACGGCTACCACGCAGAACCAGAAGACCTCGAGGCTCATCACCGCCGCCCTAGTACGTCAGGGCCGGCGCTCGGCCGGTCGTCTCGTCGGGGGACTCGTCAGACTCGTCGGGCTCGAGCTGGAGACCACGGCGCGCGAAGCGCAGCATGAGGAAACCCGCCACGATCCCGAGCACGATGTAGATGCCGTAGAACGCGATCAGGCTCAGCACGACGTCGGTCGTGCTGACCGATGGCGACACGCCGTCTTTGGTCAGCATGAGACCCTGCACGATCCACGGCTGTCGGCCATTCTCGGTGAGCATCCAGCCGGCCGTGTTCATCAGGAAGGGGGTGACGACCGCCCACGTCGCGAAGAAGAGAAAAACTCGCGCGTGTTCGAGCCGGCGTCGCCACAGCAGGAACCCGCCCCATAGCGACAACAGAAGGACCAGCGAGCCGAGGTAGGCCATCACCCGCATCGACCAGTACTGGATGAACACGTTCGGCACGTAGTCGCCCGGGCCGTACTGCTGCTGGTACTGGGTGTTGAGTTCGTTCAGGCCCTCCACGGCGCCGTTCCAGGTGCCCGTGGCCAGCACAGACAGCAGGTGCGGGATCTCGATGATCTGCGTCGGTGTCTCGTCGTTCTTGCCGCCCCCGATCTGGAAGGCCGAGAATGAGCACGGCTGGCAGTCGGTCCATTGCGCCTCGGCAGCCGAGATCTTCATCGGTTGGTACTTCGCCTCGATCACGCCCAGATGGCTGCCGACACCCAAGATGAGAGCCGAGGCAGGCAGCAGCACGACCAGCGACACGACGGCGGATCGGCGGAACAGATCGACGTCCTTCCCGCGGCGCAGGTACCACGCGGAGACGGCAAGCATGACCACCGCGCCCGTGACGAGCGACGCGAGCACCACGTGCGTAAAGCCCCAGACGAACACCGGGTTGGTGAACAGGTCGGTGACCGAGGTCAGCTCGGGCCGGTTGGTCTGCGGGTTGATGGTGTAGCCCACCGGGTGCTGCATCCACGAGTTGGCGGCCATGATGAACGCAGCCGACAACACGCTGCCGGCGAACACCAGCCACACTGTAGCTAGGTGCACCCCCCGAGGCAGGACGTTCCAGCCGAAGACCCACAAGCCGAGGAACGTCGACTCGAGGAAGAAGGCGGCAAGTCCCTCCATTGCGAGTGGCGCCCCGAACACGTCACCGACGAACCGGGAGTAGGCCGACCAGTTCATGCCGAACTCGAACTCCTGCACGAGCCCGGTAACGACGCCAACCGCGACGTTGATCAGCAGGATGGCCCCGAAGAAGCGGGTGAGACGGCGGTGATCGGGATTCCGCGAGCGATACCACATCGTGTGCAAGATCGCGACGAGGAACGCGAGCCCGATCGTGATCGGCACGAAGAGGAAGTGGTAGATGCTGGTGGACGCGAACTGAAGTCGTGACAGTTCTTCGACGGACATCCCGCTTCCCCCGCGCGGCTGCGGACAGGCGTCCCGGATGGGATCACCCGAACTGACCTCGAGCTTCCTCACCAGGCTTGCGGCTAGGTAGGTGAGAGGTGGGAATCGGAAGGCTGAATCACCTAGGTGAACGGGCCACAGCTGCGCGCGTCAGTGGTGCTCGTGGTCGCCTGGCATGCCCGCTGGCAGGTCGGGCTGCTGTCCCGGAGCCACCACCAGGAATTGGCCCATCATTCCGTGGTCCTCATGGAAGAGCATGTGACAGTGGTACATGAATGGCCGGGCAGGATCGGCATAGTCGGCGAAGTGCAGGACGAGCCGTACCGGAATGCCGGGAGGTAGGAACACCGTGTCCTTGCGCCCGTCCAGGAACGCAGGTGGCTGCGCTTCCGCACCGTCGGCGATCTGGAACTGCAGTCCGTGGACGTGGAAGCTGTGCGGCTGGGCGTCGAGGTTGATCACCTCCCAGACCTCGGTGGTGTCGAGCGTGACGACCTCGTCGATCCGCTGGAGGTCCATCTGGTTGCCGTTGATCTGCCGTCCCGCCAGGAGGAAGGAGCGGGTGGCGACAGCCGACCCGGCGTCTACCCGGGAGGGATCGGCCAACCGCCGCGGGACTGCGGTCGGCCGTCGCGATGAGGAGCCGGCCCGCAGCTGGAGGACGTCGAAGGTGTCGAGTCCGCCTGAGATGCGCGTCATCACCGGGATGGTGCCGAGTTCTGGCCGGTAGGAGCGCAGTACAGCCTTCTCGCCTGATGCCAGCCGGACGACGATCTCGGCGCGTTCCCCGGGCGCCAACTGCACGCGGTCGGTCGGGTGCGGCGCGGAGAGCAGCCCGCCGTCGGTTCCGATGACGGCAAAGCGGCGTCCGTCGGAGAACCCAAGGTTGTACACCCGTGCGGTCGAGGCGTTGAGCAGCCGTAGGCGGATCAGCTTCGTTGTCGCATGGAAATAAGGTCCGGCCGTCCCGTTGACGAGAATCGTGTCGCCGAGCAACCCGACTGGTGTGTGGTCGGATCCGTCGAGCTGGCCGTCCGGCCCGAATCGCTTGTCCTGGATGACTACCGGGATGTCGTCAACGCCGTAGGTCCTGGGCAGCGGGAGCGCTCCCTCCTCCTCGTCGTCGATGATGAACATCCCGGCCAGCCCTCGGTACACGTGCAGCTCGCTCTGGCCGTGCGGATGCGGGTGATACCACAGCGTCGCGGCGGGCTGGTTGATCCGCCAGGTCGGCGACCAGGTGGCGCCTGGCTCGATCGGCTGATGTGGCCCGCCGTCGGCGGCCGCCGGCAGGTGCGCACCGTGCCAATGCATTGTGGTCGTCTCAGGGAGCAGGTTCCGCACGTTGATCGTGATTTGCTGTCCGCGCGGAGCTCGCAGGGTTGGGCCGAGGTAGTCGCCGTTGATTCCCCACGTTTGGGTCGCCTTGCCGGGGATGAGCTCGCGCTGACCGGTCCTGGCGGTGAGGTTGAACACCCAACTGCCGGAGGCGTCGACCCGTGGCCGGGCCAGAGGCGGGATCCGGAGCTGCTGCTTGAACGCGACGTTGCGTACCGGGCCGGGGGGAGCCAGGTCGTCGCATCCGCCGACGGTCACGGCGGCCGCGCCGAGCGCAATGAGACCCAGGACGTCGCGCCGCGTCGGATGAGACAAACCGGCGTGGTGGCGTTGCTTCACGTCTTTCTCCCTGGGCCAGAACCATCGGCTCGCGCCGCGGGTGGGCCGACTCTTCACTGGATCCTGCGGGCTCGTCTGACGGCGAAGATGGCTCCGGCGATGCCGCCAGCCAGCGGGACCGCGCTCCATACCGCGGTCGGAACATCGGTGGCAGTGGCGACGGCCACCCCGATGGTGATCTCCACTGTCAGGTAGCCGAGGACGAAGCCGATCACGCCGTAGAGGAAGCGGCGTACCGAACCAGCGACGGGCCGGTTGCCGCTGGACGGCGGGTTGGACACGGGAACTCCATTCGAGGGTCGGTGGCCGGACGAGCCGGGGCGATGACGGCACGTGGACGCCGCTAGCACGTCCGGGCACGGCAACGCCGAAGCGCTCATCGAGCTCGCATGCGCTCGACGGTATGGACCACCGGTTGGAGACGTCGTCCGCCCGAAGGAGGCGTCGGCGGTACTCCTCCCGAAGTAGCAGCGACGCTGGCTAGCTATAGGGAAGCGAGGCCGGTTTGGAATGCGATGACTACGAGCTGGGCGCGGTCACGAGCGCCAAACTTCTGCAGGATCCGGGAGACATGTGTCTTGGCGGTGAGCGGGCTCATATAGAGCCGCTCGGCGATTTCCTGGTTCGAGAGACCCTCGCCCACGAGCGCCAGCACGTCGCGCTCGCGATCCGACAAGAGTTCTAGGCGGGACGTGTCAGGCATTCGATGGGGTGCCGACGCGAACGCATCCACCACCCGGCGAGTTACCGACGGTGTCAACAGGGCGTTACCTTCGGCCACGGTACGAACAGCCGCGCGCAGCGCTTCCGGCTCGACGTCCTTGGTGAGGAAGCCGCTAGCACCGGCACGGAGCGACTCGAATACGTACTCGTCGAGCTCGAACGTCGTCAAGATGATCACCCGCGCAGAAGCGAGATCGGGATCGGCGGCGATCCGGCGAGTTGCCTCCAGCCCGTCGACCCTCGGCATGCGCACATCCATCAAGAACACGTCCGGCCGCCCGTGCCGAGCCAGCTCGATCGCTTCGGCGCCATCAGACGCTTCGCCGACGACGGTGAAGTCGTTGGTGGCCGCGAGCAATGACACGAAGCCGGCACGTACAAGGGTCTGGTCGTCGGCGATCGCCACTCTGATCACGATGGACTCGCCTGGTCGACAGGGATCCGTGCCTCCACGAGCCAACCGCCCTCTGCTGCTCGGCCTGCAGCGAACGAGCCTCCCATCGACTGGACCCGCTCCCGCATGCCCCGCAGGCCAAAGCCGCTACCGTCAACACCGCGATTGCTGGCGCCGTCGTCACGGACGCTCACCAGAAGATCGTGATCGAATCGTCGGACCGTCACCGTCGCCCGCCGCGCCCGGGCGTGGCGTACAACATTCGTCAAGCCTTCCTGCACCACCCTGTAGGCCGTCAGCTCAACAAGCTCGGAAAGCTCGCCGGCCGGCGGTTCCACCGCGATGTCGACCGGAACACCCGCGGCGCTCGTGGCGAGGGCGAGCTCCTTCAAACGGTCCAGGCCGGGTACGGGTGCGTTATCCGGCGAAGCAGACCCTTCCCGGAGCATGGACACGAGGGCGCGAATCTCCGCCAAGGCGTCGCGTCCCGCCGACCGAATGGTCTGGAGCGCCTTGCCTGCGCCATCCCTGCCATGCTCCAGCGCATCCTGAGCCACTCCCGCTTGTACGGTCATCAGCGAGACCGTGTGAGCGAGGACGTCGTGCACGTCACGTGCGATTGCCAGGCGGGACTCGGCCACCCGGCGCTCAGCCTCTCGGTCACTGTCTGCCTCGGCCTTGGCCGCACGGCCCTCCAGCTCGGCGATCAACGCTCGCCGATCGTGTGTCACCTGACCGAAGAGGATGGCGGCCAAGATCCAGCCGATCGCGGCAGCCGCCGACGACGCCGACTCGTTCCCAGCCGCGAGCATTCCGATCAACGACAGCGCCACCGCCAGGCCGCCCACAGCAAGCTGGCGGACCCGGTCCCCGGTCGCGCCGAGAAGATAGAAGGCGATCAGGAACGGCAGATTGATCAGCCCGCTGCGGTAACCCAGGCCATACCACACCATGATCACCACAAGGGTGCCCAGCGCACCCGTCGCCGCCGCCCGCGCGGCCAATGCCGCGAAGCCCAAACCCGCTGCAAGCAACGCCACGGCAATCACGTCCAGGCCCCGACCCGTAGCCGAACCCTCCGGCCTGCTGGCGAGAGACGCGAGGACGACAAGCGCGCCGACGACAACGAACACCGCCCGGTCCGCCAGGGAGAGGCTCCGGAGCGGTCCGCGCATCACGCTCACAACAGAACGGTACTGAGGTGAGCGCCTCAACCACGCTGGCAGCATGCAGTTCTTGCACCCAGGAGGAGGACCGCGAATGCTAGGGATCGTGCTCGGGGACTGCAGCGGATGAACCCGGTGGCCCCGATGAGGGCTGTGCGCCAGGCGGGCAGGAGGACAGGGAGGAGGTGGATCATTCCTCTGCGCCGACAGCTACTGCCATCGTTACCGTCCCGCGGCGCGGCGACCGCAAATGATCGACACGGGCATGAGCCACGTCGGCTTTCGCTGGATCCGGAGGGTCGCCGGCCAGTCATAGGCGATCCTGCACCAAAGAGATGGGACGTGACTGTCACACCCCGGACCGCGCCTCGACGCGTCCTGCGGTGACGGCGGCTGACAGACTTGCGTAGTCACGCTCGTTTTGGTCGGCGTACCTCTCGGCAAAGTCGGCGACCGCATTGTCGAACTTGGCTGACTTGCCGAGGTATGCGGCTATCACGACCCGGTCGCCGGAACGGGCATGCGCACGAGCGAGCGTCCAGCCGCAGAGCCTGGCGTAGAGGTCCATGCGGCGGGGATCCATTTGCTCGATCACCGCGGACACTTTCCAGTCTCGCAACTGCCGCATGTAGTAGTCCTCGCCGGCTCCCTCGCTAGGTCGCGTGCGGAGCCAGCCGAGGAAGATGTCGCTGGTTGCCTGCATCAGGCGCTGCCCGGATACCACACGCTCACCTTGATTGGCGTACTCCGACTTACCGGTGTAGTCGGAAAGGGCCGACGGCTGGGCCTGCTTGGCCTGCAACAAAAGGGCCTCGGCCTCGACTCCGGAGTCGAGCAGCAGAATCCAGGCGCGGGTGCCCACGCTTCCCACGCCCACCACCTTGTGCGCGATGTCGTCCAGGGTGAAATGGTCGAGCAGCACTCGGCGGTCGGATTGAAGGGTCCGTCGGTAGGCGCCGAACAGGTCGCGTAGCCGCAGCCATAGGTCATCGGTGTTGAAGTCGGTTAGCTGGGCAATCGGGACGACCAAAGGTAGATCGCTGATGATCCGTCGCCTCCCGTCCACGAGGGTGGTCAGCTTTCCAATCGCCTGCAGGCTGTCACGCGTGCGTCCTTTGGCAAGCAAGCGGTCGGTGGCCTTGATGCCCGCTTTGTCCTCCTTGAGCTTTCGAGGCGTGAGTGTGGACCTGAAGTCGGCGATCGCATTCTCGATGTCAAGGTGTGCGTACCAGACGGTGAGGATCGTCTGGGTGGCGAAGGTTCGCATCGAGCTGCGGTAGCTCTCCGCGGCACGCAGTGTGATGTTTCGAATCTCTTTCTTGCTGAACCCGTTGTCTCGGCACGCGACGACGAAGCTCGCAGCGAGCCGTTTGACGTCCCATTCGAACGGGCCGGGGAGGGTCTCGTCGAAGTCGTTGATGTCGAAGACCATGCGACGCTCCGGTGAGGCGTACGCACCGAAGTTGGACAGGTGCGCATCGCCGCACAGCTGGACGCGTATGCCTGGCGTGGGAGTTGTGTGCAGGTCGGCCGCCATGATCAGCGCTGCGCCGCGGTAAAACGCGAAGGGCGACACGAGCATCCGGCCGTACCGGATCGGCACCAGCTCCGGCACGCGCGTCTTCGCCTGGCTGATCAACAGCGCCACTGGGTCGCGCGTCTTCGCGGGGCTGAAGTCAGCGTGTGCCTCGAGCGGTGCCTGCGCCCGTGCTGCCTTCCCGAATGCTGCCCGCTCCTGCGGGGTTAGCCTCTTGGTCTGGGCGGCCGAGGTCGACGCCTTCCTACGTGTGCTTCTAGGTCGTTGTGCCGTCTCGGTCATCGTGACCTCCCCTTTGGCGTACCTGATGTGATGATCCGCCATCAAGCCGGAAGTTCGGGAGCGCCCCGATGAATTATCCGCCAGGGTCTATCCACGGCATGCCACTATCGAAGCGGGATAGGGCGACAAATGGGACGGGCCATGTGCCGATGGCCTGCCGGCCCCGGGCCCTCGATGCAGGTCGAGGACGTGTTCCGCCAGTTCCTGCCCGCATTGCTGCCCGGCTCACGTCGCGCCGGCGGCTATGAGTCGCGCGTCGGCGGTGGGCCGGACGTGGATCGTGTCGCCGGGGGCGAGGTCGAGCCGGTCTGCCGCGCTGCGGGTGATCTGAGCCCAGGTGTGGCGGCCATCGAGCGACATCTCGACGCGGACTTCGAACCCAAGCCGCACGATACGGGTGACGGTCGCGGTTGCGCCGTTCGGGAGGGGGGTGTCTGACACCTCGATGTCGTGGGGTCGCACGAGCCGGCCGTCGATCTCGGTGACCGGGCCGAGGAAGCGCATGACAAACGGACTGTCAGGGTTGTCGTAGATCTCCTGAGGGCTGCCGGCCTGTTCGACGATGCCATCGG
>DATBRJ010000006.1:0-2107 GCA_036560395.1 Actinomycetes bacterium | reverse complement strand
CGATGCTCGCCGGGCTCGGGTCCTCGAGATGATGCGAGAGGTCGCCTTGCCTGACAACGACGCGTTCCTCAAGCGCTACCCGCATGAGCTGTCGGGCGGCCAGCAGCAGCGGGTGGGACTCGCGATCGCGTTCGCATGCCGGCCGCGCGTGATCGTACTCGACGAGCCGACCACGGGACTCGACGTGACTACGCAGGCGCACGTGCTCGAGACAGTGCGCGACCTCGCCACAACGCATGGCGTGGCAGCGCTTTATGTCAGCCACGACCTGGCGGTCGTTGGCACGCTGGCCACCCGCGTCGCGGTCATGTACTCCGGCCGGATCGTGGAGTTGGGGCCGGTCCTGGACCTGTTCCGGGCCGCGGCTCACCCCTATACGCAGAGGCTGATCTTTGCGATCCCTCACCTGACCGGTGGACGCGAGCTCGTTGGCATCGGTGGCCGGGCCCCGTCGCCGGGCCGCCGGCCGCCGGGCTGCGCGTTCGCGCCGCGCTGCAGCTTCGCGCAGGAGCGCTGCACCATGTCGGTACCTGAGCTGCGGCCGATCGCAGTCGGTCACCAGGTGCGGTGCGTACGAGCGGAGGAGGTCCGCGGCCAGATGCTCCGCCGCGGCACGGATGGCGCTCGGGCGGATCGCGCCCTGGGCGCGCCGATCCTGGCGTTGTCCAACGTGAGCGCCGGTTATCGCCGTCGCGCCGTCGTCCAGGACATCAACCTCGAGCTTGCCCGCCAGGAGTGCCTCGCGTTGGTCGGCGAGTCGGGATCGGGCAAAACCACGCTCGCCCGCTCGGTGGCCGGGTTGCACAGCCAGCGTGGGGGTCAGATCACGCTCAACGGCGCGCCGCTCGCCACCTCGGCGCGGAACCGCACGCGCGAGCACCGGCGGATGATCCAGTATGTCTTCCAGAATCCGTACGGCTCGCTCAACCCGCGCCGCACGATCGGGCACATCATCCGCCAACCGCTGGAGATCTTCGGCCGCTTGAAGGGAGCCGAAGCCGACAGGAAGGTAGCGGAGATGCTGGACCGTGTCTCGCTCACAGCCGGCTACGCGGACCGCTTCCCAGACCAGCTGTCTGGCGGCGAGCGCCAGCGCGTGGCCATTGCAAGGGCACTTGTTTGTGAGCCGTCGGTGCTTGTCTGCGACGAGGTCACGTCGGCCCTGGATGTGAGCGTGCAGGCTGCGATCGTCGAGCTGCTGGCATCTCTCCAGCGCGACCTCGGCCTGTCGATGCTTTTCGTGACCCACAACCTGCCCCTCGTCCGATCCATCGCGCAGCGCGTCGCCGTGATGAGCGAGGGCCGGATCGTCGAGCTGGGTTCAGTCGAACAGATCCTCGAGTCTCCGACGAACCCGTACACGAAAAGCCTGCTGGCTGACACGCCCTCGCTCGAGGTCGCGCTGACCGCAGCCAAGTCGAGCTAGGACGGCGAAGCACCGCCCATGAACTGGGAGGCGTTCGTCACCTGCGCGCTGACCGGCGCGGGCGACACAACTGGCCGCAGCGACCTGGTGCCGATCACACCGCAGCAGATCGCCGATTCGGCCCTCGAGGCCGCCGCCGCAGGTGCGGCTGTCGTGCACATCCACGTGCGCGACCCGCTTACCGGCAAGGGCTCTCGCGACCCGAAGCTCTTCCGCGAGGTGGTCGAGCGCGTGCGCGCCTCGGGCGTCAACGTCGTGCTCAACCTCACGGCTGGCATGGGCGGAGACCTCGTGCTCGGCGGCGATGAGAATCCTCTGCCGCCCGCCCGCGAGGGCACAGACATGGCTGGTGCCGCGGAGCGCCTCTCTCATGTTGAGGAACTGCTGCCAGAGATCTGCACCATCGACTGCGGCACGATGAACTTTGCGGCCGGCGGCGACTACGTGATGACCAACACGCCGGCGATGATTCGAGCGATGGCGGCCAGGGTCCAGGCCGCCGGAGTCCGCCCCGAGCTGGAGGTTTTCGACACTGGCCACCTGGTCATGGTCAAGGAGCTGATCGAGCAAGGCCTGATCGACGACCCGCCACTCATCCAGCTCTGCATGGGCATCCCTTACGGCGCGCCAGACGACCCCATCACTCTGATGAGCATGGTCGCGCAACTGCCGCCCGGGGCC
>DATBRJ010000005.1:0-16642 GCA_036560395.1 Actinomycetes bacterium | reverse complement strand
CTGCGCGGTCTGCTGTCCGATGCGGCGCACCAGTTCGCCGCCGAGGTCGGCGGCGGCAGCTACCCCGGCGAGGAGCACAGCTACCACTAACCGCCTCGCGCGTCGCCGCCACTCACCACCGCCGCCCACCTCGCGTGAAGGCACCTTCACCCGCACAGATGGGGTGAAGGTGCCCTTCACGCGTCGTGGGATGGGCCGAGGGTGCCCCTCACGCGGCGGTGTCAAGGCGGTCGCCATCCAGGCAGGTAAGGCGAGCCACCTCGTGAAGCCGCGATCGGAGGGAGCGGCGCTGCTCTTCTCGCCGGTGCATCCGTCCGGCCAGGTTCTGCCAGTTGGGCCGTGGGGGTAACACAAACCGCCCGGCCTGCGGTGTGATGGAGTGGTCCGCACAGCCGTAGACCGGAGGTCACCGCCGTGCCCGTGTCCAGGATCCGTCCGTTAGTCGCGTCCGCCGCTGGGCTTGCCGCCGTCGTAGCCCTCGCCATGGCAGCGGTTCCATCCGCGTCCTACGCCGCCAAACCGGGCCCCGGCGCCAGCACCGGCGTCGCCCGGGTCTTTCTGCCCAACCCCGTCCAGTCCCTCGGCGATCAGTCGCTGACTGACCAGAAGGACTCGGCCGGTGCGGTGCCCGACGGCGGCTACTATCTGGCGCCTCTCACGAATCTTGACGGCAGCGGCTTCTTGGTCGGCGACTGGGCGAACGTCCGCAGCGAGACCGGCGACCCGGCGTACTCCCCCACGAACACGTTTGTGTACGACCGCGACGACGACAGGTTCGAGCAGGTCATGGCCTACTTCTGGACGACGGAGGCGCAGAAGTACCTGCGGTCACTCGGCTTCACCGGCGCGCCGAGGCAATTGCGGGCTGTCAACGCGGAATCACAGGACCTGCGGATCGACCAGTGGGGCGCGGACAATTCCTTCTCCTGGGACAAACACGACTACATCAAGCTCGGCAAGGGTGGCGTCGACGACGCCGAGGACGGCGAGGTGATCGTGCACGAGTACGGCCACGCTGTCCACGACTCGCAGGTCCCGGGCTTCGGCAGTTCAGTCGAGGCCGGGTCGATCGGTGAAGGCTTTGGCGACTACCTCAGCGTGACGGTCGGTCTGCACGTGGCGGCGGTGTACGGCGCGCCGCTCAACGCCGACGCCGCCTGCGTTGCCGACTGGGACTCGACCTCGTACACCAGCGACGTCCCCCACTGCCTGCGGCGGGTCGACACCGAGCTGACCTACGCCGATCGGAACGAGAGGGTGCACCACGACGGCCAGATCTGGTCTCGTGCGCTGTGGGACATCAGAAACGATCTCGGGGCGTCGACCGCGGACCGGATCATCATCGAGGCACAGTTCGACTTCGCGCCGGACACGTCGTTCCATGATGCCGCCGAGGCGACGATCGCCACAGCGCAGGAACTGGGCGGAAACAATGCCGCGAAGGTGGTACGCGACGCATTCCACGCCCGCGGTATTCCGGGAATCTAACCCCGGTATCTAACCCGCTCAGACTCCAGCAGCCACAGCGGCGCGAAATGCGGCGGTGAGCCGCGAGGGTTCGAGTTCGACCCAGACGACCTTGCCGTCTGCAGTGGGCCGCGCACCCCACCGCTTCGCCAACGCGTCGACAAGGACGAGCCCACGGCCAGTCTCTGCGCTGCTGTCCGGACCGGCCATCCGCGGGAGCCGTACGTCGAAATCGTGGACCTCGATCCATAGCGAGGTCGAGCCGCGACGCAGCCCCATCGGGATGCGGGCTTGGCCGTTCGGCTTCGCTCGCCGCGACGGCTGTGTGTCGGGCCACAGGTGTGCCGGGGTCGATCTCCGCTGCTCGGTGGCGTGCCGCAGCGCGTTGGTCACCAGCTCGGAGACGAGGAGCTCGGCCAGGTCGGCGTCCTCATGCATCTCCCACGCGGTGAGCGTGTCGCGCGTGTGCCGCCTGGCGTCGCCGACGGCGGTAGCGATTGGCGGAAGGCTGTAGGACGTGAAGGGCAGCTCGTCGTCGGTGCACTGAACGACGAGGACGGCGGCGTCGTCCCCGGCGGCACCAGGGATCGCGTCGATGAGCGCATCGGCGAGCCGCTGCGGCCCGAGACCCCGACCGGCGAGCTGGCCAAGGGTCAGATTCACCCGCTCGATCGCCGCGTCCCAAGGGAGGTCACGGCGCTCGACGACGCCGTCGGTATAGAAAAGCAGGGAGTCGCCGGGCTTGAGCGTGACCACGGCCTCGGAGAAGTTGAAGCCGCCGATGCCGAGCGGGACGTTGGGCGGCACCTCGTAGGCTGGCTTGCAGACGTGCCTGACCCACAGGGGCGGCGGATGTCCCGCGTTCGCGATCCTGCATTCCTTGGTGAAGGGATCGAAGACCGCGTAGGTGCAGGTGACGAAGAGCTCCTCGCCGAGGTGCCGGACCGCCTCATCCATCAAGCCCAGTAGGCGTACCGGCTCCATGTCCTGCAATGCGTATGCCCGCAGCGACGCGCGGAGCTGGCCCATGATGACCGCAGCCGCAGCACCGCGGCCCTGGACGTCACCGATCACCAGGCCGACCCGCCCGGAGGAGAGCTCAACGACGTCGTAGAAGTCGCCGCCTACCCGTGCCTTCGCGCTCGGCCGGTATTGCACACCGATCCGTATGCCGTCTCGCGGCGGTGGGTCCTTGGGGAGCAAGCTCTCTTGGAGTGTCTCGACCGTCTGCACCTGGTGGTTGTAGAGCCATGCGTTGTCGAGCGCGAGGCCGGCCCGCTGGCCGACAGCTTCGACCAGGTCGAGGTCCTCCTGTTCGTACAAGGTGCCAGTGACCGACCGCAGCAGCGTCACCACGCCGCTCACCGATCGGTAGTCGTCGGTGAGCTGGCTAACCTGCTCCGATCGCGGCAGCGGCATGGCGATCATCGACTTGACGCCGATCCGGCGGTAGATCGCGGCGATGCGCTCGGTTCCCGCGACCTCGGACATACCGTCCTCAGACACGTGCCGGAGCAGTGACCGTCCAGCGCTCATCGCCTGCGCACATAGGTGCCCTGATGGATAGTCGACGACCTCGCCGTCGGCGAGCCAGGCGTCCGGGTCCTCGAAGCCGGGCGCATCGGCGGTACTGAGCCGCCGCAGCGCCCCCTCCTCGTCATACAGGTCGATGATGCAATGGTCCGCGAACGCGGGGACGAACAGGCCGCCGAGATCCTTGAGCGTCCGGCTCAGGTTGAGCGAACCGCCGAGCGCGGTGCCGGCGTCCGACAGCAGCGCGATCCGTGCCGCCGAGCGCTCATGCTGTTCAGTGGGCTGGAGCGAATTGCGGCACTGCAGGGCGACGCCGGCGACACTGCCGTCATCACCCCACCGCGGCGTGGCACGGAACCGGACGTACACGACCTCGCCGGACTTCGTACTGACCGGGTAGGTGCCGTCCCACGGCTTGCCCGCGAATGCTCGATGGGTCATCAGGAGACCCTCCGACCCCTCGGGCGCCAGACCGAGGTCGGAAAGCGTCCGCCCTAATGCGTCGGCTTCGCTCCAGCCGAAGAGCGTCTCAGCCGGCCGGCTCCACACCGTGACCCGGCAGAGCCGGTCGGTGGCAACAACCGCATCGGCCAGGTCATCGATGATCCGACGCGGCTCGGGCGCGTGGAGGTCGCTCACCCGGTCTCCCTCGTCGGCCACCTTCGCATAGTGCTGTGTCGAGCCGCCCGTCCGCAACGCTGGGATGCGGCGCAGAATACAGGCACGCAGCGCTCACGATTCATCCGCCGATGCTCACTCATGGCACTGCAGACTTCACAATCCGTTAGGAGCCAGCTTGCCACCGCTTTCGCGTGTTGTCCGGAGATCGTCAAGATTGCCCTGACCAGCGGCGCCGCACGGGTCGTCGGATGTGGTTTGCGGGTCGGACGGGCCCGAATGCCAAGATGGCCGGTATGGACCTTGCCCGGGCGCGGTTTCTCGTCGACGTGCTCACGCCGTCTGGGAGCTTGGACCGGATACGTGACTTCGCCGGCTCGCTTCGGCAGGCGACCCGGCGCCACGGCGACCTGCTGGTAGTGGGTACGCCCGGCTTCGAACCCTGGCACTTCACTGCCCATATGGCCGACGAGGCGAGGTGGGCGCGGCTGCCAGAGCTCGAACCGACGCTGGTCCGCTGGTCGGTTCCGCCCGCAGCGCCGAGCCACCTCTCGGTCCCGCTCGAGCGGCTGGAGGCGGCCACCCGGGGCGAGACCCTGATGGTGGTGACGACAGAGCAGGCTCCGCATCCCCTACTCGAGCGGGTCGCCGACGCTAGGAAGGTCGGCGCCACGATCCTGACGATGGATGCGGGCGATCCCGATCTTGCCGGGCTCGCGCATGACGCACTCGTCCTGCCGCAAGGGGTCGAGGCGGAGAACGCGGGCCCGGATATTGAAGAGGATGAGATGGCAGGGATCAGCGCCGGACTTGAGAGTTCCCTGGTGACCTTTGACCTCGGGCAGCACATCGTGCCGGTTGCCGCCGGCGATCAAGGCACTGCCGACCGTCGCAAGCAGAGCCGGCTCGCCAGGTTCCTCGACGCGATCGCCGGACCGGCGCCGCGCTCCCCTCACTAGCGGAGCCCTTCTTCGGACGCCAACGCATGAAGGGGCGCGGTTGCTCGAACCCGGCAGGCATGAGGGGCACCTGCACCCGAACTTATGGGTTTGAAGGTGCCCCTCATGCGTCGCGGGATGGAGGCTTTCTCATCCGGCACCGAGCAGGAATGCGTCGATCTCGGCAAGGAAGTGCTTCCATGCGGGATCGTGCTCAGGCAGGAGATGGTTGCTGCTGTCGAGTGGGACCAAGCGGCTGTCCGGTATCAGCGCAGCCAGCAGCCTCGACTGCTCGAAGACGTTGTCGGGCTCCCGGCGAGAGCACATGATCAGTGTGGGCACCGTTAGCTTCGGCGCGAGGTCGGTGACGTCGATGTTGCTGAACTCGTTCAGGAACCGCCACGCGTTCTGCGGGGATGTCGAGCGCTGCTGAAGCTCGTCGAAGCTGCGCCACTGCTCTTGGGTTGCCTCAGGCAGGAAGCGCGCGACAAAGATCTGCCGGTAGGTCGGATCCGGACGGCCCCACCCCAGGCGGACCATGTCGATGCGCGCCTCGGCGAGCTCGCGCTCCTCGGCGGTGCGGGCGCGCTTACGCCGACCCTTGGCGAATGCGCCAAGCAAGACAAGGCGACTGACCCGTTCCGGGTGGCGCACGGTGTACGCGATCGCAACCGGGCCGCCTTGGGAGATGCCGAGCAGCGGGCACCGGTCCAGCCCAGCGGCGTCGACCACTGCCTCCAGGTCGTCCACCCAGTCGTCGAATGAAAACCGTTCAATATCCCAATCCGACAGCCCGCACCCTCGCTCGTCGTAGCGGACGAACCGGAATCGACGCGACAGCTCGACGAGCCAATGCCGCCATACCGGGCTGTTCCAGTCATAGTCGAGGTGGCTGAGCCAGTTCGCAGCCTTCACCAGCGGCCGGCCTGCGCCGCTGGTCGCGTAGGCGAGACGAGTGCCGTCATCCGTTAGACAGAATCGGATCTCCTGCGTGGGCGGGTTCATCGAGAGGCCGGCGGCTTCATCTGATGGCACGCCCTCGGTCACCGGCGCCACGAACTGGTAGCCGCGCCCGTGCACGGTCCGGATAAGGCGCTGGCCACGTCCGTCGTCGCCAATCGCCTGACGTGCCGCCTTGACGCGGCTGGTCAGCGCCGACTCGCTCACGAATCGACTGCCCCAGACGGTGTCGAGCAGTTCTTCCTTAGGCACCACCCGTCGCCGCTCCCTGATCAGTACGGCGAGGAGGTCGAACACCTGCGGTTCCACCGACCGGACCTGACCGGCCCGCCGCAGCTCGAATCGATCAAGATCAAGCTCGCAGTCCTCGAAGGCAAAGATCAAGACAATCCCCCGGTCACCGGTCCTGGCGGGTCGCCACGAGGCATTCCCAGTCTGTCATCTGGGACGGCACCGTCGCTGTCTCCAGGTGTTCTCCATATTTTCTCCAAGCCTCGGGCTGCACGTCCGCACAGATTGGTGCAGGGGCCAATCGGACCCCACGTAACGGGGGCGAACTCCCTTGGAGAAATTATGATCAACCTCGTTGCCAATCGCCGCGATGTTGCCGCGGGCGCCCGAGCGATGGTGCCGTGGCTCGTCGGGATCGTCCCGTTCGGACTGGTGATCGGTCTAAGCGCCGCCCAAGCCGACATCCCCACGTTGGCCGGATGGCTGACCGGACCGCTGATATATGCCGGCAGCTCACAGGTTGCGACGATCGAGATGCTCGACAACGGCGCCGCGCCGGTGGTGGTCGTGGTCGCGGCACTGGTGATCAACGTCCGGCTCATCCTCTATTCCGCCACCATGGCCCGCCATTGGCGTGGGACATCGTGGCGGTGGCGGTTTGTGGCCGCCTATCTGCTTGTCGATCCCTCGCTTGCGGTTGGCCTCGACGGCTACGTGCGGCGGATCGACCGAGGCCGGGCGCACGCACGCTACCTCGGAGGCGCGGTCTTGCTCTGGGTGGCCTGGCTAGCCGCCATCGGAATCGGCGCAACGGTGGGGGCGGGCCTGCCGACCTGGCTCCATCTCGAGTTCGTGATCCCGCTCTACCTCGTCGGCGAAGTCGTCACGAAGCTGGCCAGTCCGGCCCTGCGCCGAACGATCTTCGTTGCGTCAGCCGTCGCGATCCTTGCGCTTTCGGCTCCCCTGCACCTCGGTATGGCCCTGGCAATTGCCGCGGGCATCACGGCGGGCCTCACCGTACGGCCAGTCGAGCGCCTCGAGCCGACCCACCCGTCCCGCCAAACCGCGGAGGTGCCGCGATGAGTGCCTGGATTGTCATCCTGGGCGTCGGCCTGGGCAGCTACCTGTTCCGGCTCAGCATGATCCTGCTCATCGACAGGATCACCATGTCGCCCCAGCTCGATCGGGCCTCTGGACTCGTCGCACCGGCCGCGTTCGCCGCGTTGGCGGCAGGCGGCGTCGCCACAGCCTGCACAAGCGTCGGCGCAAGCCAGGCGGCAGCGCCGCTGGCCGCCGTTGCCGCAGCTGTCATCGCTGTGCTGCGCACCGGTTCGTCCTACGCCGCCATCCTCGTCGGCATGCCGACCTTGTGGATCACCACCAGCCTGCTACCAGGCTGAGGCCATATGACCAGCCGAGAAGGAGGGAGACCAGCCATGGATGCCGCGAACTGGAGCCGTCACGACGTCGTCATCGTGGGCGCACGAGTCGCCGGATCAGCTACGACGCTGCTGCTCGCCCGACTCGGATACGACGTGGCGGTCGCGGACCGGGCGACATTCCCGAGCGACACGCCACCGTCATGAGGGGCGCTGTTGCTCGAACCCGGCACGCATGATGGGCACCTTCACCTGAACCTATGGGGTGAAGGTGCCCTTCATGCGGAGCGGGATGGAGTAGGGGTTCCCCACATGCAGGATGGGCGGTTATCGGTGGGCGTTATTGGTTGGCGATCATCTCGGCCGGGGACGTACGGTCCCCTGACGTGGCCGATCAGCCCCAATCACCGGTGGGCGGACACCAGCCCGAAGCCGGCGCCCCACGGCGCCGGCTCACCGCGCTCGCGCGCCATATCGCCGTCGATATCGGTCCCCTTCGTTCGAGCCGAGACTTCCGCCTTCTCATCGGCGGCGGCGCGGTGTCGATGTTCGGCAGCTTCATCACCTTCGTAGCGATCCCGTTCCAAGTGAAGGAACTCACCGGCTCCTACCTCGCGGTCGGGCTCCTCGGCGCTGCCGAGTTGGCGTTGCTCGTCGGTTTCGGCCTGTGGGGCGGGGCGCTCGCCGATGCGGTCGATCGCAGGAAGATGGTCCTCGGCTGTGAAGCGGGGATGTGCCTGCTCACCGGCGTCCTCCTGGTCAACTCACTGCTCGACGAGCCCCAGCTCTGGCCGCTCTATGTCGTCGTCGGCCTGGTCGCCGCGCTCGACGGGTTGCAGCGCCCCTCGCTGGAAGCACTGATCCCCCGGATCGTGGCGCACGACCAGCTGGCGGCCGCGGCGGCAGTGTCGTCGTTTCGCTGGCAGGCCGGCTCCATCCTCGGCCCAGTGGTCGGTGGCATCCTCGTCGTCACCGCACCGCTTTCCGTCGCGTACACGATCGACGCCGCGACATTCCTGATCTGTCTGATCGCGCTTTCGATGATGCGCGCGGTCCCACCGCCGGTTGACGCCGAACGGCCGAGCGTTCGCGGCATCCTTGCCGGGCTGCGGTATGCGATGAGCCGTACGGAACTCGTCGGAACCTACGTCGTGGACATGGCGGCGATGTTCTTCGCCATGCCGATCGCGCTCTTCCCGTTCCTGGCCGACGAGCTTGGTACGCCGTGGGCTCTCGGCATGCTCTATGCCGCCGGTCAAGTCGGGGCGCTTGCCGCCACGCTTACGAGCGGCTGGACCAGTCACGTCCATCGGCACGGAAAGGCAATCGTGTACGCGGCCGTTGCCTGGGGAGCGGCCATTGCCACCGTCGGGCTGACCCGCAACGTGTGGCTGGTGCTGTTCTTCCTGGCCGTCGCCGGCGGCGCCGACATGATAAGCGGGCTGTTCCGTTCGACGATCTGGAACCAGACAATCCCCGATGAATACCGCGGACGGCTGGCCGGGATCGAGCTGCTCAGCTATTCCTCAGGACCGCTGCTCGGCCAAGCCAGGGCCGGCGGCGTCGCCTCGCTCATCGGGGTGCGACCGTCGATTGTCTCTGGTGGGCTGATGTGTATTGCATCGGTCACGGCACTCGGCGCCGGACTACCTCGCTTCTGGACGTACGACGACCGCACAAATGTGCATGCCGTTCGGCAACGCGACCTACGCGCCGCCGCAGCGGCTGTCGCCGTCGCGGACGGGTGACCGCCCTCAGTCGTCGTCCCGCCAGCGCGGGTCGTTGTCCCAGGCCTCGTTGCGCTCGTTGGCGGTGTCCAGCGCGCGGGCGGCCTCCTCGTACGAGTCGTAGGGACCAAGCGCCTCGGCGCGCGGGCACGCCGGGTCCTTTTCCACCCGCATGTCCTTCAGGCAGAAATACCACTGCTCGCTCATGCCCGGCTCCTCTCCTCGGCCATGGCGCTTCCTCCAACGTATGCTTCCTGACCATGGACGCCATCCAGCAGGGGGAGGTTTCCCAGCTCGCGCCGGGGAGCCTCTCGCCGCCGCGTCCGGTGCCGGCGCACATCGCCCGTCCGGAGTATGTCGGGCGCCGGCGCCCCACCCCGTTCAGTGGATCCGAGGTCAAGGACGGCGAGACGATCGACCGGATGCGACGGGCGGGCAAGATCGCTGCGCAAGCACTGGTCGCAGTCGGACAGGCCGTACGACCTGGCATCACGACCGATGAGCTCGATCAGGTCGGCCACGAATTCCTCATCGCCCACAGCGCATATCCGTCCACTCTCGGTTATCGGGGATATCCCAAGTCGCTGTGCACGTCGCTCAACGAAGTGATCTGCCACGGCATCCCCGATTCGACCGTCATCAACGACGGGGACATCGTCAACATCGATATCACTGCATACATCGATGGCGTACACGGCGACACGAATGCCACCTTTCTCGCCGGTGCAGTCGACGCGGAATCCCGGCTGCTGGTCGACCGTACCCACGAGGCGATGATGCGGGGCATCAACGCGGTCGCCCCCGGCCGGCGCATCAACGTCATCGGCCGGGTGATCGAGTCGTACGCGAAGCGTTTTCATTACGGCGTGGTTCGCGACTTCACCGGGCACGGGATTGGCACCGCGTTCCATTCCGGCTTGATCGTCCCGCATTACGACGACCCGGCGGCATCGCTGGAGATGGTTGCCGGAATGACTTTCACCATCGAGCCGATGCTCACCCTGGGGACCATCGAGTACGACGTCTGGCCTGACGGCTGGACGGCGGTTACCAAGGACCACAAACGCACCGCGCAGTTCGAGCACACTGTCCTCGTCACCGAGTCCGGCTACGAGATCCTGACCCTCCCTTAACGCCACTCCGTTCGAAGCGGCGTCGGCGAAACGCCTACCGGGCGTGGGCTCCAAGACCTGAGCGGGACACTAGACGGCGTCCGCGGCCGGACGGAACCGATAGCCCATGCCGGGCTCGGTCAGCAGGTAGCGCGGGTGCGCAGGATCGTCTTCGAGCTTTCGGCGTACCTGAGCCATGTACTGGCGGAGGTAGTGAGTTTCCGATCGGTACTGCGGCCCCCACACCGCCTGCAACAGCTGCCGCTGGCTGATCAGCTTGCCCGGGTTCCTCGCGAGGATCTCGAGCAGCCCCCACTCGGTGGGGGTGAGCCTGACCTCCTCCCCCGAGGCGGCCTCGCGGACCACGTGATTGGCGATGTCCACGGTGAACCGTCCGACCTGCACGGCAGGGATGGGCTGCTCCGCGGCTGTCAGGCGGCGCGTTACGGCACGGATGCGGGCGAGCAGCTCGTCGACACCGAACGGCTTCGTGACATAGTCATCCGCCCCGGCGTCAAGAGCCGCCACCTTGTCGTAGCTCCCGGCACGCCCGGAGAGCACGATGATCGGGATCGTCGTCCAGCCGCGCAGTCCCTTGATCACTTCTACGCCGTCGAGGTCGGGGAGGCCGAGATCAAGCACGACGAGATCCGGCTTGTGGCTTGCGGCCAGCCGGAGTGCCGTCGTGCCGTCCGGTGCGATGTCGACGTCGTACTTCCTGGCCCGAAGGTTGATCCGGAGGGCCCTGAGGATCTGCGGTTCGTCGTCGACGACAAGGATCCGGGTCAACGGGACCCCTCTCCGGTACGAGGTCTGCGGTGCAGCCGCTCGACGATGGCCCTGTCGGCAAGCTGCGTCGCCTCCGTCTCCTCGGCGCCAATCGCCTGCTCGGCGGCAGGAAGTGCGAGGACCATCGTGAGCCCACCGCCGGGAGTCGTCTCAGGGATCAGCGTTCCGCCCATGGCTTCGGTCAACCCGCGGGAAAGTGCAAGGCCGAGTCCGACTCCGGTGTCGTTGTCGCGGTCGCCAAGCCGCTGGAAAGGCAGGAACACCTGATCGCGCTCCTGCTCCGGGATGCCAGGGCCGTGATCGACCACCCGCAGCTCGACCAGGCCGCCGTGTTCGCTCGCGCTCACCATCGGGGGCTGGTCGATCGGGCTGAATCGCAGCGCGTTCCCGACGACGTTGACGAGGACGCGTTCGAGCAGTCCGGGATCGGCCTCGACGGCAGGCAGGTCCTCCAGGATATTGAGGCGTACTGACCGACCGGCCTGCCCGAGCTCGTCGAGCGCCCTCGGCACGGCGTCCTCGAGCCCGATGGGGGTCATGGAGACGCCAAGGGCACCGGCCTGCAGCCGGCTCATGTCGAGCAGGTTGGCCACGAGCCGGCTGAGCCGGTCGAGCGACTCGTCGGCGGTCGCGAGCAGCTCGTCGCGGTCCTCGTCGGAGTAGGACACCTCTTTGCTCCGCAGGCTGGTCACGGCCGCCTTCGCCGACGCCAGGGGCGTGCGGAGATCGTGGCTGACGGCGGCGAGCAAAGCCGTCCGCATCCTGTCGGCCTCCGCCAGCGGCTTGGCAGCTGCAGCCTCGGCGGCGAGGCGCTCCTGCCTGAGCGCGACGGCGGCCTGCGCGGCGAACGCCTCGACGATGCGCCGGTCGGAGGCGTCCAGCGGATGGCCGCGCAGCGCCAACGCAAGGTTCTCGTCGACCGGAACCTCGACGTCGCCCTCGCCGGGCGCGAGGCACGGCGGCTCACCGACGCAGGCCGCCACTTGCCAGGAGGCGGGGTCTCGCTGGCGATCGGGGCTGCGTGGTGCATCGGACCGCCGCTCGAGGAGGGTCACCGAGTCGAGGCTGAACGTCTCGCGCAGCCGCTCGAGCAGCGCCTCGAGCGGGCGGGCACCCCGCAGCACAGCGCCGGCCACGGTTGCCAGCGTCTGCGCATCCGCGCTCGCGTGAGCCGCCTCCCTCGTCCGCCGGGCCGCAAGGTCGACCACCGCGCTCACCGACCCCGCCACGACGAGGAACACCACCAGAGCGAGGAGGTTCTCGTGCTCCGCAATCGTCCAGTTATGGGTCGGCGGGGTGAAGTAGTAGTTGAGCAGAAGCGAGCCGCCAACCGCTGCGACCAGGGCGGGTCCCAAACCACCGACGAGGGCGACGGCAATGACAAGGGCGAGGAAGAGCAGAATGTCGCTGGTCAGCGACAAGTCGCCACGCAAGAGCGTGAGGACGCATGTGAGCAGGGGTAGTCCGGTGGCGGCGAGGACGAAGCCGGCCAGCTGGCGGCGACCTGACAATGCGCTGGACACTCGCAGCGGGCGGCGCCGCCCCCGGCCGATCTGCTCGTGCGTCACCAGGTGGACGTCGATGCTGCCCGAATGCGCGGTCGTGGTGACCCCGACGCCGGGGGCGAAGATCTGGGCGATCCGACCGCGCCGGCTCGCACCGAGCACGAGCTGTGTGGCGTTCACGCCACGGGCGAAGTCGAGGAGAGCGGTAGGGATGTCGTTGCCGACGACCTCGTGATAGGTACCGCCCAGGCTCTCGACGAGCACCCGCTGCTTTGACAGCAGGGCAGGGTCGGCGCCGACGAGACCGTCGCTGCGTGTGACATGCACCGCGAGGAGGTCGGCGCCCTTCGTCCGCGCGGCAATACGCGCGGCCCGTCTGATCAGCGTGTCGCCTTCCGGCCCCCCGGTGAGCGCGACGACCACGCGCTCCCTCGCTTCCCAGGTCCCAACGATTCTGTGCTCAGTACGGTAGCGATCAAGCTGCTCGTCGACCTTGTCCGCCAGCCACAGCAGCGCAAGCTCGCGCAATGCCGTGAGGTTGCCGATTCTGAAGTAGTTGCCGAGCGCGGCGTCGACCATCTCCGGGGCGTAGACGTTGCCGTGGACCATCCGCCGGCGTAGCGCCTCCGGCGTCTGGTCGACTAGCTCCACCTGGTCAGCGCGACGAACGATCTCGTCTGGGACGGTCTCCCGCTGGACGACGCCGGTGATCTCCTCCACGACATCGTTGAGCGACTCGAGGTGCTGGATGTTCACCGTGGACAGCACAGTGATCCCGGCGTCGAGCAACTCCTCGATGTCTTGCCAGCGCTTCTCGTTCCTCGAGCCTGGGACGTTGGTGTGGGCGAGCTCGTCGACCAGCGCCACGGCCGGGTGCCGGACGAGGACGGCGTCCACGTCCATCTCGGTGAACGTCACGCCGCGGTAGGTCATCGTCTTTCGCGGGATGATCTCCAGACCGTCGAGCAGCGCCTCGGTCTTCTTCCGGCCATGGCTCTCGACAAAGCCGACCACCACGTCAGTGCCGCGCTGCCTGCGCCGCTGTGCCTCCTCCAGCATGGCGAAGGTCTTGCCGACGCCCGGCGCGGCACCGAGGTAGATCCTCAGCTGTCCACGTGCCATAGACAGATCCTCCCTCGGCCGCGCAGGTCTCACCCGAGCTCGCGGTCGAGCGCGAGATTGAGCTCGAGGACGTTCACGGCTGGACTGCCCATGAAACCCAGCACCCGTCCGGTCGTGTGGTCCTTGATCAGCTCTTGCACGACCTTGAGGTCGACGCCGCGCTCGCGAGCGATCCGCGGGGCCTGCAGATCGGCGTACGCGACGCTGATGTTCGGGTCGAGGCCGCTCGCGCTCGCAGTGACCGCATCGGCGGGCACGACCGGATGGGCGGGAGCGTTGCCCCGTATCGGAGTCAGCAGGCCACGCGAATAATCCTCGCCCGGCCTGGTGCACTCGACGGGGACGCCTTTGTACGTCGGGATGAACGGCGTGGCGGGGCACCGCGTTCACAGCCGCTCCACCGCCCGGACGATGAGGGCCAGCAGTACGAACAGCCCAATAGTCAGCAAGACGAACACGAGGTCAGCCACCGCGCGTCTCCTTCTCGTTGTCGATTGCCGTGTCGTTGACGGCTGCCGCACCTCGATCGTCGGTTGTCGATCTCCTCAGCGACATCGGAGTCGCCGCGGAGCGGTTGCGGAGAGGATGAAGGCGAAGGAAGCCTGTCTCGGCGCCGCGGCCCTCCCACTCGTCGCGCGTGCCCGATCTCCTCCTGGACTCGTCGACGGATAGGCGGATGGTCGGCGCCGCGCGGTAGGGGCTGGAGCGCAGCCAGCCGACAACCAGGCCAAGGGTTGCCGCGGAAACAATCACGCCAATCGCGCCGGGTCCCGCCTGGTGAGCCCAGGTCAACTCGCCGTACCGGTTGGCGAGGAATCCGTCGAAAAGCAGATAGCCGACCACCGCCACCGGCAACCCAGACCGCCAGCCGGCGACCGCACAGAACACCGCGACCGCTGCGGCCATCACCGCCAGCCGATCCCCTCTGTCGTCGGGAGCGAACGCCGCCGAGTCGATCAGAGCCACGACGATCATGGTGACCGAGCCGGCCGCAAGGCCGAACTCGAAGGGCATGCGGGCCCGGCCGGCGCGCTGCCGTACCGCGTCACTCCGCATTGCCATCACCCCTTCTTGACGCAGGAAGGCGCGGCCGCAATCCACCGCACCTCCATCGAAACTCGGGCACGCCCTCGCATCGGCCGGCCCTGACGCCATCGCTACGGCAGCCGGAGAATTCTTGACACATTCCTGACGGAGCGACCCTCAAGGCTCGGCGCCGACGGGCGATCCGCTCGTACGGAACTCGATGGCTGGGTCAGTCGGACGAGGATCGGCCGATGTTCTCCGGGTGCTTGACCGAGGAGTCCAGCTGATAGGGGACGCTCGTGACCATGACACCGGGCTCGAAGAGCAGCCGGAGCTTCAGCCGCAGCGGACTCTGGTTGTGGAGCAACTGCTCCCACCACCGCCCGACCACGTATTCCGGGATGAACACCGTGATCACATCGCGTGGATTGGAGCTGCGCAGGCGCCTGATGTAGTCGACGACGGGATCGGTGACCTCACGGTACGGAGACTGCAGGACGACCAGAGGGATGTCGATTTCGTGTTTTGCCCACTCCTCCTCGAGACGTTTCGTCTCCTCCTCGTCCACCTGGACGGTCAGCGCCTCGAGCGTGCTCGGTCTCGTCGATTTGGCGTACGCCAGTGCCCGCAGCGTCGGCTGATGGATCTTGGAGACGAGGACGAGGGCCCGGTTCCTCGCCGGCATGACCAGACCCTGGGTGGGGCCTGCCTCCAGCTCGGCAGCGACCCGGGCGTAATGCCTATGTATTGACTTCATCAGCGCGAACATGGCGATCATCGCGAGGATCGCGATCCAGGCACCGTGTGTGAACTTCGAGTAGACGACGATGAGCAGCACGAGCGCCGTGGCTGCCGCACCGGTGGCGTTGACCGCTTGCGCACGACGGATGCGTCGGCGTTCGTCCTGGTCCTCGGTTTGAGCAAGTTCCCGTGCCCAGTGCCGGACCATGCCTGCCTGGCTGAGCGTGAACGAGGTGAACACCCCGACGATGTAGAGCTGGATCAGCCGGTCGAGATTCGCGTCGAAGGCGATGATCAGGGCGATGGCAGCCGCGGACAGCATGAGGATGCCGTTGCTGAACACCAGCCGGTCGCCACGATTGTGCAGCTGTCTGGGCAGAAAGCCCTGCTGCGCCACCAGCGATGCGAGCAGCGGAAAGCCGTTGTAGGCGGTATTGGCGGCCAGGATCAGCACAGCCGCGGTCGCGGCCTGGAAGACATAGAACATCGGTGCGTGCTCGCCAAAGACCGACGCCGCCAGCTGAGAGATCACCGACGGCTCGCCGTCGGGCTGCGCTCGCGCATTTAGGTGCAGCGCCAGCGCGGTGATCCCGCTGAACATGATGATCGCGATTGCTCCCATGATCATCAGCGTCGCTGCGGCGTTCGCGCTCTTCGGCTTGCGGAAGGCGGGCACTCCATTGCTGATCGCTTCGACGCCCGTGAGCGCCGTACAACCGGAAGCGAAGGCGCGCAGCACGAGCAAAAGGGTGAAGATCCCGCCGACATGTGCCGTCTGCTCCAGGTGCTGCCCGGCTGTTGACGCCTCAGGGATGCCGCCGTGGGTAGCCCGCCACATCGCCGTGAGGAAGAGCAGCCCGACCGACGCGATGAACGCGTACGTGGGGATCGCGAACGCCCGGCCCGACTCCTTCACCCCACGCAGATTCGCCAAGGCGATCAGCGCGGTCATTCCCACCGAAAGAACGACCGCGTGGTGGTGCAGGCCCGGACTGGCCGACGTGACCGCGATGACACCGGCGACCACCGACACGACCACCGTCATCACGTAGTCGACCAGCAGCGCGCTTGCGGCAATCAGCGCGGCCGACTCGCCCAGGTTGGCGTAGCTCACGGCGAAGGCGCCGCCGCCGTTCGGATAGGCGTAGCAGGTCTGGCGGTAGGAGAGGACGACGATGGCAAGGAGAAGAACAACCCCGAGAGCGACCCATTTGGCGTAGGCAAGGTAGGCCGCGCCGCCTGCGGCAAGAACCAGCAGGATCTGCTCGGTGGCGTAGGCCACGGACGAGAGCGGGTCGCTGCAAAAAACGGGCAGCGCCATCCACTTGGGCAGGAGCTGATCGTGCAGCTGCGCGCTTCGCAATGGCCGCCCGACGAGGAGGCGCTTGGACAGTTCCGCCAGCAGGGTCACGCGACCGCCTGACAGTGCCCGGCGCGGACGCTGGTCCGGCCGTTCGGCCGGCCGATCGCCGGGCTGCGGTCGCTCACGTCCGC
>DATBRJ010000004.1:0-7616 GCA_036560395.1 Actinomycetes bacterium | reverse complement strand
CGGCTGGCCGATGTCCTGATCCCGTTCCTCGTCACCAGGCAGCTCGTCTGCGGCGCGGGCAAGGTGCTGCAAACGCCTCGGGGGGCGGTCTACTGCGTGAGCCAGCGGGCCGAGCACATCTGGGAGGGGGTGTCCTCGGCCACCACCAGATCCCGACCGATCATCAACACCAGAGACGAGCCGCACGCTGACGCGGAGCGCTACCGGCGGCTCCACGTGATCGTCGGTGACTCGAACATGAGCGAGACGACCACCCTGCTGAAGGTCGGCGCGACCGATCTCGTGCTGCGGATGGTCGAGGCCGGCGTTGTCCTCCGCGACCTCACCCTGGAGAACCCCATCCGGGCGATCCGCGAGGTCAGCCACGACATGACCGGGCGGCGCAGGGTGCGGCTCGCCAATGGTAGAGACGCGAGCGCCCTCGACATCCAGGGCGAGTATCTCGGCAAGGCGAGAGATTTCGCTGCTAAGCGCGGCCTGGACGACGGGATCGTTAAGCACGTGCTCGATCTGTGGGAGCGCACTCTCGACGCGGTTTCATCCGGCGACCTCGACGCGGTCGACCAGGAGATCGACTGGGTCATCAAGTACAGGTTGATCGAGCGCTATCGCGCCAAGCACCAGATCCCGCTTTCGTCGCCGCGGATCGCCCAGCTCGATCTTGCCTATCACGACATCAACCGGCACCGCGGCCTCTACTACCTGCTCGAGCGGCGGGGTGCGGCCGAACGCGTCGCCCGTGACCTCGACGTCTTCGAGGCGAAGTCCGTCCCGCCGCAGACCACCCGGGCTCGGCTGCGTGGTGAGTTCATCCGTCGCGCGCAGGAACGCCGGCGCGACTTCACCGTCGATTGGGTGCATCTCAAACTGAACGATCAAGCGCAGCGCACAGTCCTCTGCAAGGACCCGTTCCGTGCCGTCGACGACCGGGTCGAGA
Source organism: Actinomycetes bacterium (assembly GCA_036560395.1). Lineage (GTDB taxonomy): Bacteria > Actinomycetota > Actinomycetes > JAKEEW01 > JAKEEW01 > DASYTV01. Next base: position 6,679 of record DATBRJ010000004.1, on the reverse strand, counting down.
AGCTCATCGCAAGCATGTAGCCACGCCGGCAGCCTGGTCGGCGATTCTGTGCAGGTAAGCTGGCAGCTTCGCGCGGCTGGGGCGACACCACACGGTCGTCACGTCCCAGTGCCGCACCTCTCGATCAGGAAGTACGAAACCACCGTGCGCCGTCTGTTCGCGCTTGTCGCCGCTGCCCTTCTCGCCGCCTCGCTCGCCGCCTGTGGCGGCGGAGGCGACGACGCGACGTCATTGCCCACCGTCACCGGCAACATGGGTGAGAAGCCGACGGTAACGGCACCTGACCGGGATCCGAGCAAGACTCTCGTGTCGGATGTGATCACTCCGGGCTCGGGCGCGAAGATCGCCAAGGGCGACCTTGTGGTGGTCAACTATCTCGGACAGCTGTGGCGGGGCAACAAGACGTTCGACACCTCCTACGGGAGGGCACCGGTGAGCTTCCGGCTCGGCAAGGATCCGATCATCACCGGCTGGGTCGATGGTCTCGTCGGAAAGAATGTGGGCAGCCGGATCCTCCTGGTTGTTCCGCCGGACAAGGCGTTCGGAACCAAGGGGCTACCCGATGCCGGTATCAAGCCTGACGACACGCTGGTCTTCGTCATCGATGTGCTCGGGTCCTATACGTCGGCGTCGAGCCTGAACGGGGCTGTCGCATCGGGCGGTGGCGGCGCTCTGCCGGCGGTAACCGGCGCGGCGGACAAGAAGCCGACGATCAAGGTCCAAACCTCGGTGAACCCACCGGCCAAGACCACCGCGCGAACCGTGATCGAAGGCGACGGTGCGACGGTCGCGAAGGGCGACCTGGTTGTCGTCAAGTACGTCGGCTTGAGCTGGAGCACGGGCAAGCAGTTCGACTCCTCATGGGATCGGAAGGAGCCGGTCTCGTTCACTCTCGATGACTCCCAGGTCATCAAGGGCTGGGTCGAAGGGCTGACAGGTGTGAAGGCCGGCAGCCGAGTTCTGCTCGTGATCCCTCCGGGCTCCGGGTACGGCAAGGCAGGTCGCCCGGAAGCTGGGATCAAGAAGAACGAGACGCTCGTATTCGCCGTGGACGTGCTCGGCACCTTCTGATCTTCCCGAGGCCTCACCCACTCGTGGGCTGGTTTGCTCGAGTGGCGAGCAGGCGGGCCGCGTGGCGGCCCGCAGCCGCCACACCGAGGAAGTAGGCATTGTCCTCGTCGAGGCCGCGGCCCATGGTGGACAAGCGCACCGGCGACTGGCGGAGGATGCCGAGCAGGTCATCGGTCGGCTCGAGGATCAGCCGATGGCGGCTGGCCAGCGTCTCCGCCACACGCCGTACACCTGCACCGAATTCGCCGGGCAGTTGCGGCACGACCAGATCCGCCGACGCCAACGCAACCCGCCCGTAGGCGGTGAGGCTGTGATGGGAGACACCACGGTGCCGGTCTCTTGAGTCGGCTTCGGAGATCCGCAGCGAGGCCACCGGCCGGCCGCCGAGCACCGAGGTCGCGTTGACCGCCTCACCCGATTGCACCCCGGAGAAACCCCACCGTGTCCCGGTGCCGAGGTTTCCTGGACCCTGGGTGACGACCGCGAGCTCCGCTCCGAGCGCGTGCCTGGCCGCCAGCAATCCGGTATGCAGCGTTACTGCCTCCAGATCACCGCCGTACGCCTGGCCGACCGTGACCGTTCCGGTGAGGTGGTTGTGCGCGGCAAGCTGGGCCACGGTCCGCGAGAACCACAGCGGAAGCGCGCCCCCGTCGGTCATGACATACGCGATTCGGGTCCCGGCCCGACACGCCAGCACCGTGGTGGTGATCGCCGGCAGGGCCGAGTGCAGATCTGCGATCACAACCGGCATGCCGTCGATGGAATCCGCCTCGCTGAGCAGATCATGATGCGCGGACCCTTGCTCATCGGCACCGGCCACGGTGACCTGCATCGGTGCATATCGGTCCTTCACGAGATGCCCGGGCCCCGTGGGATCGGGGGGCAACCTGTCGGGAATAGCTACGATCATGGCGTAACCGCCCGTGCCGAGTCCCATTGCGAGCGCGGTGGTGTTGAGCAGGACGGTGTCGCCGGGCTGCGGGCGCCCGACCAGCGCCGGATAGGCAAGCGCACGGACGGTGACGCCGTCTTCGCTATCGGCGGCACCGGTGGGAACCTCCGGTGGATCACCGAGCGCTGGCTCGCCGATCGCCACCTGCACCTCGAGCGCGCCAGTCCACTCCCGGCCGAGTGCGACCACCCGGCCGCGCCGCCAACGGATCACCGCAGGAGGCTATCGCGGGTGCCGCTCGCCGCCTGTCGGCGCGATGCTGACGATCTTGCCGGGAAGCCTTCGTATGGCTCCGCCGTTGAAGCCAACGCGCCGGGCAGCGAGTCCGCTAATGCGGTACGGTCGGCCGGGGTGGACACGGCGGGGAAGGTGGTGACGGTGGCATGTCGGTGCGCAAAACAGAGCGGCTCCTCAACCTCGTCATCTGCCTGCTGGCGACCAGCCGTTACCTGACAAAGGCGCAGATCAGACGCTCGGTGCCGCAATATGCGGACTGCGAGAGCGACGACGCCTTCGAGCGCATGTTCGAGCGCGACAAGGATGAGCTCCGCGAAATGGGCGTACCGCTGGAGACCGGGAACCTGCAGCCGTGGCCCGACGACGAGTTCGGCTATCGGATCGACCGGAACCGCTACGCGCTGCCCGAAGTCAGCTTCGCCCCGGACGAGATGGCCGTGCTCGGGCTCGCCGCCCGCGTATGGCAGCAGGCGAGCGTCGCGCATGCCGCTTCCTATGCGCTACTCAAGCTGAAGGCGAGCGGCGTCGAGCCGGACGAGTCATCGCTCGTCGGCATCGAGCCACTGGTGCGGGCGGCCGAGCCTGCCTTCCAGCCGCTGTGGCAGGCGCTGTGCGCCCGACAGCCCGTCGCATTTCCGTACCGGCGCGGTGGCGCCGATCACGCGACCGAGCGGCATGTCGAGCCGTGGGGGATCGTGTCCAGGCACGGCCGCTGGTATCTCGTCGGACACGACCGGGATCGGGACGCCACCCGGGTCTTCAGGCTAAGCCGAATCGTCGGCGCCGTTCGCCGCGACGGCGAGCCTGGAACCGTCGAGGTTCCTGACGGCACCGATATCCGTAAACAGGTGATGACCTTCGAGCCCGAAGCGCCGCAGGGCATCGCCACGGTCCTGGTCCGCAGCGGGGCGGGCCACGGTCTGCGACGGCGCGCCCTCACGGTCGAACCGGCCGGGAAGAGCAGCCAGCAGGACGGCTGGGACGTGCTCACGGTGCGGTTCTGGGACGAGGAATCCTTTGCCGAGGAACTCGCGCAGTACGGCGACCGGGTCGTTGTGGTCGAGCCGGTCACGGTTCGCAACGCTGTCGTGCGCCGATTGCGAGACGTCGTCGCTGCCCATGGTAGGCCCGGCGACGCAGCGGACGGCGATGATGAAGGCCCTGCTCCGTCGATCAATACTCATAGGTCGCATCACTCGCACGGAAATCACCGCGCGATGGCGCCCGGTTCGGCCGAGGATGCCGAAGCGACAGCGGAGGTGACGGTCTGGTGACCGGTGCGACGGCACGCCTGTCCCGGCTCCTCGCCTTGGTGCCTTATCTCCTTGCCCGCCAGGGCGTCCCCATCGGCGAAGCGGCCCGCGAGTTCGGAATCAGCGAACGCCAGCTCGTCAAGGATCTCGAGCTGCTCTTTGTCTGTGGCCTGCCAGGGCATCTCCCCGACGACCTCATCGAGGCCGACTGGGAGGGCGGTCACGTCTACGTCTCGAACGCCGATGCCATCGCCCGTCCGCTGCGGCTGGGTGTCGACGAGGCGGTCGCGTTGCTCGTCGGCCTGCGTACCCTCGCGGAGCTCCCCGGGCTGCACGACCGGGATGCGATCGAGCGAGCGATCGCCAAGCTCGAGCGCGCGGCGGGCGACGCCGCCGCTCCAGGTGGCCAGGTCGCAGTCGAGGTCGACGGCCACGGTCGCGGCGCGATCCTCGCACTTTGGCACCAGGCGCTTGCTCTCGGGCGCAGATTGCACCTGCGCTATCACGTGCCGGCCAGGGACGAGACGACCGAGCGCGACGTCGACCCGATGCGAGTTGTGGTGGTCGACGGCCGGCCCTACCTAGAGGCCTGGTGCCGTCGGGCCGAGGACGTCCGCCTGTTCCGACTCGATCGAGTCGTCGATGCCAAGTTGCTCGACATCTCGGCGGCGGTGCCTGAGGACGCCCGCCACCGTGACTTCGACGAGGGCGTCTTCCAGCCCTCGCCGGACGATCTATTGGTGACGGTCGACCTGCGCCCCGCCGGTCATTGGGTGGCGGAGTATTACCCCTGCGAGAGCATCGAAGATCTCGAGAATGACGTACTCCGGATCACGCTGCGAACCGCGGACACTCGCTGGGTGGAACGGCTGCTGTTGCGCCTCGGCGGTTCGGGACAGGTCGTCGAGCCGGTGGACCTGGCCGACCGGGTCCGTAACAAGGCTATGGCCGCGCTCGCAACGTACGACGCGGCCTGAGGAAGTCTGCTTTAAGACCTCGTCAATGCAGCGCAAGCGGCCCCTCGGAGTACCCTCAGGCACATGATCTGGGCGATCGTGTACGGCGGGCTCGCAGCCGCCACGGTAGCGGTTGTTGCGGTGCCGGCGGTGCGCATTGCCAAGCAGGCCAAGGGCTTAGCCAAGATCCTTGCGGCGTCGGGAGCCCGGATCGACGGGGCACTCGCGGACATCGAGCGGGCTAGAGGTGACGGCAGCTCGAGGCGGCGACCCGTCCGCGGGTGATCCTGCGTTCGTCAACCGGCCCCCGCAGGTGGAGGATGGGGACGACAGGCACGTACCATCCAGGAGGCCCGGACAATTCGCCCGGTCCTTGAGGCGCACCCGCGCATACGCCCTCCGAGAGGTTCCTGATGTTTCGAAACTTCGGCACCGGCGAGATCATCCTCATCCTCGTGGTGGTCATGCTCCTGTTCGGAGCCAAGCGGATGCCGGATGCCGCTCGTTCGCTCGGCCGGTCCATGCGGATCTTCAAGTCCGAGACCAAGGCCTTGCGCGAGGAGGACGACGAGCCGGCGCGTGCCGGGACCGTGGTTCAGGAGCCGCGCCAGATCGACGCGCCGGCACCGGATGCCACTCAGGCTCGCCCCGCCCCAGAGACTGAGCGCACCGAGCGCTGATCGCCGCATGGCCTGAACCAGCGACAGCCCACCGACGCCGATGAGCGGCACCATCCGCGCACGCCGCGGTGCCTCCCCCGATCAAGCAGACGACGAGGGGCGGATGCCCCTGATCGAACACCTTCGCGAGCTGCGCAACCGGCTTGTTAAATCGGTGCTCGCGATCGCCGTCGGCACCGTCATCGGCTTCGTCTTCTACGATCAGATCTTCGACTTCCTCAAGGCACCCGCCTGCGACATCAAGGCGAACATCACCCCAATCCATTCGGGCCCGTGCGGCGTCCTGACCGTCAGCGGCCTGCTCAACCCATTCTCGCTACAGCTCAAGGTTTCGCTGATCGCCGGGCTGATCATCGCCAGCCCGGTCTGGCTCTATCAGCTCTGGGCGTTCGTCGCGCCCGGCCTGCACCGGCGCGAGAAGCGCTGGAGCATCGCGTTCGTCGCCGCCGGCGTCCCGCTGTTCCTCGCCGGCGCAGCAGCGGTCTATTGGATCATGCCCAAGGCCGTGGGGATCCTCCTGTCTTTCACCCCCGACGACGTAGCCAACAACGTCTTCCTGACCGAATACCTCGACTTCGTGCTGCGGATGATCGTCGTGTTCGGGATAGCCTTCGAGCTCCCGCTGATCCTTGCCCTCCTCAGCGTCGCCGGCCTCGTCGATGCTCCCCGGCTGCGATCGTGGTGGCGGGTAGCGGTCTTCGTGATTTTTGTCTTCGCAGCTATCGCCACCCCGACCGGCGACCCGCTCACGATGACCACGCTCGCGGCACCGATGGTTCTCCTCTATTTCGGTTCCGTCGCTTTCGCAATGATCATCGATCGGCACCGTGCCAGGAATGGCTTCCCGGACAACTGGTCAGACGACGAGGCGTCCCCCCTCGACACCCGGAGCGAACCGGTCGACGGAGCGTCGCCGATCGACCCTGACGCCTAGCGCCCCCATTCGGCTACCGTGCGCTCAAACGTCGCCGTCGTGACGGGAGCCCGTTGTGTCTCGCGAGATCGCGTTGCTCGTCAATCCCACCTCAGGACGGGGCCGCGCTCCTGCGCTCGCGGGTGAGCTGGCGACTGCCCTGGCGGCCGTGGGGGACGAGGTACGGACGATTGCCGGTACAAATGCCGAGGCGTCGGCACAGCTCGCCCGAGACGCGGTCGCCGACGGTGCTGACGTCCTTGTTGCCATCGGCGGCGACGGCCTGGTCCACCTAGCACTTCAGGCCGTTGCGGGCACCGGGACGACGCTCGGCATCCTCCCGGCAGGCAGCGGCAACGACATCGCCCGCGCGGTTGGCGTACCGCGCACCGATCCCGCGCAGGCGATCGAAGTGATCGCACACGGCACGGTACGACCTGTTGATGCCCTGCGGGTGACCACCGCGGACAGCACGGTCACCTGGGTGGGAACAATCCTCGCGGTCGGCTTCGATGCTCGGGTCAATATGCGGTCCGACCGGCTCCGGTGGCTGCCCGGCCAGCTGCGGTACAACACAGCCGTTTTCGCCGAGCTGGCGTCCTTCCGCCGTCTCTCGT
>DATBRJ010000003.1:0-3750 GCA_036560395.1 Actinomycetes bacterium | reverse complement strand
CGTGTGTGAGGGCGCGTTCTTCTCGAAGAAGAACGGCCCGTCGACGCCATCGGGATACCGCTTGCGGGTAGCCGGGCGGTTGGCTAGGTGAGGGAGCATCACCGGTGCGATCCGGTTGTAGTAATCGATCACCTCGGCCTTGGTGAAACCGGCTTCCGGATACAGGACCTTCTCCAGGTTGGACAGGCCGAGCCGGCGACCGTCGACCTCCACCGCGACTCGTTGTGGCATTGGTGCCTCCATGACCAACCAGTACGCCGCCGGGCATAGCTCTCAGGTGCACCTTCCCACGGGTTCATCGCCCATCCACATATGGGTTGATCGGCGCCTCGGGCCGACCCCGGCGAGCGACCCAACAAAATCATCGAGCCGGCAAGTGAAGGCACCGTTCGGCGAACCCGTAACAGGTGGCGGGTACCTTCACCCCATAGGTTGGGGTGAAGGTGCCCTTCATGCGAGCCGGGCCGAGCGGTCACACTAGGGGTGGAGAGGAGTCGACATGCCGCACACGATCTGGAAAGGCGCGGTCTCCTTCGGGCTCGTGACGATCCCAATTCGGGTGTACGCGGCCACCGAGGAGCGCGGTGTGTCTTTGCACCAGGTCCACGCCGCCGATGGCGGTCGGATCCGCTATCGCCGCATTTGCGAACTCGATGGCGAGGAGGTGCCCTACCGCGACATCGCGAAGGGCTACCAGCTGCCCGACGGCGACACGATCGTGCTCACCGACGAAGACCTCGCCGACTTGCCCCTGGTATCGAGCAAAACCATCGAGGTGTTGCAGTTCGTCGACACGGAGGAGATCGATCCGATCAACTTCACGCGCAGCTACTACCTAGAAGCGGACGGTCCGGGTGGGAAACCCTACCTGCTGCTGCGCGAGTCGCTCGGGCGGACCGGCAAGGTGGCGGTGGTAAAGGTGGCCCTGCGCAATCGGGAGTCGCTTGCGCTGCTGCGGCCCTACGGCGATGTCCTGGTGCTGCAGATGATGCTGTGGCCGGACGAGGTACGGGCCGCCGACGCCTTCGCGCCTTCCGATGACGTCCATGTTCGCTCGCAAGAGATCGACATGGCCGAGTCGTACATCGACACGCTCACCGCTCCATTCGATCCCGGCGAGTTCACCGACCAGTATCGGGAGGCCCTGGAAGAGGTCATCGAGGCTAAGGCTGCCGGGCGCCCGGTCAAGGAGGAGGAGGCACCGGTACCCGACCGCGGTGAGGTCGTCGACCTGATGGAAGCGCTGCGGCGGAGCGTGGCCGATGCAAAGGCGCGCCGTGGCGAGGATGCTGAGCCTGCGGCAAGAAAGGCCACGGCCAGGAAGGCCGCAACGAAGTCGGCGTCGAAACCGCCGGTAAAGAAGGCGGCATCGAAGAAGGCCGCAGCGACGAAGAAGACGGCAGCGAAGAAGACTGCCAAGAAGGCCGCTCCCGCTCGCAAGAGCGCGTGACTTTCGCTGCCCTTTCCGGCCGGCGACGGCCGTTGGTTGCGCCTTCGTGGTTCTCGGGGGACGCGAGGCGGGGTTAGCGGTAGTCGTCCTCGTCGAGCTCGACGACACGGCTTTGCTCCGCCGCGTCGGCCTCATTGACTTCGAAGGATGCGCTAGGCAGCGCTTCGTCGGACGCCCCTCCGACGACCGCACTCTGCTCGGCCGAGTCCGCCTCCGGCGCCTCGATGTCCATCATGTCCTCGGGGTCCTCGGGTTCGAGGACAGAGTCGTCGGCGTGCATGTCCAACTCGGACACCGTCGGCCCCCTTCCGTCGTCCAGACTCTACGCGCGTCCGCGACCGCGGTTTGACAAGTGCTCCCGGCTACAGTGATCGATGTGGGGAGTACCCAGTTTCCGGTCCCATGGCCGGCCCAGACGATCACCGTCTCGGGGCGGCGGCTGACGGTCCGGCGGGCGGAACCGACTGAACACGCAGGCCATTTCCAGCCAGCTTTGTTCATCCATGGCCTCGGCGGATCTTCGCTCGACTGGACTGGGCTGATGGGTCTGGTCCAGTCGGAGATGCTGTCCGAGGCGATCGACCTGCCGGGGTTCGGATACTCCCCACCATCGCCCCGGCGCCGGGACTGCACGATCGCCGGATATGCGCGACTGGTCGCGGACTTCATCAAGTTCAACGATCGCGGGTCGGTGCATCTCATCGGCAACTCACTGGGCGGTGCAGTCGCGACCCGCGTAGCCGCACTGCGCCCGGAGCTCGTACGAACTCTCACCCTCATCTCACCCGCCCTACCCGACCTGCGGCTGACTCGAACGACGGCGATGGTCGGCGCCGTCGGAGTACCGGGGTTCGGCGCTCGGATCTCACGGAAGCTACAGACCATCGCGCCGGAGCGGCGGCTCGAGCTGCTGCTTAACATGATCTTCGCTAATCCGCACGCCGTCACCCCGGAATGGCGCGACTTCGCCGTCGACGAGATTCGCCGACGTTCCGAGCTGCCATATTCCTCGACCGTGTTGGTAAGAGGCACTCGGGCGATCATCAGCGCCTACACAGACCCTCGCCCAGACCGGCTTTGGCGATTGGCAGCTCGGGTACAAGCGCCGACGTTGCTGGTCTATGGAAGGGAGGACAAACTCGTCCATCCGCGCACCGCGAGCCGCGCGGTGCGGACCTTCCCGAACTCCCGCCTGCTCATGCTCGCAAAAAGCGGCCACGTCGCCCAGCTGGAGCACCCCGAGGTCGTGGCGGACGCTATCCGGGAGCTTGTCAGGCTGCAGGCGGCGCGTCCGGACTAAGACGGATCGCGCGGGCGGGTTGGTCTCTGCGGATCGCGCAGGACCGGCGCCCTTCGACCGGCAGCGCGACCCGATCTGGCTCTAGCGCGGTCCCTTTGCCTATTCGATAGCGTCGTGCATTCATGGCTGACCATCGGCGACGACACCGCCGGCACGCGGGCCGGGTCCCGCCGCGTCCGTCACGGCCGCGGTGGTGGGGAGCGCTGCTCGCGTTCAACGTGGTTGGCTTAGCGGCGCTGGTCATCGCCGGGACGCTGTACGTCACCACGTACGGGATCGACCTGCCCCCGGGAGCCGGGCAGGGGGGCTCCGCCGCGGGGGGACCGGCCGTCACACCGACCCCGTTCGACATCCCGTCGCGACAGGATGATCGCGTTGTCCAGGGCGAAGAGGGAACCGTCGAGCCACCGAGGGTCTCGCCACCGACCGGGAAGGTCGTGAACGGGCGGCTCCAGCCGAAGCCGGTGAACCCCCCTCAGTCAGGCACGGGCACCTTCACCGTCGTGCCCGGTACCCAGGAGCCGGTCAAGGGCGCCGAAGGCCCCGTAGTGAAGTACATCGTTGAGGTCGAGCGGGGTCTGCCATTCGACGGCGGGGACTTCGCCAAAGCGGTCCACGCGACCCTCAACGATCCGCGCAGCTGGGGGCATGACGGGAAGCTACAGTTCGAACGAGTGGACCACGGCTCGGTCCAGATCCGGGTTTCGCTGTCGAGTGCTGTTCTCACGGACCGGCTGTGCTTCCCGCTGCGGACCTTCGGCCGCGTGTCGTGCTGGGATGGCGGCCGGGCGGTGATCAACGCGAAGCGCTGGGGGCTCGGTGCGGATACTTACGGGGACGATATCCTCAGCTACCGTGAGTATGTGGTCAACCACGAGGTCGGCCACGGGTTAGGCCACGATCACATACATTGTCCGCGCCCGGGCGCACTCGCCCCCGTCATGGTGCAGCAAACGAAGAGCCTCGAGGGCTGCAGACCTAACCAGTGGCCGTATCCGTA
>DATBRJ010000002.1:0-12105 GCA_036560395.1 Actinomycetes bacterium | reverse complement strand
TAGATCCCGCCGCACGAGGTGCCGTCCGGCACCCTCGGACAGACGTAGCGCGGCACGCCGGCGCGCGGGCTACCGACCAAGCCGTGGCCGCACTTGCCGCACCGGAGGATGCCGCTCAACAGATAGCGCCGACCGGTCACGGCGCCGACCTTACGGCGGTCCGGGCTCGAGAGAATCGCGCGCAACCGGTCGGACTCGACCGGCGTGATGATGGCCGGCCAGACCGCCTCTTTGGTGATCTCGCCGAGTAGCGGCCGGGTGCCCGACCACGACGAGCGCGACGTGTGCTCGCGGCGTCCTGAGATCCGCGCTGACGCGAGCAACTGACGGAGGGTATTGCGGCGCCAGCGATTGCCCGTTGGCGTGCGTACGTCGCGTACGGCCAGATCGCGGCACACGCTCGTGAGACCTTCACCGACGAGCACGCGACGGGCACACTCGCGGATGATCTCGGCCTCCGGCTCGACCACGGTCACCCGATCCTCGGCGTACCCGAACGGCCGCGTCCCCCCGCCGGACACCTTGCCGGCCTCGGCCGCTTGCCGGTGCTGGCGGGCTTGCCGTTCGGCCTTATGCTCGGCCTCGTGTCGTGCGGCAGCGCCCATCATGCGGGCGACCATGCGACCGGTCGGCGTGGCGAGGTCGATCTCCCCGGTCACCGTGGCCAGCCCGAGCCCGAGCCGGTCGGCGAGGTCGATAACGTCTTCAAGCTCGCGCGGGGATCGGGTCAACCGGTCGACGTGCCAACAGACGATCGCGTCGATGGCGCCGGCGCGGACGTCCGCGTTGAGCCGCTCCCATTCCGGCCGAGGCTTGCCCGAGTACGCGCTGACGTCGTTGTCGGGATAGACGCCGGCGACCTCCCACCCCTTGCGCTCGGCCAACGCTCGGCAGTCGGTCTCCTGACGTTGCACACCGAGCCCGGCGCCGGCGCGATCTTGGGAGATTCGGACGTAAATACCGGCGCGAGTCATGGGCTACATATTGACACACTCGGCCCGGCCAGCCTGCGCGGGCCGACGGATCGCCCGCGCATCCTCACCATGGGCGACCTCATGGTGGATGTGACGGTCGCGTTGAGCGCCGAGATCGCACATGCGACCGACACCTCGGCTCGGATCCGTACGGGCTGGGGTGGATCGGCCGCGAACGTCGCCGCCTGGCTCGCAGCGATCGATGTCTCCGCCGCGTTTCTCGGCCGAGTCGGGGCGGATTCGTTCGGGCAGGCGGCCGCGGACGCATTGCGGGCTGCTGGAGTGGCGGTGTACGCCGACATCGACGCGGACCGGCCGACCGGAACGTGCGTGGTGCTCGTACACCCAGGCGGCGAGCGTTCGATGCTGCCCGATGTGGGGGCGAATGCAGGCCTGCGCCCCGAACATCTTGGCGCTGACCCGTTCTCCTGGGCGTCGCATCTGCACCTGTCCGCGTACACGCTATTCAACGAAGGCTCTCGGGCGGCCGGACTCGCGGCGCAGCACCGCGGTCATGAGGTGGGCATGAGCCTCTCCGTCGACGCTGCCTCGGCCGCTCCCCTCATAGCGGCCGGTGTGGATAACTTCCTCTCCTGGACCAGCGGAGCCGACCTGCTCTTCGCCAACCTCGACGAGGCCGTGGCCCTGACCGGCGCATCTGATCCGCACGCTGCCGCCGAGGGGCTCACAGGCCACTACTCCGAGGTCGTCGTCAAGCTCGGCGCCGCGGGGGCTATATGGGCAGGCGATGGCGCCGGCCCAGTCCGGGTCGAAGGGTCCGCGGCTGAGGTCGTGGACACGACCGGCGCCGGCGACGCCTTCGCCGCGGGCTTCCTCTCCGCGCGCCTTCGGAACGATGATCCGAAGGCCGCACTGAAGGCCGGAACGGCCCTCGCTGCCAGAGCGATCTCCCGGCTCGGCGCCCGCCCGATCCGTTGAGACGACCTGTTCCACACGGCCGCCGCGTCGTGCCAGGATCCGGTCGGCAGTCCGGGCTAATGTGGGCGCGACCAGTACGAATGCCTGGAGTGTCAGCCATGGCCCGTCGCACGACGACCCCGCCTCCCGAGGACTTCGAGGAGCGGATTCTCGAAACCGACGTCGCGTCGGAGATGCAGGGATCGTTCCTCGAATACGCCTACTCGGTCATCTACTCGCGGGCTTTGCCTGACGCACGCGACGGGCTCAAGCCGGTTCATCGCCGGATCCTCTACCAGATGAACGAGATGGGTGTGCGACCCGATCGCGGCCACGTCAAGTCGGCCAGAGTCGTCGGCGAGGTCATGGGCAAGCTGCATCCGCATGGTGACGGTGCGATCTATGACGCTCTCGTCCGCATGGCCCAGCCGTTCTCGATGCGTCTGCCACTCGTCGACGGCCACGGCAACTTCGGCAACTTGGACGACGGCCCAGCCGCCATGCGTTATTGCGTCACCGGGGACACCCGCGTCCCGCTTCCTGACGGTCGTAGTGCCCGGATCGCGGATCTCGTCGATCTGCCGCCCAACAGCGAAGCAGCGGCGGACTTCCAGGTACTCGACAAGGACGGCAACCCAGTTCGGGTCAGCAAGGTCTTCAACTCCGGCATCCATCCCACGAAGCGTCTGATTGCAAAGAGCGGCCACACCCTCCGCGGCAGCACCAACCATCCGGTCCTGTGTCTCGTCTCCGCCATGGGAGTTCCTGTCTTCCAGTGGCTCCGCCTAGACGAGATCACGCCGGGAACCATCGTCTGCCTGGCCAGGAATGCATGGACTACGGCGGTTCCCACAGTTAGGCAATACATGCTCGGCTTGCTCTGCGGCGCCTGGGTGAGCGAGGGCTGGGCATCCTCTGGCCGCGCCGGCTTCAATAACACGGATAAAGCGTTCTTTGACGAGGCGCTCTTCGCGTACGACAGCATTGTCGGAGGCCCTCGCTATGTCTCAACCCGTCGCACCCGCCAATCACATCGGCAAATCTTCGAACTCGACATCCAGGACATGTCGAGTTTCGGGGCAAGCCCGTTGGCCGAGTTGATTGGCCACAGGTCCGCGGAGAAGTTCGTACCGGAGGCCACTTGGCAGGGCGGGACACCCGTCAAGCGTGCATTCCTCATGGCCGCATTCGAAGGGGACGGTGGACTCAGGCATGCGCCGGACGACTCGTTCACCATTCAGTACTCGACCTACAGCCCACGGCTTGCGTGCGAGATCCAGGAGCTACTTCTCGAATTCGGCGTCCACAGCAACCGTACGCAGTACGCCCGCGGCGAGCACCGGCTTGTCATCTCGGGCCGGCACAACGCCCGTGCGTTCGCCGAGCGAGTCGGGTTCATCGCTCGGAAGCAGCAGGAGCTGGATGCGGTTCTTCGTGCGCTGCCTGCGCGCACACACCGACTCAGCCGCGACCACGCGCCTTATGTCGCGGACTACGTGCGGTCTGCCCTGCCTGGCATTCGTGGCAGCGGCCGGTCTTGGCTGCTTCGCAACAACTTCGATCGGTTCGAGAGATGGATCACCGATCGCAGCCTGATCGTGAGCCACTTCAAGGATCTCGAGGTTCTGCAGACGATCCTGCCAATCATGGATTCTGGCTACCGCTTCACACCCGTACTTCGGGTTGAGGACGCCGGCCAGGCTAACGTCTACTCTCTTCGAGTCGAGAGCGAGGATCATTCGTTCCTGGCGGGCGGCTTCGTCAACCACAACACAGAGTGCCGGATGGCCCTGGCGGCAGCGGCGATGGTGGAGAACATCGATGAGGAGGTCATCGACTTCGGGCCCAACTACGACGGCAGGGAGCTCGAGCCGGAGGTCTTGCCAGCAGCGTTCCCTAACCTGCTCGTCAACGGCGCAGCGGGCATCGCCGTGGGGATGGCGACCAGCATGCCGCCCCATAACCTCGGCGAGGTTGTTACCGCCTGTCGGCACCTCATCGACAATCCGCAGGCGAGCCTCGATGACCTGATGCGCTTCGTCCCGGGACCCGACCTACCCACCGGCGGGAAGATCGTCGGCCTGGACGGGATCAGGGACGCCTATGAGAGTGGACGCGGCTCATTCCGCACCCGCGCGACCGCCCGGATCGAAAATGTCACGGCCAGGCGCAAGGGCATCGTCGTGACCGAGCTGCCATATGGCGTAGGCCCGGAGCGGGTGATGGCCCGTATCCAGGAGCTGGTGCAGGCCAAGAAGATCGGCGGCATCTCCGCCCTCACCGATCTGACCGACAGGGAAAAGGGGCTTCGCCTGGTCATCGAAGTCAAGAACGGCTTCAACGCGGAGGCGATCCTCGAGCAGCTCTATCGGCTGACTCCGCTGGAGGACTCCTTCGGCATCAACAACGTCGCACTGGTCGACGGGCAGCCGCTCACCCTCGGATTGAAGGAGATGCTCCAGGTCTATCTCGATCACCGGTTCGAGGTCGTTCGGCGCCGCTGCGTCTACCGCAAGCGGCGGGCCGAGGAGCGCAGGCACATCGTCCAGGGCCTCTTGATCGCCCTGGACAATATCGACGAGGTGGTCCAGGTCATTCGTTCCAGCCGCGACACGACGCAGGCACGAGGCCGGCTCATGCAAGTCTTCGATCTGACTGAGATCCAGGCCCAGCACATCCTGGACATGCCGCTGCGCCGGCTCACCTCGCTTGAGGTGTCCAAGCTGCGAGAGGAGCTGACCGAGCTGGAGCGTACGATCGCCGAGCTCACCGCGATCCTCGAGTCAGAGGATCTCCTGCGGGAGGTCGTGTCGACGGAGCTGGCAGACATCGCGGCACGTTTCGCCACGCCGCGGCGAACGATCCTGCTCGAGGCCGTCGGCGTCCCGGCCGCCGCCCTTGCCTCCATGCCGCTCGAGGTGCCTGACGACCCATGTTGGGTGCTGCTTTCCTCGACCGGCCTGCTGGCGAGAACCACCTCGGCCGAACGGCTTCCCTCCGGTGGGCGGCGGGCGAAGCACGACGTGATCGTTTCGGTCGTACGTGCGACGGCAAGGGGCGAGGTGGGAGCAGTGACGTCGGCTGGCCGGATGCTGCGGCTGCCAGTGCTCGACCTGCCGGTGCTGCCGCCGACGGCGGACGCTCCAAACCTCGCCGGCGGAGCGCCGCTCGGCGAGTTCCTTGCGCTGGACAAGGGTGAGCGGGTCCTATGCCTCGCGTCATTGTCCGCCGATTCACCAGGGATCGCGCTCGGCACGGCCGCCGGCGTGGTCAAGCGGGTGGTGCCCGATTTTCCGCAGAACAAGGATTCGTGGGAAGTCGTTGGTCTGCGCGACGGCGACGAGGTCATCGGAGCCGCCGAGCTCAGGACCGGCCGGGAAGACCTGGTCTTCGTGACCAGCGACGCACAGCTCCTCCGTTACCCGGCTGAGCATGTACGCCCGCAGGGGCGCGCCGCGGGCGGCATGGCCGGCATCCGCATCGACCGCGGTCAGCGGGTGGTCTACTTCGGCGCAATCGACCCTGATACACCGGCGAGTGTCGTCACGGTCGCCGGCGCCAGCGGCGCCCTGCCGGGCGCGCTCGGCGGCTCGCTCAAGGTCGCGCCCTACGAGGACTATCCGTCCAAGGGGCGCGGGACCGGTGGTGTCCGCTGCCACCGCTTTCTCAAGGGCGAGGACACTCTCATCCTGGCCTGGGCCGGCCCTGCTCCAGCCCGCGGCGCGGCGGCGACCGGAGTACCGATCGATCTGTCCGAGCCAACCGGCAGGCGGGACGGGTCGGGATCCCCGCTCTCGCAGCCCGTCGCAGCGGTCGCCGGACCCGCCTCGACCGGCTAGTGTCGCGTGTCCGAGGTCGTTTGCCGGTGGCCCGAGGACCGCTGGATCACTGGCAAGGCCACAGGGAGCCCGGCGTACTGGAGGTACGCGGGCGACCGAGAACGTAGCCAGTGTGTGCCTGCGGGCTCTCCGCGGAAATGTGGAGCCGCGCGGAACGTTTCCGTGGGGCGCGCACCAGCGGGACCGGGCCAACGCAAAGAGACTTTGGACAGGCGACACCAGGGCAGATGACGCTTCGCTCAGCGCAGTCGGGCCGGATCGAAGAGCGCGATGGGATGCTGAGTTCCGCCATCAACGGCCAGGTCGGCGGCGATCTCGCCGAGGACAGGGGCGAACTTGAAGCCGTGCCCTGAGCACGCAGACACAACAGTGACGTTGTCGAAGCCAGGTGCTGCTCCGATGACGAAGTGACCGTCCGGCGCGTTGGTGTACATGCAGACGCTCGCGCGGTCCGCGGCCTGCTCAACCTCGCGAAGCAGCTGGTTGACAAGGGTGGTCAGCATCGCGATATCGGAATGGCTGACGGACCGGTCGATAGTCCTTGGGCTTGTCGGCACTCCCTCGTGATGGATGCCGACCTTGAGAGCGTGTCCGTTCGGCGACGGTATGCCGTAGAGGAAGTGCCCGTTGCTTTCGCGGATGAAGACCGGAAACCGCTCGGGGGCGTACATCAACCGATCTCGCACCGGGAACCAAGCCTGCACCTGCCGCTCCACCTGCAGCGCGGCACGCAGCAACGGCAGCAGTTCGCTGACCCACGCGCCGGCACATATGACGACGTGCTTGGCGGTGAGCGTGCCACTGTCCAGCAGGACCCGCGCGCCGCCAGGTGCGGCCTCGACGCCGCGGACCGGAGTGGCGGTGATCAGTGTTGCACCGGCTGCCACCGCCGCTGCCACCATCGTCCTGATTGCGAGCTCCGGCCGCAGGAACCCGGCGTCCGGCTCGACCACCGCGACCTCAGGCACGCCGAGGATGTGCTGTGGGAACCTGTCGCGGCAGGCTGCTTGGTCCAGCTGCTCGTAGGGCAGGTCGTGCGTACGCACGGCGGCGAGCACCCCCGTGATCAGCTCTCCATCCGCCGGGCCGATCATGACCGCGCCGGTACGAGTGAGAAGGCTGGTGCCGGTCGCCGCCTCGAGTGATCGCCATAGCTGCCAGGCAGATCGGACCAGCGGGACGTACGCCGGATGCTCGTGATAGGCCGTGCGGATGATCCGAGACTCTCCGTGCCCTGAGCCTTGGCTGTGTCCGGGCTCGAATTGGTCGACACCGATTGCGTGGACCCCACGCTGTGCGAGTTGCCACAGGGTTGCGCTGCCGGCCGTACCGGCTCCGACAACGACGACGTCAGCGTCCACGGCCGGTTCCTACCACGCTCATCGTTCCAGGCACACGGCGGCCGCCGGTGTGAAGTCACGCCCGTACCCGCTGACCATATGGCGCGGTCGGCAGCCGCTGGGAGCGGTAGGCGTGCGGCGGTGGCGTTCGGCGGGCATGCTGGCGATATGAGGCAGCGGGGCGAAGGCGAGCACCTGCAGGTCCATACGACAACGGATTCTCGGGAGCTCGCGCTGAAGATCGCGAGATCCGCGGTCGAGGCAAGGCTCGCCGCCTGTGCACAGGTCGTTGGCCCGATCGCGAGCACGTACCGGTGGCAGGGCTTTGTCGAGCAGGCAGACGAGTGGCTCATCCTTCTCAAGACAACGCGCGAGCGGTTTGACGGGCTGGCCGAACACATCCGTGGTGAGCACACGTACGAGACACCCGAGATCCTCGCCTTTCCGGTCGCAGCCGGAAGCGAGGACTATCTGCGGTGGATCTCAGCCGAGACGACCGATGTGTCCTAGCGTCCTGTGTCCGAGGTCCTTCGACCGTGGCCGGAAGACCGCTGGGTGACTGGCAAGGCCGCAGGGTGGGTCACGCGTCGATCCTGGTGCGGTCGACGAGCGCCGCGGCATCGGTGATGAACTCCTTGCGCGGAGCGACGTCGTTGCCCATGAGCAGCTCGAAGATCCTTTCGGCGTCCTCGGCGTTGCCCATCGTCACTCGGCGCAAGGTGCGGCTGCGCGGGTCCATGGTGGTCTCCGCGAGCTGGTCGGCGTTCATCTCACCGAGGCCCTTGTAACGCTGGATCGGATCTTTGATCTTCTTGCCCCGACGGCTCAGCTCGGCGACGGTACGACGCATCTCCGCCTCGGTGTAGGTGTAGATCACGTCGTTCTTCTTCGAGCCAGAACTCACCACTTCGATCCGGTGCAGGGGTGGCATGCCGGCATAGACACGGCCGGCCTCGACGAGGGGTCGCATGTGCCGGAAGAACAGGGTCAGCAGCAGGGTGCGGATGTGCGCGCCGTCGACGTCCGCGTCGACCAAGATCACGACCTTGTCATAGCGCGCGGTATCCAGGTCGAAGGACCGGCCGGAGCCCGCGCCAACCACCTGGATGATCGCGGCGCACTCCGCGTTCTTGAGCATGTCGCCGACGGAGGACTTCTGCACGTTGAGGATCTTGCCGCGAATGGGAAGCAGGGCCTGGAACTCGGAATTCCTGGCAAGTTTGGCAGTGCCGAGCGCTGAATCGCCTTCCACGATGAACAGCTCGCTGCGAGACACGTCGTCGGTGCGGCAGTCGGCCAGCTTGGCAGGCAACGACGACGTCTCGAGCGCATTCTTGCGGCGCTGGGCTTCCTTGTGAGCACGAGCCGCGATCCGGGTCCTCGCCGCCGAGACGACCTTCTCGAGGACAAGCCGCGCCTGAGCCCGATCGCCACGCTTGGTCGAGGTCAGCCAGTTCTTGAGCTCGCCCTGCACGACTGACGCGACGATGCGTGAGGCCGCGGGTGTGCCCAGCACCTCCTTGGTCTGGCCCTCGAACTGAGGCTCGGCCAGCCGTACGGTGACGACGGCGGTCAAGCCTTCGAGGATGTCATCCTTGATCAGTGGGTCATCGTTTTGGCGCACGAGCTTGGTCGAACGCAAGACATCGTTGAGAGCGCGGACCATCGCTCGCTCGAACCCGGCGAGGTGAGTGCCTCCCTTTGGGGTAGCAATGATGTTGACGTAGGACTTGACGACGCTGTCGTAGCCCGTTCCCCAGCGCAGCGCAACATCGACGGCCAGCTCGCGCTCGACCTCCGTGGGGGTCATGTGTCCCTTGCGGTCGAGGACGGGCACAGTCTCGGTAAAGAGGCCGCTCCCGCTCAGTCGCAAGGTGTCGGTGACCGGCCGGTCTGGGGCGAGGAAGTCGCAATATTCGCTGATCCCGCCCTTGTAAACGAAGACCTGTTCATCTGCATGGGTGCTACCGCCGCGCTCGTCGCGCACCGAAATGGACAGGCCCGGCACGAGGAAGGCTGTCTGCCGCGCTCGAGCATGGAGGTCCTCGATGGAGAACCTCGCATCCTTGACGAAGATTTGCCGATCCGGCCAGAACCGGACCCTGGTCCCGGTGATGCGTCTCGCCACCCGCCCGAGCTTGGTCAGGCCGGAACGCTTGGTGAACGGCGTGTCCGGCCCTGGCCCAGCGAAGACGCCAGGGGTGCCGCGCCTGAAAGACACCGACCAGGTGGCTCCACCGCGGTCTACCTCGACGTCGAGCCGCGATGACAGCGCGTTGACCACCGATGCCCCGACCCCGTGCAGCCCGCCGGACGCCGCGTAAGAACCGCCGCCGAACTTCCCGCCGGCGTGCAGCTTGGTCATGACCACCTCGACGCCGGACAACCCGGTCTTGGGTTCCTTGTCGACCGGGATGCCACGCCCGTCATCGCGCACCTCGGCAGAGCCGTCCTCCCGCAGCACGATGTCGATGCCGCCGCAGACCCCGGCGAGCGCCTCGTCGACCGAGTTGTCGATGATCTCCCACAGGCAGTGCATGAGACCTCGTGAGTCCGTCGACCCGATGTACATGCCAGGTCGCTTCCTGACCGCTTCGAGCCCCTCGAGGACGAGCAGATGCCGCGCCGTGTAGCCGGCATCAGGCTCCCCACCCGACAGGATCGCGCTGGTCTGAAGGCTCACGGATTTCCTCAGCTGTGTCTGGCCGCGCTGCCACTGGGTGCATCGGCGGTCGCGGCTGCCGCCGTACCCCAATCATCCCCCGGCACACCGATAACCTGTGTCAGCGACGCGGCGTCGCCCGCATGAAGGGCTTCTTCACCCAGACCTACCGGCTGAACGTGCGCTTCATACCCCAGGTATTAGGGGACCTCCACCCGACCTAGGAGTGACATCGCCCGGAAGGCAGGCTCCTCCCGCACTGCGCGTTAGCCCCGATCGGGCAGTGGGCCTCGATGAGGGTGTCTTTCAAGACGAAGCCACAATGTGAAGGCGGCAGCCACGCAAAGGTGGTCGCCGCCTTCATGACGTCCACAAGATCAGCAGGTCGGATCGCGGACGGAGAAGTGGATCGGATTAGTGCTCGTCGTCCGGGGCTATCGCGGGTGTGGCCGCGAGCTTCTCGCTCTCGTCCTGGATGTGGAGCGCAACCTCGCGGAGCCCATCGGAGTATTTCCGGCCGTGATGCGCGCAGAAGAGCAACTCGCTGCCGCTGCCGAGCACGACGCGGATGTAGGCCTGCGCACCGCAGCGATCACAGCGGTCAGCCGGCGTCAGCGCGGCAGGTTCGGTAAGGGCGATTGCAGTGGTCACTTCTTCTCATCCTCGTCATTCGGGCCGGGCCATCAGCTCCAGCCATGACAACAATCCAAACAGGGTTGCGCTTCCCTCCTGGTCGACTCCGTTCGCCAGACTCCTCCGTGATCTCACACTCAGTGCTCGCTCCCTTTTAAGAAACGCCAGACAGAAGCGCTCGGTTCGCCCCGCCGGTGTGAGCGACATCACGGGTGAATAACTTGTGCATGCCCCGCTGTCGCCGCGCTCACGTCGCAGCGAGCGGACTGTCTATGACGGTCGGACCGACAATCCTGGTTGGTAGGTGACCTCAAGCGTCATGACCTTTATGCATTCCTCATCGGATCTGTACATATCTGTCGCATTCGTTCGGTGAGCGCTTGGAGCAGCTCACGAGCAGAGGTGCCGCTCCCGGCCCTTCAGTGACGCGTCCTCGATCCGGCGGTTGGTGAGCACGTGGTCGCTAAGCCGTGCCCGGACGGCGACGGAGCGTCCCGGCGCTCGGGGTCAAGATCTCTAGTTTTGGTGAGAATATGCAGCGGACTTCACTGGGCCACCAAAACTCGCGATCATGTGGCCCACTTCGTGACTACAGACCTGGGTGCGGCTCACTCTTCAATCCCCGGTTGGTGAAGATGCTCGCCGCCGCCGATCGCGGGCTCGACGACCTCGCCGCCTTCCTCGACCCGGAGCCACCCCGCGGTTCCGTACACGACCAGCGGGATGTCACCCCCTCGCTGCGACACCTTGAGCACTCCGTTCTCGATGCTGTAACTGAACAGCGCGCGCTCGAACTGCCTTTCGCCCTGCGGTGTATGTACCGAGAAAAACCTGCGAATGTCGCCGTCACTCATGCGGGTGACGCTAGCGCGAAGGTGGGGCCGAAAGATGCAGCTTTCGGCGCCGGTCCAAAGCGGTCGGTCAGTCGAGGTAGTCGCGAACTAGGGACGACCAAAACGGCATGCTGACCTGCGGTTATGCAGGTCGCGCCAAATCAGCTGGGGTGAAATACCACGACTAACAGAGAGGAGAGAACGACTAGTAGGCGGCCCGGCCGCGAGCTAGCAGCTCGCAGACCGCCGCCTCGAGCGCCTTGCGCAGCCACATCGCGCATCGGACCTTCAGCGACTGGCCGGCTTTGTCCATAGCGGGTCGGACAATGAGGTGGCCGGTGATGCAGCCGGGCTCTGTGCGGCGGTCGGGCCTTGCGCTCCGGAGGGGCCGAGCGCGAAGCCGAACAGGTCGTCCTCTTCGGCGGTGCTGCCCACCCCGGGCGTGTTTTGGGTGAAGAACTGGCTGCCGGATCCGGTCAGCCCCGCCGCAGTGCCGGGCAGCACGTTGACCGCGCCGGCAGCGATGAAGTTGTCGATGATCTCGAACGGTACGCCGACGGGCAGGTCGGCGAACCCGTTATTGTCGAAGTCGCCGGCGGCCAGCGCATAGCCGAACCAGTCGCCGGGTTCGGCGTTGCTGCCCACCCCGGGGGTGTTCTGGGTGAAGGTCTGGCTGCCGGATCCGGTCAGCCCAGTGGGGGTGCCGTACAGCACGTTGACCACGCCGGCCTCGAAGATGCGGGGGATGGACTCGAGCGGTGCACCGATGGCCAGGTCGGCGAACCCGTCGCCGTCGAAATCACCGGCGGCCAGCGCAGAGCCGAACAAGTCGCCGACCTCCGCAGTATCGCCCACCCCGGAGCTGTTCTGGGTGAAGAGCTGGCTGCCGGATCCGGTCAGCCCCGC
>DATBRJ010000001.1:0-5459 GCA_036560395.1 Actinomycetes bacterium | reverse complement strand
AAGTAGTCATCTGTGTCCTTTGTGGACGCCCTGGCGGGTGGGAAAATCGGGGTGGTTGCCCGCCGACGTCGTCGCGGCTTGGTTCGATGAGACCGTCAAGTAGTCTGACGCTGGGAGCCGGTTCCAGGGCCCTGCATTGTTGCCTCGAGCACGCGAGTCCGCCTCTTGTTGTCCCTCGGCCCCGCGGGCAGCCACCTGATGGTGTCCGCGGTGCACGGCGAGGAGCACAGGATGGAAGGAACCGACGAGACAGTCCACCTTGTGGAGCGGGTCGCCGCGCTGGATATCGGCAAAGCCGGTCTGATGGCGTGTATCCGGGTGCCTAACGAGCGCACCCCGGGCCGACGTCGTCAAGAGGTCACCGAGTACGCCACGACCACCGGGGCGCTGCTGCAGCTGGCTGACCGGCTGCGTGAACTGGGCGTGACCCGGGTGGCGATGGAGGCCACCTCCGACTACTGGAAACCGGTGTTCTACCTGCTGGAGGCCGAAGGGTTCGAGTGTTGGCTACTCAACGCAGGACACGTTAAGAACGTGCCCGGCCGGCCCAAGACCGACAAGCTCGACGCGGTATGGCTGGCCAAGGTCGTCGAGCGGGGAATGTGCACCCCGAGTTTCGTGCCTCCCAAGCCGATCCGCCGGTTGCGGGACCTGACCCGCTACCGCCGCTCACTCATCCGGGACCGCACCCGGGAGAAGCAGCGCTTGGAGAAGCTGCTCGAGGACGCGCAGATCAAACTGTCGGTGGTGGCCTCGGACATGTTCGGTGTCTCCGGCCGGGCGATCCTGGCCGCGCTGATCGCCGGCCAACGCGACCCGCTGGCCCTGGCCGAACTGGCCCGCGGTCGGCTCCGCGCGAAGATCCACCAACTCCGGGAGGCGTTGACCGGCCACTTCGAGGAGCACCACGCGCTGCTCTGTGCAAAGATGCTCGACCGCGTCGACGCCATCACCGCCGACATCGCCGAGTTAAGCACCGCGATCGAAGCCCAGATCGGTCCGTACACAGCTCAGGTCACCCAGCTCGATGAGGTCACCGGAATCGGCGTCACCTGCGCCCAGGAACTCATCGCCGAACTCGGCGTGGACATGACCGTCTTCCCCACCGCCGCACATCTCGCGTCCTGGGCACGGTTCTCGCCCCGCGCCAACCAGTCCGCCGGCAGAACCAAACCCGCCACCACCGGCAAAGGCAACCCCTGGCTGGCCAGCACCCTCGGCGAGATCACCGCCGTGCTGGCCCGCAGCGACACCTTCCTCGGCGAACGCTACCGACGCCTGTCCAGACGCCGCGGCAAGCTCCGCGCCATCGTCGCCACCGGCAACTCAATCCTCACCGTCGTCTGGCACCTGCTCAACGACCCGGACGCCCACTACCACGACCTCGGCGCCGACTTCCACGACACCCGCTACCACCAACGCCACCAACGCCAGCTGATCCACCAACTCGAACGCGTCACCGGCAAGAAGGTCACCCTCACCGCCCGAGACGAACCCAGCGCCGCGTAACCCACCACACCGTCAACATCACAATCACCGTCAACGCAACCCACCGGCGCTCCGCGCCGGTGCTGCCGCCTGCCCACTCACTGAAGATTTTCGAGTCAGCCGATGAGGGGAGGCGATGGGGTCCAAACGTCGACGTAGTGAGTGTTGTGATGACCGGACGGCGTTATTTAGATCCATGCAGCTCAGTCATGAGGCAGCCTTGACGGGCGGGGAACGGCGACGTATCTGATGACGTTGCGAGCGCCGCTGCAGGTCAACCGGCGTCTCGAGCGGGGTGACTTCTGGACTGGCACCCCAGCACACTTCTCGGTTGCATGAGCCTGCACCGGTTTCCCGGGACAGCTGGCCTGAGGCGACACTTGGTCTCCGAGGGAGGCCGCACCGTACCCGTTGGAGTTTCGTCAGCGTGCGATCGAGCTGGCCCGGTGGAAGGTCAAGCCGATCGTGGCCACGCCGAGGGACCGGGGGATCCGCGAGTCGTGTCTGCGTACCTGGTTGGCGCAGGCCGACCGGGACGAGGGCCGGCGGGAAGGTCCGACCAGCGAGGAGCGCACGGAGCTGGTGGCGCTACGCCGCGACAAGCGGCGCTGGAGGTGAAGAACGAGATCTTGCGCGGGGCCGCGGCGTACTTCGCTCGGGAGAACGTCCTCCCAAAATGATCTACCCGGTCGTCGCGGAACTTGCCGCGGACGCATCCCGGTGGTTGTGGCGTGCCGGGTGCTGGGCGTGTCGAGGGCGGGGTACCAGGGTGGCGCCGCCGCGGGCCCAGCCCTCGGTCGGTGACGGACCAGGCGCAGACTCGCACGAACCGCGACATCCATCGGATGTTCCGGGCAGCGGAAGTTGTAAGACTCCGTCTGCTACCGCCCCGCCTCCGCCTGATACTGCTCCACGATGTGTCGCGGGATCCGGCCCCGGTCGTTGAGCTCGATCTTCTTGCTCCTTGCCCAATGCCGGATAGCCTGGTTCTGCGCCCGATCAACCGACGCGGGTCCAGCCGCACGCCGGCCACGAGCACTCGTCACGACCGAGCCTCGGCCGGCCTTGCTCCCGGCATCCATGTACTGAGCCAGCGCCGACCGCAGCTGCTTGGCGTTCTTGGCGCTGAGGTCGATCTCGTAGCTCACCCCGTCCAGCCCGAACCGAATCGTCTCCTGGGCTTTGCCGCCATCGAGGTCGTCGATGAGACGGACTTCAACCCTGCGCGCCACGCTGCCTCCTGATCGTTCACACGAGTCCGCCGTCCAGATTGTGACACCAGTCCGCAGGAAAGCATGCAACCGCCTCGTCACGGCCCGATCAACAAATCGTCCCGGTGAGGGAGCGCACCGACGGTAGGCGACCAACCAACGTCGATAGTTGACCGGATGGGTAACTATTCAGCTGGTTTCGTCGGCGTGGCGGCTTGATCATGTGCTGTGATGGTGGATTCTGGCTGTCGTTCCCGATTCGCCGTCCACTGTAGAGCTGCTGGAGCGGCTTGCTCGGTTGGAGGCGACGTTGGCCGAGCGGGACGCGGTGATCGCGCGGCTTGAGGCGAAGAACGGTGAGCTGCGGCGACGGTTGGGTCTCAACTCGCGTAACTCGTCCAAGCCGCCGTCCAGTGACGGGCCGGGCAAGCCGGCGCCGCGGTCGCGGCGGGAGTCCTGGGGCCGGCCGCCGGGCAAGCAGCCTGGCGAGCCGGGGTTCACGCTGCGGCAGGTGACCGAGCCGGACGAGGTGCTGGTGCACATCCCGCAGCGCTGTCGTGGCTGTGGTGACTCGCTGGCCGACGCGCCGGTCGCCTCGGTGGAGCGGCGGCAGGTGTTCGACCTGCCCGACGTGCGGCTGCGGGTGCGGGAGCACCGCCTCGAGCATCGTCGGTGCGGCTGCGGGGTCAAGACAATGGCCGGCGAGCCGGACGGGGTGCGGGCGCCGGCCCAGTACGGTCCGCGGGTGCGGGCGATCGCCGCCTACCTGGTCGGCTACCAGCACCTGCCCTACGAGCAGGCCGCGGAGACCATGGCCGACCTGCTCGGCGTGGGCGTGTCGGTGGGCACCCTGGTCAGCATCATGACCAGCACCGCCATCGGGCTGGACCCGTTCCTGTCCGCGGTGCGCGACGGCCTGGCCGCGGCGGCGGTGGCGCGCTTCGACGAGACCGGGCTGCGGGTCGCCGGCGGCAGCGCCTGGGTGCACAGCGCCTCCACCGAGTTCCTGTCGCTGTTCACCGTGTACCAGGGCCGTGGCCACGCGGGGATTCTGGCCGCCGCGCTGCTGCCCGCGTTTCCGGGATCGCGGTGCACGACGGATTCACCTGGTACCGGCGCTACGGCACCGCGCACCAGCTATGCAACGCCCACCACCTGCGCGAGCTGGCCGCCCTCGTTGACGCCGAACCGGCCCGGCAGGCCTGGGCGCAACAGATGATCCGGCTGCTGTCCGAGATCCACAACACCCCCGGCATGCCCGAACCGCCGGCGCGGAGCGATCGAGGCCCGGCTGCTGGCCGTCTACCGGGGCCCGCTACCACGCCATCCTCGACACCTCCCGGGCCGCCAACCCCACCCCGCCCGGCGCCCGAGCGCGAACCCCAGCGGCGAACCTGATCGCCCGGCTGGCCGGGTACGCCACCGATGCGCTGCGCTTCGCCCACGACCTACGCGTCCCGTTCGACAACAACCTCGCCGAACGCGACATCCGGATGGTCAAACTCCGACAGAAGATCAGCGGTGGGCTGCGCAGCTGGCCCGGCGCCGAAACGTTCTGCGCCATCCGCAGCTACCTGTCCACCGCCCAAAAAACACGGCATCAACGCCCTCGACACCCTCACCCGACTCCACAATGGACGCATCTGGCTACCCGAAATCAGCTGAACAGTTACTCTACAAACGACGCCCGCTCCGTCGCTGCCAATTCGGGCGCCCGCCCCGATACGCATTTGTTCGCCGTGTCAGATATCAAGCAATGCTTGACATGTGCCTCGCGTAGGAATCTGCTCATAGGTGCTCTTCGTCCCGGGGGGCGGTGATGAACAGCATCTGCTGTCCGGCGTATTCAGCTATAGTTTCTTCGTCGACTGCCATACCGCGAATCAGGCCGGATGCACCCAGCGGCCGGACCCGGCAACCCGGCATGGACCGTCAAGCAGGGTGTAACCGATACCTCGGCCATCTCGGTCTGCAGCCTGTCCGTCCGATCCGGAGTTCCGCACAGTCGACTACGGGTGGCAAGGGCCGCCAATCAGAAGGGTACGTTGACCCACATCACCTACAGCTCCCCGGGCCACGTGACCCCGGCCGACAAGAACTACCTGGGGTCGTCGAGGTGGGACCGCCTGCGGGCGAGCCGGCCGAGTACCCCCGGCCGCACCGCCTCCTAACCGCAATGATCATGCTGGTCGCCTTCGTCGCCGCGGGCGCCGGCACCTGGCACCTGCTCGGCCGGTGAGCGGGTATCCGGAAAGTATCGCGGTCGATATCTTTTGTCCCTAGGCTCCCGGCGGTTCGTCCTCCATGCCAGGAGTGTGGTCAACCGTGCGTGCTAGCCGGATCCTGTCCGTCTCGGTAGCCCTGTCCATGCTGTCCCTCGGGCTCGCGCCCGGCTCGGCCGCGAGCGCCACCCAGGACTCCTCTCGGCCCCCCAAACCGGCCGCTCCGGAGACGCTCACGCCACACCCGGACTGGCGGCCGGCCGACAAGCGCCTGGCGCCGATCTCGGTGCCGGCCCACCCGAGTACGACGATGGTGGCCGAGCCCGACCCCAAGGCCCACCGGGTTCGTGAGCTGACCGGCCGCCGTACCGCGACCGGGCGGTCTTACCAGCTGTCGGACGGGCGCGTGCAGGCCGAGATATCCGGCACGCCGGTCAACTACCGCGACGCACGCGGCAGCTACCAGCCGCTGGACACCCGGATCACCGGGACCGGCCGGGCGGGCTACCCGGACGGGGTGGAGAAGAACACCTTCCGC